>JASHOC010000312.1 GCA_030041305.1 Acidobacteriaceae bacterium
AGCGTCTCGTACACCAGCGGATCCTCGGACAGCGCGGCGAGGTTCACCGGTTCGCCATAGTGGCGCGGGACGAGCTCAATGCAGTCCTTGAGCACGGCCATCATGCCCAGTCCCAGCAGATCCACCTTGATAAGCCCCAGATCGGCGCAATCCTCCTTGTCCCACTGCACCGCGGTGCGGCCCGGCATCGACGCGCGCTCAATGGGAACCACGCGGTTGAGCAGGCCGGCGCAAATCACCATGCCGCCCGAGTGCTGGCCGAGATGGCGCGGCAGGTCCTGCATGCGCGTGCAGAGATCGAGATAATGCGCGATGCGTGGATGGCGAATATCGAAGCCCGCATGCCGGAAGTGATCGGCCATGGTGTCGTAAGGGCCCCGCCACTCCCAATGACCGAACAAACTCGCCAGCCGCGCCAACTGGTCCTCCTCAAAACCCAAGACCTTGCCCACTTCGCGCGCCGCCGAGCGCCCGCGATAGGTGATCACGTTGGCGGTCATGGCCGCGCTCAACGCGCCGTAGCGCTCGTATACATGCTGAATCACCTGCTCGCGCTCGTCGCCCGACGGCAAATCGAGATCGATGTCCGGCCACTCGCCGCGGTTTTCGCTCAGGAACCGCTCGAAGAGCAGCTCCATGCCTACCGGATCGACCGCCGTGATTTCGAGCGCGTAACACACTGCGGAGTTGGCCGCCGAGCCGCGTCCCTGCACCAGAAAACCCCGGCTCTGGCAGTAGTGGATGATCTCCCAGACAATCAGGAAATATCCTGAAAAGCCGAGCCTTGCGATCAGATCCAGCTCGCGCCGCACCTGCGCACGCGCTTTTTCGAGCAGATGCCGCTTGGCCGGCGAGCCGTAGCGTCTGCGCACGCCTTCCTCGACGCGTTTGGCCAGAAAGCTGTCCATCGTCTCGCCTTCGGGAACGGGAAAGCGCGGGAACTCATAGCCCAGGTTGTCGAGGGTGAATTGGAGTCGCTCGCTCACGATGCGCGTGTTGGCCACAGCTTCGGGAATATCGCGGAACAACGCGGCCATCTGCTGCGCCGGGCGCATCATGCGCGCGTCGTTCGGCGCCAGCAAACGGCCGGCGCGGTCGAGCGTGGTGTGATGGCGGATGGCGGTAAACACGTCCAACAATTCGCGATCTTTCTCGACCGCGTAGCGGACGCCGTTGGTCGCAATCACCGGAAGGCCGAGGCTGGAAGCAAGGTTGAGCAACGACTGGTTGCGGCATTCTTCCTCGCGCTCCTGGTGGCGCTGCAGTTCGAGATAGGCATTGCCGCGCCCGTAAATCGCAGCCAGCCGCTCAGCTACCATGCGCGCCTCGCCCTCGCCGCCGCTCCCGAGCGCCGCGGCCAGGGGTCCCTCCTCGCCGCCCGTCAGGCAGATCAGCCCCGGTGAAAATTCTTCGAGATCGTCCCACGTTGCCGCACCCTCCGCCTTTGTCGTCTCGCGCATTTTAAAACGCGTAATGAGCTGGCAAAGATTCTGATAGCCGGTTTGCGACGCGCAAAGCAGCAGCACGCGCGGCGGTTCGTCGGGACATTGATGCGGCAGCCATGCCGGCGGCGTGAGTTTCTTCCCCAACGAAGACACCGCAATCTCCGCGCCGATGTGCGCCTTGAGCCCCGTGCGTTGCGCGGCGGTGTGGAAGCGCGCCGCGCCATACAAGCCGTTCCGGTCCGCCATCGCCATGGCCGGCATCTCGAGCCCAGCGGCCCGCTCGATCAGTTCTTCCGGCTGCGAAGCCCCATCCAGAAAACTGAAGGCGCTCGCGGCGTGCAGTTCGATATAGTCGCCGTCATCCCCGGCCCCCGATGGCCGGGATCGGATAGAGATGGTTTCGTGTCTTTGCGAGGGCGGCAGATAGGCATCGTTCGGATGGCAGACCGGCGTTCCCGGCGAGCGCGCATTCACCACATGGATGCTGCGGTCAGTCATAAAACGCCTCCAGCCGCCATGCCCTCTGCTTACGGTCATAAATGAGCACGCACGCTGCCGATGCGCCGTCGGCTTTGGTCACCAGTACATCCCACTCTTCCGCATCCCACTCGCCGTCGGACCACCAGCAGCCGCTGCTGCGCCACGGCCCGTAAGCCGCCACCACCTCAAAGCGGTTCTCTCCCTCGCGAAAGGCTGCCGGCCTCACGTCCGGGCGCTCTCTGCTTTCCCCGCCATTTCGAGAGGAAAATGCGGAAAGGGAGGGAGAAAGCGCCACCCGCACCGGCACCGGCGGCCGCACGCGCCGCAAAGCCATCCGCGGCCGTCCGGCGGCAGGCGTGGCTTTCCCGCCGGCCAGCGAAAACGCATCCATGCGAAAACGGCCCGCCTGGTGCGTGTCGTTGAGCGCCGGCGCGCCTACGCGATCCTCGCCCACCAGCGCTTTCAAGCGCGCCAGCGTTACATCCAGTCGCGAGGGCTCGGGCATCTGCGACGTAAAGAGCCCAAGCTGCACCTTGCTCGATGGTCCCGCCTCCGCGGTCAGCCTGAGCGCCATCACCGCGGCTTGAGGGGGGTGCGCGCCGATCTCCAGTTGCAGCAGCTTGAGCAGGAATTTCCGGTCCGCCGTCGGCAGCGCCGGCCGGATCGCGCGCCGATACACCGCGCCTCCCTCCAGCTTCATCTCCACGTCCATCGCGGCCAGCGCGAGCGCTCGCGAACTGGCCCGCGCCGCCAGGCAATCGATCATCCGCGCGCCCACAAACAGCAGGGAATCGATCTGCTCCACCGGCGTCTCGAAGGCGCAGAACTCGGCGAGCGAAAACTCCGGCTCGAGGGGTTGAAATGTATGTTCGGCCGCGCCGCGCGCCAGCGCATGCCACCGGCGCGCCTCCGCGCCGCACCGCGTAACCAACTCCGCTTCCGGCAGGCGAGCCAGTTCACCCAGCGTGCCGATGCCCCACAACGCAAAGGTCTCCGCGTGCCCCTCGGCCAACCCGAGAGCTGCAATGGGCAGCTTCTCCAGCGCGCTCGCCTCCGCCCCCTCGGCGATCACCGCAATCCCGCGGCCCGCCGCCGCCTTCATGCGCGCCGCATCGTAGTTCGCGCTCACGGCAATCGAGACGCGAAAACCCACCCTCGCCAGCGCCGTGCGCAACCTTCCGGCCAACTGCTCCGGAGGGCCAAAGAGCCGCTCCGTGCCCGCAATATCCAGCACACAGGCGCACGCCGCTCCTTCGCTCGCTTCCCTTTCATTTACTTTTTCGATGCGCGGAGAAAACTGCGCCGCGCATTCCAGAAATACAGCCCGCGCCGCAGCCTCGTTTTCGGCCGAGCGCGCCAGCAGCCTCAGTCCGCCGATGCTTTCGGCTTCCAGCCGTGTCATACCCAGCGTCGCGCCGCGCCGCCGCGCCTGCTGGTTCAACGCGCAAACACTTTCCTCAGGAGCTTGCCCTTCAAGCACGGCCACCGGCTCTGCCGTGAGATTCGGGGTCCCCACGGACAGGTCTTCGACCGTGGGGTGAAGATCCAGCTGCAGGCGCAGCAAGGCCTGCGCGGGAAACTCCGCCGCATAGGCGCAGGCATACAATGCGCCGCTCATGCCCGGAGCTCCGTTTCCCACGCGGCCTGTGCATCCCAAGCGGATGCCGGAGGTTTGCCACCCCAACGACCAAAATCTGTCGTTGGGGGCCCCGGTTTCCGCGTGCCGATCTCGACCGGAGCCCAGCGTTCCCGCCCGCGCCGCACCGTAAATGTGAATCCGCGCAGCACGGTTTCGCCCGCGGTTCGCAGGCGCGGAGGCGCGCACTCCAGCACCACTGCTGCGCTCGACTGTGCATAGGCGGCTTTGCCCAGCACCACCAGGCTTGACCGCGCCCGGTCCGCGACCTGGCGAAACCGGAACCACGTCGCCAGCGGGATGCGGCTTCCGTATGCGGGAGCTATATCGCCCAGGTCCAGCACAATGGCCGCAAAGCCGCCCGCCTGCAGCAGCAGATCGGTGGCGCGCAGTGCCTGATCGAGGCGTGTCCAAGGCCGTTTTTCCATCCCCAGCCCGGCCTGCCCCACTCCAGCCTGCCCCATACCACCCCTTGCCGGCTTGTTCTTTGCCGGGCTCTCCGCTTGCCCGTTCCCGCAGCGCACCCAGAGCAGTTGCCCGAGCGCCACGCCGTTCGCCGCCGCCGACTCCGGATCGAAGGCGTCGCTCGCATCCACCCAGGCGCAAACCCGCCCTTCCGCGGTTCTGCGGGCCACAAACGTCAGCCCCAGGCTCGTCCGTCCTGAAGAAACCGCCCCTGTTACTTCGCTGATCGCGCCTACCGGCAGTCCGCCCTGAAGCAGTTCGTCCACCTCGGCAATCCCCGTCTCCACCACCTCGCGGAGCGTGCGCAGCGCAGGGGTGAGCGCGGCCGGAAAGCGGTTTTCGAGGAAGCGTTCGATTTCAAGGCGGAGGGTGGCAGCGGAGGGCATAGGCGGCGCACTTTCGCTTTTTATTCGCTTCTAGTAGATTCGCTCCAATCCCTCCCCTTTGTCAAAACTGCCCAAAGATGTGCCGCGTCAGGCCAAATGCGGCGCCTCGCCCGCCCGCGTCTTTCCATGCGCGCCCCGTCTATACTGGGAGGAGCAATGGTTCCTTTTATCCACCTCGGTCCCCTCAACATCCCTACTTTCGGCCTCATGCTTTGGCTGGCCGCCGTCTGCGCCGCATTCGTGATGGATCGCTGCTTTCGCCGCGCCGGCATCGATGCCGACGCCGTGGGCATGGTGGCCATCGCTGTGGTGGCGGGGATCGTGGGCGCCAAGCTGTGGCACGTCCTCGATACGCCGTCGGATTTTCGTGAGCTGGGCTGGCATGCGCTCTGGGATTCCGCCGGATTCGCCTGGTACGGCGGACTGATCTTCGGCATCGCGGCCCTGATCTATCAGGGTCGGCGGGCCAAAATCGGCGCTGTGCGCATCCTGGATCTGGCTGCCCCGGCTGCGGCCATAGGGTACGGCATCGGCCGCATCGGCTGTTTTCTCTCCGGCGACGGCGACTACGGCATCGCCATCAAGCCGGTGCACTTTCTTGGATTTACCTTCCATCCCTGGGGTATGGCCTTTCCCCATGGCCTGGTGCCCGTCTTCGTCCCCGTGTATCCCACGCCGCTCTATGAGTTGGCAGGGGGCTTGGCCATCGGCTGGTGGCTCTGGCGCCGCCTGGGAAAACCCCATGCCACCGGAGCCATCCTCGGCCAGTATCTGCTTCTCACCGGCTTGGCCCGTTTTCTCGTGGAGTTCATCCGCCGGAATCCGAAGGTCCTTTGGGGCCTCTCCAACGCGCAGTTGGCCAGCGCCGCAGCCGCGATTGCCGGACTCGCTCTGGTCTGGTGGACGGCCCGCCGTCCCGCTGTCCAGCCCCTTCTGGCGGCAAAAAAGGCATCTCCTCCCGTTGAGAAGCCGGCTTAAGCGGTTTAGTACCTATCCATTTGAATCCTGCACATTTTGCGCAGAATATTTCTGGCGATGTACGTTTCGGTCAGTATTCATGCGGGATTTCGGCATTTTTTCAAAGGCTCCAACTTTCGGGAAAATGCCAGGTTTTGGTTCCGGCTACGCCGGGTTAGGAAATACCCTGTGGAGCAGCCAAAGAAGCTGAGCCGACGCGACCCCAAGGAGCGGCGGCCCTGCACGATTCTGGCCGTCCTACATTGATTTCCTAAACCGCCGTAGAGCGGCTCCAGAGATCGTTCCTCCTGTTTTCACCTAAGTACGCGGGTAGGGTCCTCGCCCGACGCCCTCGTCCTTGCAAGCGGCATCCAACGATATGGAAGGAATAAGGGGCCGGCGGAGGCCGAATCGAGATTCCTGAACGTCGAACTTCGGGCAAAACTTGCACGAAGAGATTTTTCTGACAGGGCTCAAAAAAGAATCGGCAGGAAAAGGAGCTGAGTTCGAGTAAGCGCAAAAAGACTGCTAGTTTCGATCGCATGCGAGATGTGAGTAGGCCATGGACGCTGCGTCAAGGACTTAGCAGTGTGGTTGAGATTAAATTCGTTTCCGCGCCCATACCAGCCAAGGCGGCTGGATCGTTTTCCTATGCCGCATCCGGGTTTGGAGACGCCGGAATGGGTGGTTCTGATCGTTCCTCAAGACCTGAGCGGGAGCGATCCTTCCTTCCTTAATCCGTCGCGCCGGGTTTTGCGGCGCCGATCCCCACATATCATCTTCATCGCGCACGCGGCCGTTGGAATCCCTGGACCGGTTCTTCGCCGCGTGCGCCGTTCGGTATTCCGCCGCCGGCGTGGGCTGGCTTTCCGTCGGCCGCGGAGAACAGCCTTTGGACGCGAGCGCAGTCCCCCGTCTACGCGCCGAAAGAGGCCCGGTTTTTTCCTGGACTTTTTCCGGCGGTTCGCGCATATCTGGCGGAAACGCGGAAGTGAATTCTTTTAAGGAGACATTGATCATGAACACCAAAACAAAGGCAGTTGCCGTTTCGACTGTCGGCTATATGTGCCTGGCCATTACCGCCTGGATGATCCAGATGTCGAACGCTGCTTGGTTTTCGAGGCAGTTCGGCTTGGCGATTCTATACCCGCTGGCGATCGTTCTTGCGATTATGGGCATCCTGTCGTTCATGCAGAATCGCGGCCTTGACTCCATCGTCTTTTTTGGCGGGGCCGGTCTGCTGGGAACGATCGCTGCGTACGTCCCGGCAATGACGGAGCCGCGCGCGTACATAGGCTGGTTTGCCTGCCTGTGGGGGATTTTCTTCCTCTACGTTTGGGCAGGTTCCTTCAAAAGTGGAGTCACCCGCATGCTCTTTCTGCTCGCCCTATGGCTCTCGCTGGGTTGTCTTGCCATCGGGAACTGGGCCGGAGTCGGCGGTTGGATCATGGCGGGCGGTTATCTGGGTTTGATCAGCTCCGTTCTCGCATTTGCGACTTCCGGCTCTGAGATTATCGGCTACGGCCACGCTGCAAATCCCAATGCGGAAGTTACGGGAACCCCTCGGCCGATGGCTGCCGATTGATCGGCGCCTGCGCCCGATACCGTCGCACTGAAGCGGCCGGATTTCCCAGTCAGGCGGGCCATCCAAGCCTTAGGCCCGCTTGGCAAAAGGGAATTTGTGTCCGGCTCAATCTGTTACAGAAACGCGCCGCGGGGCCAGCCTGGCTCTACGGCCGGATCATCGCGAGCCCCGTGGCGGGGTCGAACTGCTTTCGCAGGTGGAGTGGGTTTTCGGTGAGGATGACTTCACACGTGGGCCGGATGTGCGCCTCCAGCAGATGGCCGCCATGCGCAGTGCCATCGGACTTGGTGACGACCACGTGCGCGTGAACTTGGGGTTTGCCATCTTTGAGCGCCACGTCTCCGATCAGCGACACAAGTTCCATCTGCTCGTTCAGGTCAACTGAAGGATGGTACTGCTTGGTCTTCCAATCCAGCCAGGCCAGCTTAACCGAAGATTCGGCGCCGATGGCCTTGAAGCTGCTTCCGGCAAGTTTCTGTTCAGTTGCAAAACGGCTCAAACCGGACGCAAGTTCATCGCCGGTTTCAAAGATCACAGCATAGGTCTTCGGCTGCGTCGCGAGAAGCGTAAATCGCATGGACTCTCCCATTCGAAGCAAATGGCTCGGGAACGAGGAAGCTGTTCCACGAGCCACTTAATTAAGATGATGCGATCTGCAGCGCTGTTTTCTCAAAATACGCCGGTTTCAGCTCACGCGGCGCAAAGTAACTGCGTGCTTGCTTCAACCGCCGGGCTTCAAACGTCTATTTGCACGTGAAAACTACCCCGCACCCACCAGCTTCCGCTGCAGCTCTTCGAGGGTGTGGCCTTTCGTCTCCGGATAGAAGAATGTGACCACGATCAACTGCACCACGGTGGCCGCAGCAAAAAACGCGAACGGCGTGCCCTCGCTGAACCGATGCACCAGCACCGGGAACGCGAACGAGATGATGGTGTTGGTGATCCAGTGGCTGGCCGAGCCCACGCCCTGGCCCTTGGAGCGCACTGAAGTCGGAAAGACTTCCCCAATATAGACCCAGATCACCGCGCCCTGCGACATCGCGAAAAGAGCCACGTAGAGCACCAGCAGGATGAGCAGCGCGCTCTGGTGGCTGTTGGCGCTGAAGATCCACGCTACGCCGCCAAGGCAGGCTGAAGTGCCGATCGCGCCCAGAATCAGCAGGCTCTTGCGGCCGAAGTGGTCGATCAACGACATGCCCACCAGGGTAAAAATGAAGTTTGTGGCGCCGATAACGACGGCCTGCAAGTCGCCGGAAAGCTGGCTGAAACCTGCGGCGGCAAAGATGCCGTGCATGTAATAGAGAACGGCGTTGATCCCGGCGAGTTGGTTAAAAGCCCCGATGCTGATGGCCAGAAAAAGCGGATAGCGGTATTTCCACTGGAACACCGGCTCATGCGCCGAGGCATGCTCGGCCGCGATCGCCGCCTGAATTTCGGCGAGCTCCGCCTTCGGGTCCGGCGCTCCCATCTCCCTGAGCACGGCTAGCGCCTCGTCGATTTCGCGCCGCGAGGCCGACCAGCGCGGCGAACGCGGTATCCGGAACAGAAGCGCAAACAACGCGAGCGCCGGGATTGCCGCCACGCCGGCCATGACCCGCCACTCGACTGCGCCCAGATGCGCCCGTCGGATGAGGTAATTCGATAAGTAGCCGAGCAAAATGCCGCCCACCACGTTGATCTGAAAAGCTCCCACCAGGCGGCCGCGCCATTGCGCCGGGGCCAGCTCCGCAATATACACCGGGCCCAGTACCGAAGCCGACCCCAGCCCCAGACCACTGAGCAGGCGCGTCGCCAGCAGCATGGGCCAGCTCAAGGCGCACGCTGTCCCCAGCGCAGCGATAAAATAAAGCGCCGAAGCGTAGCGCAATGCTGTGCGTGCGCCCATACGCTGGCCGATCACTCCGCCCACAAAACAGCCGACCACCGTTCCGATCGGCCCCACGGCCACCGTCAACCCTTGCCCGCGGCCGCTCAATCCGTAGACGCGCACAATCGCATCGATAATGCCGGAAACAATCGCAATGTCGATGCCGAAGATGAGGCCGCCGAGGGCGCCCGTGAGCGTCGCCTGCACCAGCTTGGAATTGGGTCGCATGAATGCTCTTCTTTTTCGAAGTTCCCAACCATGGTACAAAGGAACCGCTAAACGGACCAACTTCGCGCGCCAGCCCCACGCCGCGCCGATTCGGGGGCGCCGCTGCAGGCGGCTCGCTTCGAAACTTGCCCCGGCAAACCGGAGTTGGAGCGCCCAGGCGGGACGGCTCAACTTTCCCGATGAGGAGCTGCGAGCACCGCCAGCATCCGGCAGCGGCGCTTGTCGGCCGCGCCCCAAGCCAGCGGCATCCCGCTATCCACACAAATGCAGTCGCCGGTCTCGAGGACATAGTGCATGCCGCCCGCTTCCAGCCGCAATCGGCCTTCGAGAACATAGATCAGTCCGTTCATGTCCCGGTAAGCGTCCATCGTCGTGGCGGCGCCGCCGGCCTGAAACTCAATCAACTGCGCAATGATTCCCGATTTCTCGGCAACGCTGTTCAGCGGGGTCACCTTGACTGCCTCGGGACCGCGGCCGTTGCCCTGAAGGTGGGCCTTGCGGGTGATCGAGAGAGTATGATGCGTCGGTTCGGCAAAGAAGTAACTCATCCCAATGCCGTACACCCGGCTGATCCTGGCCAGAGTCGGCAGCGTAGGAATCATGCGGTCGGTTTCCAGCTTGGAGAGCAGCGCCGTGGATAGACCGGTTTCCGCCGCCAGTCGCGATAAGGTGAGTCGCTTTTGAATCCGCAATGAGCGCAGCTTCAACCCGATACAATATGGTTCAAGTGACCACTGGGCATAAGAAACAGTCTTCGGCATCCCCAACTCCCGATGAAGTCAATGCTTGAATTCTGAAAACAAGTGTATGCTAAAAGCGGCTCACGAAGAATCGACCGTGACTCAAAAAACGCGTCCGCCGCGCATTTGGTCCGGTGGATGCGTCGCCTGCCGCCTTGGTTCGCTTCCCGGAATGGGCCTGGCTCGGCCCCAAATTATCTCCCGCGGGCGTTGTGTCTCAAGCTTTCTCGACGCAAAACCCGGTGCCCGCGCCCGGTTATTCTTTTGCGGATCTCGGCTAGCGGCCGCGTTGACTCTTTGACGCGGCCGTATTCGCAAATATTCCCAAGTATCGGCAGCCGCAACGACTGCAACGGATTGCAGTCTCGCCTGCATCGAAGGATTCAACGTCGAGCGAACGGACGCGGGACGCCGCTCCCGCAATTCTTTTCGGATGGGGAGATCATTTCCGATGAACGCTTCTCTGCTGCGTAGCTTTTTCTGTCTTTTCAGCCGGCGCTTCTCTCTCCCATTTTTCGCCTTCATGACCGCCGCGACCTTGGTTGCGGCGGCGCAGCCCAATCCAGCCGCGAATTCCGCGCCCGACGTGCTGGTGCTCAAAAGCGGTGACACATTGCACGGCAAGCTGGTCAACGAAGTGGGCGGAAAAGTCACCTTCCACACGGACGAACTGGGAGATGTCTCCATCGCCTGGAGCAACATAAAAGAGCTGCACACGACGCAGGCCTTTGCGGTGCTGAACAAAAACGTCAAGCTGCGCAGCAAGAAAAACGCGGGCAGCATTCCGGTGGGCACGCTTGATGCCACCAGCCAGATCGTCACCGTACGCCCGGCAAACGCTGTGCCCCTGCCTCCGGTTCCCGTCGCCGACGCCCAATACATCGTCGACCAAAAGACGCTCAACACTGAGGTCTATCATCAGCCCGGTTTCTTTGGGGGATGGAACGGCGCGGCGACCGCCGGCGCCACCATCGTCCACGCCACGCAAGACCAAACCACATTTTCCGGATCGGTCGGCTTGGTGCGCGCCGTGCCGACGGTCACTTGGCTCACCACGCGCAACCGCACCTCGGCCGACTTTAGCGGCTCCTTCGGCAAGATCACGGAGCCTGGGGTTCCATCCGTCAAAACCGCCATCTTCCACGCCGGCGCCGAGCGGGACGAATTTGTTTCCGCCCGCTTCTTTGGCTTGGCGCAGACAGCGTTCGATCACAACTTCGCCCAGGGATTGGCGTTGCAGTCGGCATACGGCGGAGGGGCTGGATGGGAGGCCATCAAGCAGCCAAAACAGGAATTGGATCTGAAAGCAACAATTCAATATGAGAGCCAGCAGTTCCTTGCCCCCACGACTCCCGGCGTGCCGTCAACCCCGAATCAGAACCTCATCGGCTCCACGATTTCGGCCACCTATGCCGCCCATTTGAAGCTCCTGACGCTTACCCAGGGCTTGGCGTTTATCCCCGCCTTCAACAAACCACACGACTATTCGGCCAACGAAACCGACACCGTCTCGTTTCCCTCGTATAAGAATCTCAGCTTCTCTGTGGGGACGCTGGACAGCTACCTCAACGACCCTCCGGTTTCGGTTCCTCCCACCAAGCGCAACTCATTTCAATTCACCATGGGCGTTACTTACGCGATCAAATCGAAGTACTAAAGAGGGAGGAAAGCGGCGCGCCGCACGGCCGAGGCCGCTGACCAATCCCCTTTTTCCATAGCAACTCAAGCAGCGTCACGCGGTCGAAGCCTCGCTTCTTCCTCTCCGGCCCGCAGTGTTCTACAACGTAAAAGGCAATACCATAATCTGAAAAAATGCGCAGATCGTCTCCCGGACCTCGTGGTAATTCCCGCAGGTTACGGCGGGATGAATGTCGGGAATTTTTCTGTAGGCGAAGCCGCGTCACGGGCAGATAATCGATTCCATCGTTTAGCCAAAGGCTCTCTTTGCGAAAACAGTCGAAGATCGTCTCCGGAATTATTGTCCGGAAGTGTCATTATCTTTTTCCCTGATTGCTGATCGCGAATCCCGCATTCCCGCCGCGGGATGGGGGATTCGGCAGAATGCGTTGATTCGATGAAGATACGCGCGTCGGCGTCGTCTCGCCCTGTACGGGCTGAATTTTCTTTCGGCCGCTTTCGGCTTTCCGAGGGCGGACTCTTCCACGGCGATGTCCCCGTTAACCTCTCGCCGTCGGAACTGGCCGCTCTGCGGTTGCTGGTGGCCCACCACGGACAGATCGTCACTCCCGCTCAATTGCGAAAAGCTTTATGGGGCGACGCGCGGGTCGCCGCCGGCAGCGTTTCCAAGTGCGTCGATTCTCTGCGCGCGCGGCTGGCGCCGGAAGAGTGCATCGAGACCGTGTACAAGCGCGGTTACCGTCTCGCGTGCGCTGTGAGCGCAGTTCCGGCCCCGGCCCCGGCGCGGGTCGCGGCCGCGCCCGGAGCCCGCAACCGGCTGGTGATTTTGCCCTTTGCCGCGGGTTTGGGCGTGCCCGAGTATCTAGGCCCCGCGGCGGCCGAGGAAACCTCCATCCGACTCCAGCACGCAATTCCTTCGGTGATTTCGGTTGTGGCCCAGGATTCGGTTTTCGCGCTGGCCGCTCGTGGGCGTTCCGCACTTGAAATCGGCAGGATTCTCGAGGCCGATCTTGCGTTCACCGGAAGTCTGCGGGCATTGCCGCAAAACTATCGCCTTCGCGCGGAAATGTTCTCGGTCCACGATGGGGGCCAGCTTTGGGTGGAGGATCTGCTCGTCGATAAAAACCAGGCGGCCGGTATTGAAAGCGAGCTTGTCCAGCGCATTGCATCCCGTCTGCACGGGGAGGGCCTGTCCATCGCCGCGGCGGCCGCCGGAGACGACGACGGTCCGCGGTTCCGCGAGGCTTACGAACTTTATCGAAGCGCTCACTATGACTGGCAGAGCTTCCAGCGCCATCCCATGCAGGACGCTTTCGAGCGCCTTCTCCGCGCGCTGGAAGTGGATCCCAGGTTGATGGCGGCGCGCGTCGACTTCGTCAACCTGTGCTTCGCTCAAGCGTTATATGGCTATATGCCGGCGGCCACCGCCGCGGAATTCCTGCGTCGCGCTGCAGATGTTGTGGTCCCGGCCGGTTTCTTGCGCGAGGGCAACGGGTCATCTGCCGATTTGGATCCGCACGCCGAAGCCGTTTTGCCGGCCCTCGGTTGGATCGCTTTTCACGTGGATCGCAATTTGGCCGCGGCTTTGCGCGCCTTCGCATTGAGCGCCCATCTCCCGCACGATCGCTGGACGACCTGCGCGCGCATCATGTTCGCCCTCAGCCGCCATCGCTTTTCCGAGGCCATTGAGATACTGCGCGCCGCTCTCCGGCTCGACCCCTGTTCGCCATGGCTGCAAGCTCGCCTGGGATGGGCGCTCCATCTGGCTGGAGACACCGCAGGCAGCCTTTGCCAAATCGAGACCGCCTACGCGCATTTTCCCGATACGATCGATGTGTCCTTGCACGCGGCAGTGATCCTTGCCTATAGTGGCGAAGCCGCGCGCGCCGTTCAAATCGCTCAACAACTTTGCCAACACGACTCCAGCTCCGATCTGGCTGCAGGCGTACACGCCTATGCGCTGGCCTGCGCGGGGCGCGCCGGCGAGGCGCGCGAGGTTCTCCAAAGGCTCGAATGGCTGAGCCGCGAGAGATTTGTCCTCAACCCGTTTGCTGCGGCCGTCCATGTGGCGCTGGGCGAGCCCGAGGCTGCTCTGGGCCAGCTTCGCGTCGCCAATGAGGCGCGCTGTCCGTGGTTCTTCCAGATGCTCGCCGACCCTTGCCTCAACGCCCTGCACGACCAGGCGAAATTCAAAGAGCTCGAGACCATCTTGCCCAGTATGGAAGCGGCGGTTCACGACCATCCGGGCAAATAGAGACGGCTCCGCAGGTGGTCCCACCTCGTTGGTTCAGATTTGCTCCCTCGGCTGCGGATTGCGGATCTGGGCGAAATCGATTTATGGTTATCTGTCCATCCAAAGCGAGGGAAACGCCTATGTCCTGCCGGTTGATTGCTGCTGCTTGCCTGTCCATGTTCGCCGCTGCCTCCGTTTCCGCGCAATCCTCGCCCACGCGTCCGCAGATTACCGGGATTTCGCATCTGGCCATCTACACCTCAGACGCCCCGGCGACCGACCATTACTACACCGTGATCGTGGGCGCGGCCAAGCTTCCCGACCCGGAGAATCCTCGGGGCGTGCGTTACGCCGTCAGCCCCACGCAATTTATCGAGGTGTTGCCGCTGCCCGCGGCGCCGTTGCCCGCCGCCGGCAGCGTCAACCGGTTGGACCACTCGGCTTGGAACACCACCAGCGCCGACGGCATGCGCAAATACCTCGCCGCCAAAGGGTGGAACGTCCCTGCGCAACTGCAACACGGCGCCGACGGAAGCCGCTGGTTTGAGGTGCTCGATCCCGAGGGGAACCAAGTGCAGTTTGTCCAGCCGCCGGCGCATCCCAGGCCCATCGACGCCCCCAATGCGATCGGCCATCACATCATCCACATCGGCTTCCTGGTCCACAGCCGCGACCATGAGGACACGTTTTACCGCGCTCTGCTCGGCTTCCGGCCCTACTGGTGGGGTGGGTCCCATCCCGGCCACATCGATTGGGTGAGCCAGCAGGTTCCTGATGGCCACGATTGGTTGGAGTACATGCTGGGGGCCGGGCCGGGAACAGGAATCCCGGCGGACATGACCCAGAGCCGACTCGGCGTGATGGACCATTTTTCAATTGGCGAAGCTTCCGTGCCTGACGCCTACAAGATTCTCCAAGCCGGTAACCGCCTAACCAGCCGTCACGACCCGGCCCCGAAAATCGGCCTGGACGGAAAATATCAGTTCAACCTGGAAGATCCGGACGGCATTCGCCTGGAACTGATGAACTTCCACGCCACCAATAAGCCCTGCTGTTCGCCCTTCACGGCGGCCGATCCAGAGAAGTAAGCGGAAAACAGCGCATTTGGCGGAGTTCGCAACGCCCTCGCTCCGCCAACACCGCTCGCTCCGCTTCCTGTATACTCAAAACAGCCTCATCCGAGCAGGGAAGTACCTGTCTCCCTAAGACTTTTACCCAAAACGAGAAAAGCATGCCCAAACTGAAAACCCATTCGGGCGCGGCCAAGCGCTTCAGCAAGACGGCTACCGGCAAAATCAAGCGGGGCCACACGAAGACGCGGCACATCCTTACGTCGAAGGCGCCGAAGACCAAGCGCAAGCTTGGCAAGAGCGAACTGGTCTCCGACGGCGACTACAAGAAGGTGGCGCGCATGATTCCTTACGCCTGAGGCGCTCCGCGGGAACGTTTTGGAATAGTTCCCGGGTAATGAAGCCCATGGGCCCCCAGGAGGGTGGCTCCCGCCGGCAAGCGTCATGCGTTCGCTCCGGCGAGTGATCAGGCGTGAATAGAGCGAGTGAAGAGGTCGACCTGCCTCCAGCCGCGTAACCGAAAACGCAAAAAGGAGAAGCAACATGCCACGCGTCAAACGTGGAACCAAGCGGAGTGACCGCCGCAAGAAGATTCTCGACCGCGCCAGCGGTTATTTTCTCACCAAATCCAAGCTCTACCAGGCGGCGCAGGAGGCCGTGGAGCGCGGCCTCAAATTCGGCTACCGCGGCCGGCGCGAGAAGAAACGCCAATTCCGCTCCCTGTGGATCGTCCGCATTGCCGCCGCCTGCAAGCTGAACGGAACCAGCTACTCGCAGTTCATCAATGGCCTCAAGAAGGCGGGCATTGAACTCGACCGCAAGATTCTCGCTGAGATTGCCGTGAAAGACGCCGCCGGCTTTACCAGGCTCGTCGAACAAGCCAAGGCGGCGAGGGCCGCCAGCGCGGCGTAAAAAGTGATACGACCGCCGGAAATTGACTGGCCCGGAATTTGAAGCTATTCCGGGCCGCTCTCTTTTCCAAGTCCTGGAGAGCGATCCCGTCCCCGACCCCGCAGCTTGATTTCTATAGCGGTTCTCCAATTGGTGTAGAGCAGAACCTCGAACGTTGAGTGGCGTTTTTCCCAAGAAAACGCCACCCGGCACGCCCCTCAAAACTTCACGGGAATTGGAGAACCGCCGTAACATGCGCGAGTGCGTAACCGCCCTGGAGCGCGCAAGCGCTGCATGCAATGCTTTATCCTGCAACTTACGCATGACCAACGAGGGCATACCCAATCTGACGGCGTTTGACGATGCCGCGCTGGACAAGGCGTTTGGCGCGCTGGCGCGCACGGCCCGCGAAAGTGCGGCCACGCTCCACAGCGACGCGGCCGTGGAGGCGTTCCGTCTCGAGTGGCTGGGCCGCAAACAGGGCAGGCTCAACGAAGTTTCCGACCGCTGGCTCAAGACGGCGCCGCCCGAAGCGAGAAAGGCAGTCGGCCAGCGCTTCAAGGTGCTCAAGGAGCTGATCGAGGAACTGCTGGATGGCGCGTCCGGTTCAGCGCCGAGCGATGGCGCGCTGGCGGCCGAGGCCATCGACATTACGCTGCCCGGCACACGCCGCCTCACCGGCGCCGAGCATCCCATCACGCGCACCATGAATGAAATCGTCGCCGTGTTTGCGGCGCTGGGCTACTCGGTGGGCGTGGGACCGGAAGTCGAAACCGACTACTACAACTTCGAAAGCATGAATTTTCCCGCCGGCCATCCGGCGCGCGACACCCAGGACACTCTGGTCATCGCCGGCCAGGACCGCAAGCCGCTGCGCGACCGTCTGCTGCTGCGCACCCACACCTCGCCCGTGCAGATGCGGACCATGGAGCAACAACCGCCTCCGGTGCGCATCGTGATTCCCGGCAAGGTGCACCGCAATGACGCCGCCGACGCCACGCACTCGCCCATCTTTCATCAGGTCGAAGGCCTCTGCGTTGACGTCAACGTCACTTTTAATGATTTAAAGGGCACGCTCGATCACGCCATGAAGGCGCTCTTCGGTTCGTCGGTCAAGACCCGCTTCTTCCCGTCGTTCTTTCCTTTCACCGAGCCCAGCGCCGATGTGCAAATCAGTTGCATCTTCTGCGGCGGCAAAGGCTGTCGCAAATGCAAGGACTCAGGCTGGATTGAGCTGCTGGGCTGCGGCATGGTGGACCCGGCGGTCTTCGCCTTCGCGGCGGAAAAGCAGCCCGCCTACGATCCCAGGAAGATCTCCGGCTTCGCCTTCGGCATGGGCGTGGAGCGCATCGCCATGATGAAGTACGGCATCAGCGAAATCGGCAGCTTCTATGCGGGGGATATGCGGTTTTTGGGGCAATTCACTTAGCAGGTTGGCGCGCTTCGCGCCAAAGCAAGTTAGCGAGTTAGCGCACGTGGCCAGAACAAGATATTATCGCGATCTCATCGCTTGGCAGAAGGCGATGGAACTCGCGCGACAAATCTATGCGGATACGGAAGAGTTTCCGAAATCCGAGACCTTCGGATTGCGCATGCAATTGCGTCGTTTTGCGGTCGCCGTTGCGAGCCATATCGCTGATGGACACGGCAAATTGACCGACGCAGAGGTGCGAAAAGGTATGGGAGTTGCACGTGGCTCGCTAAACGAATTGCAAACGCAATCGAACTGGCGAATAGTCTCGGGTTCTTCAACAAAGAAGCCGCCGAGCGGGTGATCGACCTCTCGATTGAAGTTGCGAGGCTCATCAATGGGTTGATTGGCTCACTGGAGCCCTGACGATTAACTAACTTGCTCACTCGCTATCGCGAAGCGGCTAACTTGCTAGGAGACGAGAGCCGGATAATGAAGATTCTGACGAAATGGCTTCGCGACTATTTGCGCGCTATTCCAGCTGACGACACGCAACTCGCCGCAGACCTCACCCTCCGCGGCATCGCCGTCGACGGAGTCTACTCGCTTGGCGCCGGCAATGACTCCCTTTACGAGATGGACATCACCACCAATCGCGTGGACGCCATGAATCACTATGGCATTGCCCGCGAGGCAGCGGCGATCTATGGCGTGGAACTGAAGCCGCTTGATTTCCCGCTACCGGAACCTCAAAACCCAAAAACGCCCTTCCCCGTCCGCATCGAAGCCGAAGACGGCTGTGGCCGCTTCACCGCGCGCGTACTGCGCGATGTCACCATCGGCGCATCGCGCGACTGGTTCCCCGGCGCTGAAGTGGCCACCTATTTCCGTCTCCTCGGGCAGAAAATGATTTCGAGCGCCGTCGACGCCACCAACTTCGCCTGGCTGGCGATGGGCCACCCCACGCATGCCTTCGATCTCGATAAGATTGAGGGCGGTATTGTGGTCCGGCGGGCGCGGCAAGGCGAACAGCTCAAGACCCTCGATGGCGTGGACCGCGTGCTCGACGCCGACGATCTCGTCGTCGCCGACCACAGCAAGGCGGTGGCCCTCGCCGGCGTGATGGGCGGCTGGGACACCATGATTACACCCGGAACCCGCAATGTGCTTATTGAAGCGGCCTGGTTCGATCCCATGACGGTGCGGCGCACGGCGCGCCGCCACGGCCTGCACACCGACGCCAGCCATCGCTTCGAGCGCGGCGCAGATTTTAACGCCCCGCCGGTGGCTTCGGCGCTGGTGAGCGCAATCCTGCTCGCCAACGGCGGATGGATCGAGGGCGAGCTCGTCGATGCGCGCGTCGAAGCATTCGAAGAACGCACCGCACGCCGCAAGCCCATCGCGCTCGAGCTCAACGAAGTGCGCCGCATCCTGGGTAGAACCGCCGATGAAGAGGGAATTGCCGCGGGGACCCTGGAGGAGGTGCTGAAGGCGCTCGGGTGCGGGCTCGCAGAATTACCCGGTTCTGCGGATTCAGCGAAAAATAACGCCGCCTGGCAGGTCACGTTGCCCAGTTGGCGGCTCGATCTTGAGCGCGAGATCGATCTGATCGAAGAGATTGCCCGCGTCTACGGCTACAACCGTTTCGCCAACACTTTGCCGGCCTTTGGAGAAGGCGTGCAGGCGCTGCCGTGGGCCGAGAAAGAATCGTCCCTGCGCATTGCTCTACGCACCGCCGGATTTCATGAAACCATCTCCAGCACCTTCTGTTCCGCCGCGGAGGCCGCGCTCACCGCGCCGCAGCCGGGCTTGGCGGTTCCGCTGGGCAATCCTTTGAGCGAAGAAGCCGGCGTGCTGCGTCCCTCGCTCATCCCCGGGATGCTTACCATGGTGGCCGGCAACCTTCACCGCGACGTAAGCGACGTGCGGCTTTTCGAATTGGGTACAGTCTTCAGCGGTAGCGGGGATAAAGTGGATGAGTGCCCGGCCGCAGCTTTTGCCGCCACAGGCGTTGTCGCCGAGCAGAGCGCGATGCACCCCCCGCGCTCTATCGATTTCCACGATCTGAAAGGAGCCGTCGAAGAGCTCCTGTCCGCGTTCGAAACGCGCGTCCTGTACTTCGACCGTTTTCCCGCCGAGGCTGGCCTGACGCCGCTCTGGCTCCATCCCTATCGCGCCGCGCGCGTCGTCGTCGAAGGCGCCACCGTGGGGTGGTTCGGGCAACTTCATCCCAGCGAAGCCGCGGCGCGCAAAATCAAAGAGCCGTTGCTGTTGGGTGAGCTCTATCTGGACCGGCTCTATAAGCTGCCGTTGCGCAGACCCGCGGCCCGCGAAATCTCGCGGTTCCAGTCTGTGCGCCGCGATTTTTCCCTGGTGCTCGATGACCGCATCCCATGGGAAAGGATCGATCGCGCTCTCGCCGGTCTGGAGATTCCGGAGCTGGTCGACTGGCGCGTACATGAGATCTTTCGCGATCCACGTCTCGGCGCGGGCGAGTACGCTCTCCTGCTGGGCGCCACGTTTCAGGCCTCTGACCGCACTCTCCGCGACGAAGAATTGCAACTCTTCCAGGCGCGTGTGGTCGAAGCTGTTGGCAAGGCGGGCGCTCGTCTGCGCGCCTAGATGCAATTTCAACTGCGTTCGGCGCTATACTCGAACGGAAACGAAGCATGCGCGCTGCAGCGAAAACGGCGCGCGGAGGTAGGTTCATGTCGCAATCTTATGTTGAATCGGAAGTGGCGGCCGACGAGCGGCCGGAGATAACTTCTCGGGAGCCGGAAGCGAAGCCGCAGGCATTATCGGTGAGCGCTGACGATTTCTCCGCGCTCGAAGAGCGCATTGTGCGCGCGGTCGCCGTGGTCAAGCAGGAGCGCCAGGCAAGGTCCGCGGCCGAGCAGCGCGCCGCCGAGGTTGAACTCCAACTGCGCGAGCAGACCGCGCTTGCGGAGCAGTTGCAGACCGAGGTTGGCGCGCTCAAGGCGGAGCGCGATCATGTGCGCCAGCGCGTTGAACGGTTGCTTGCCCAGCTCGACGGGCTCGAATTGTGAGGCAGCCGATGGCGGAGCAACCGCGCGTTAACCCCTCCGAATACGTCACTGTGGAAATCTACGACCAGCTCTATCATCTTTCCGGCCAGGACCCGGAGCACATTCGCGAGCTGGCGGCGCGGGTCGACGCCAAGATGCGCGCTGTCGCGGCGCAGGGGCACACCGCCGATTCCCTGCGCGTCGCCGTGCTGGCCGCCCTGAATCTGGCCGACGAGCTTTCTCAGGCCGCCGCAGCTGATCCGCGGCTCGGCCACGCCCGCGCCGTTACCCTCCGCGGTCTGCTCGATGAAGTGTTGGACGAACGCAAGTCGGCCTCGTAGCGGGCATTCCGGTGTGAGATTCCTTGCCGTCAATGCACGGGCGTCCTCGAAGATCCGCGTCTAGGCGATTCGGGCCACGACGGCAATCGGAAGAAGCTGTGGCGCACCCCGTGCAGGAGGCGAATTAAAGGGTTGCCCGCACCACCGCGCCCAGCGGCAGGAACTGAGGGCGCAGATACCGTTTTGGGCCGGCGGTCCCGAAAAAATCAGGCGCTAAACCCTACCACACCGCGCTTGCCTCACACAAGACTTGCATTTCCCGCTCAGGAACCATACTATCCGCAATAGAAACCGGCCTGCTAAGCAGGTGGGTGGTCAACGCTGGTTGAACCTACATTCATTGAACAGGAGCTCGACTCGACCATCGGTTCTGTGTGCCGTGTCCGCCAGTCCGGAATGCCTAATGAACCGCGGGGAGCTCCACCGTCTTAGGACGG
>JASHOC010000313.1 GCA_030041305.1 Acidobacteriaceae bacterium
AACCTCCTCATCGTTGACGAAACGTCGATGGTGGATGTTCTTCTGATGTACGCATTGCTTCGTGCTCTTCCGAAGAACGCAGCGTTAATTTTGGTCGGCGACGTAGATCAGCTACCTTCGGTGGGGCCGGGAAATGCGCTGCGAGATTTGATCGAGAGTGCCATTGTGCCTGTCGTTCGGCTGACTGAGGTCTTCAGACAGGCGGCTACAGGCAGAATCATTACCAACGCCCATCTCATCCGCCAGGGAAAGATGCCAGAACTTCACATCGCGGAATCAAGCTCTGACTTTCATTTCGTCGAGCGCAATACTCCGGAAGATATAGCGGCGACTGTGGTGAGGCTCGTACAGAACAGAATCCCGAAACGACAGCAACTCGATCCCATCAGGGACATCCAAGTTCTATGTCCGATGAATCGCGGAACGATCGGTGTCCGCGAATTGAACATCGTACTCCAAGGTGCGCTGAATCCAATCCGCTCCGGTGAACCGTTTGCAGAGCGGTTTGGCTGGAGGTTCCAAGTACGCGATAAGGTCATCCAAACCGAGAACAATTACAAAAAAGAGGTCTTCAACGGCGACATTGGCACCATCGAGAAGATCGAAGCAGTCGAGCAGGAGGTCTTCATCCGATACGACGACCGTGTGGTTGCCTACGATTACGGCGAGTTGGACGAAGTTTCCTTAGCGTATGCGGTTTCTATTCACAAATCTCAAGGCTCGGAGTTTCCGGCGGTGGTGATCCCGCTGGCCATGCAGCACTTCATGCTGCTCCAACGCAACCTTATATACACGGGTATTACACGCGCCAAGAGGTTCCTTGTGATCGTAGGAGAGAAGAAGGCCCTCGGTCTTGCCGTTCGTAAGGCCGATTCGGGCAGACGGTACTCCGGACTCTTGAGCAGCCTGAAGGTAGCCGCCGCCACTTCCATTCCCCCGCCATAGGTCGCCTTTGATACTTGGCCGGAGTTGGTCGCCATGGGAGTGCCTAAGTAGGAACATGCCCGCACAAAGGGCCAAACCGGCGCGGAACATCGCCAGGCAGACCGCCTCCTTGACAAGGAAGGAGAGAATCTGTACTCCCCTTGTTCAGATAGGAGAGCACGTTTGACGAAACTGGTTGAACTCCCGCAGGGCACGCTTGAGATGCTCATTCTCAAGGCGATATCTCTCGGTCCGCTGCATGGCTACGGCGTCCTGCTGCGCATTCAGCAGATTTCCGGCGAGCGCCTCGAAATCCTGCAAGGTTCCTTCTACACCGCTATCTATCGCCTTGAGCGCCGAGGCTGGATAAAAGGCGAGTGGGGTGAGTCAGAGAACAATCGCCGCGCCCGCTTTTACTCGCTTACGGCTGCTGGTGCGCGTCAACTTAAAGCCGAGGCCGCCAAATGGATCGACATGACCACTGTCGTCGCCAGCATTCTCGACAAGAAGGCGAGCGAGATATGAGTGTTCTCGCCGCAATTCGCAGGCTCTGGCACGCCGTCGCGCCACGCACCCACAGCGACGTTGAAGAAGAGTTTTGTTCAACTCTCGACGCCTACAAACAAGATTTAATCCGCCAGGGTTTCCCCGGGGAAGAAGCCCACCGCAAGGCCCGCATCGACCTCGGGCAGCCCGCCGCCCAAAACGAATCTTATCGCGACGCCATCGGGCTTCGCGCCTTCGATGAATTAGGCGGAGACATTCGCTACGGCCTCCGCGCCCTGCGCCGCAATCCTGGTTTCGCCGCCGTTGCCGTGCTCTCACTCGCGCTCGGCATCGGCGCAACCACGGCGATGTTCTCGCTCATCTATGCCGTTCTGCTGCATCCGTTTCCCTACGCCGGTGCCGACCGCATCATGAACCCTGTCATCATCAACGAGCAACATCCTGATGAGCCTCAATGGTTTCCGCTGAACAAGGCGCAGTTTGATGCGCTGCGCCTTGCAGCCCCGGTCGATTCGTTGCTCGGCTTCAACAACTCCCACATGGAGATCACCGGCGGTGGACTGCCGGAAGATGTCTATGACATCTACCTCACGGAGGATGCCGGGGCTTTTTTTGGTGTACGCCCGCTTCTGGGCCGCAACATCGCGCCATCCGATGCGGAGAACGGAGGCCACTCTGTCGTTGTTCTCAACTACCGCTTCTGGCAGCGCCACTTTGGCGGCGATCCCCGCGTCATTGGGAAAACGCTGGAAATCGATCACGCCTCCTACACCGTCGTCGGAGTCATGCCGCGCAGCTTCGCATTCAATGACACCACCGGCGTCGGAGATGTCTATCTGCCGGGCAGTCTCATGCGGGGCATTGGCAATGTTCCCTACTTGGCTTACATACCATGGATCAAACTCCGGCCTCATGTTTCACTTGCCGCCGCCAACTCTGCGCTCGAACCCATCGTGCGCCAGTTTGCGAAAGAGCATCCCGAACGATTTCCGGATCACTGGCATCTTGCGTTGCAGCCCATCATCGTGCCCTACCAGCAGGAAACCGGACGCACCTTGACGCTTCTTCTCGCAGGGGTTGTGCTCCTGCTAATCATCGGCTGCGCCAACTGCTCCATCCTTCTCCTGGCCCGTGGAGGCACGCGCCAACATGAACTTGCCATCCGAAGTGCGATCGGTGCCAGTCGCTGGCGCATCGTCCGCCAGTTGCTCGTCGAAGCGGTCGTCATTTCCTGTACAGGAGCAGCCCTTGGGGTTGCCGCGTCTTACTGGCTCGCAAAGCTGCCCTTGTTGCTTACTCCGGATTCCTTTCCAGCCGAATCCGTCATCCGTATTAACGTCCCCATCCTAGCGTTCTCGGTCGCTCTCGCCCTGCTCTGCGGCATTCTCTTCGGCCTCGTCCCCGCATTGCGTCTCTCGGGTAACGATTCCGCGCGTATGCTCCCCGGCAGGCAGATCGGCATTGTCACTGCGCCCGTAACACAACGCTGGAGCGTTCTCATCGCCTCGCAAGTCGCGCTCACGCTTCTTCTGATGGCCACTGCGGGTACCGCCATCCGCAGCTTTCTCCAGCTTATACAGATGCCGCTTGGCTATGATCCCGCAAATGTCATGAAGCTTGGCATCATGCTGCACGTGCATGACCCAGGCGAGTGGGACCGCATTCAGTCACACGATCCGCGAACCGCATACATTGAGCAGATCCGTGACAAAATCGCATCCGTTCGCGGTGTTTCCACTGTGGCTGTCGGCACCGACGCCACGCCGCCTTATTCTGGCGCTGAGAGCCCCTTCAACGTGGACGGAAATCGTGATCGGGAGCAGCCGCAAGCCCGTGTGATGCTGGTCGGTCAGCAATACTTTGCCGCGCTCCACATTCCTCTGTTTCAGGGGCGCATCTGGAACGCGGATGAAAACGCTCGCGGAGACTTTGTTGCGGTCGTGAATCGCGCGTTCGCGGTGCGTTACCTCTTCTCGTCCCATGCCTTGCGCCGCCAGCTACGCATTCCCAGTCTCACCAGCCGGAATCGCTACATCGCCACCTCTGCGCAAAGCACCGCCTGGCGTCAGATCATCGGCGTCGTCGACGATGCACGTGACGATGGTGTTGATCGCCCCGTCGTCCCCGCCATCTACATTCCGTACACCGCCGAAATGCTACCCTACGTGCAATTCCTCATCCGCACTCAGGGCGATCCGCTGAGCTACGTGCGCGCCATTCGCGTCGCTATCGCATCCGTCGCTTCCGACCAAGAGGTCTCCAACGGCGTCCTCCCCCTCGACGAAGCTATCGAGCGCGACGCACAGTACACTCGCCAGCGGCTCTTCTCTATGCTTTTTGGCGTCTTCTCTGCCATGGCGCTGACGCTGGCGCTGGTCGGCATCTTCAGCGTTGTCGCTAACAGCGTCGCGCAACGCACTACGGAGTTCGGTGTCCGCCTGGCTCTCGGCGCACCGCGCGTGCACGTCTTGTGGGTCGCCACGCGCGTCGCTCTCGTCAGCGCTGCCGCAGGCATTGTCATGGGAATTGGCTTTGACAGCTTTCTCGGCACCGTCGTCGCCCACTGGATGCGAAGCGCCTTTTCCGCAGGCACTCTGTTCGCAGCCGCCGCGCCCCTCGCTGTCACCGCACTCCTCGCCTGCCTAATATCTGCCCGGCGCGCCGTAACTATCCCGCCCTCCGAAGCTCTTCGCTATGAATGAAGCGTGTCTAATTTGATCGAACGCGAGGTCCTGTGCAGAATTCGCGTCAGCCCAACGGAGTCATCAAGCATGAGTTGAACTCGGTTCGGCAGGTGAACGGGATTCTCACCGCAAATCGCGCCACTTTTACGAAGGCTAATCGGCTAGGATCTCAGAGCCACTACATCCGGGCCATCACTGCAAAGCTCAGCAAGCCGCCGAACACGGACTCAGCTTGATAGAAGCGGAAGAAGCGACATCATATGCGGAAGTCGCATGGGCGAGGGTCACCGGTTCATCCAGCCTTATTCTTCATACAACGGCGCAACGGCAGGAATAATCCAGAGGGCTCCATTCCTCAGTCCCTCGAAAACAGAGCGCTTAGTTTTTGGGCCATAGACAAGCCCATGCGATAAATTATCCGGAAGTGGATCGTGGCACACCGCTTGGTCGTGTTGCCTCGCTACTCCTGCGGAAATCGCTACAAGCTTGTAGATCGGATAGTCCGCTAGGCAAGCCTCGGGACCATGACCATTCGCGGCGAGTATGGAATCTATGTTCACGGACATCTCCTTGTCCTTAAATGCTGCGGAGGAGACTCGCGCTAAACCCGTATCATCGTCCCTCACCAATTGTTTTGGATGAATACGACGATATAATCTTTCCCCGTCGTGAAAGGACTGGTTGTCTTCGTACACCGGAGGTGCCATGTGTCAAGCTATTTCACCGATGAGCATTGCCAAGGCAAGAACGTCTGTCGCAAAGCCTTCTTTGCTCTGCCCGGTGGCGCGGTTGAGATATGAATAGGTTGGGGATGCGTCTATTGAGAATGCAACTTCCAAATCCCGGCGATTCTTATGCCACTCGATCTGAAGACCACCGTCGCTCATCGGAACCACCGAAGGAACAGGTGAACTGAGCGACATAATTTGGGTCAAGATCGACAACGCCTGCCTCATTACGTCTTCACTGATCCGTCTACTGCCGTAGGTATCCCAGTTTTCATCGAGCGCCTGGATCGAAAGAAACCCGTCGATCGTAGGCGCGACCCAGTCAGGAAGCTGATCAGCAGTTACAACAATTCTGGCCGATGACCTTCGCGAAGGAAAAACAAAGCTCTTGAAAACCGATGTGAACGCGGCACTGTTCGACCTTGGGTACTCCCACCTCAAGGCACAGTCAACCTCCGTCAATGTCCTGCCCGGGCGAAGCATTTGGATTGCGGTTGCGGCCAAGCTAGTTCCTCCTTCCCCAAATCTGGTGCATTTCAGGACTTGTCAATTCCGCAAAAGACTTAACTATCCATCTGCGGCCTAGGTCGAAAAACTCTGTACCTTCGCCAATCTGACCTCGCGCTGTAAGTTCCATTACGAACATAGGCCTTCCATCTGCGATTCGCGCCGCAGGCTGAACTTTTACATGAAGTCGACCTCTAAACTCGCCCGTGTCATCATGGATCCGAAAGCCAGCCCAGAATGAGACCCCCTCGGCTGGACCCGGGAAAGCGGATACCGGTTGGTGCCAAGGAGTGAAGACTTTTTCGATCTCCGAATGTTTTTGCCATACTTCACCGGCAACGATGTGGTTTATGTACGTCACTTCGCACTGATTCACGCGAATATCACCCAAATCGTTGCGCTTTAGGAAGTCGGCGAAATGCTTGAAATCCTGGTCGAATCCTTCGCGCACATTCTCGTAGCGCGGGTACTCGTCCCCCTCCCCTGCTTTTCGCCAGTTTTTTATAAAGCGGTCCCGTTGGACCTGAATCAGTTCCCCCCCCTTTGCATCGATAAACCAAAACCTCGGCGTCGGGGGGGCCTCCAACGTTTCCAGCCGGATGCCCAGAGGAATTTGCGGCTGACCGGGAGGCCCTTCCAATATGGACGGAAGCTCACCTTGTTCCTGAGTTACGGGGTAGCGAGAACGGATTTCGCTCCAGTACAGACCGAAGTGGGCCGTCCTTGGCAGCGCCAGCCGGTCGAACTGCGCGGAAAGCAGGGTCTCCACTACCGGCGGATCGCTAAAATCAGGCAAATCAACAGGTCTAGTGGTCACGACACCCACACTCTCGTTTTGGATGACATTATCTCCTTCTAGGTTCCGCTTCTTCAACCCTTTTCATCGGCTTTGAACGACCTGAGGTTTACTATAAGGGATCAAATTGGACGCTTCCATCGTCCTTCCTTGTTTCGGGGTCTCTATACCATCTCTGGTGCATTTTTCGTCCGTCAAGGCGAACTGGTGCTCGTCGGCGCTGCATTATGCTCCGCACCAGATCCGACGAGGGCACAGGTTGAATTGGAGCACCGCGCAATGGAGACGATAATTTTCGGTATGCCGCCGATTTCCGAAGGTTCTCCGGCGACGAAAGCGGAGGCGAGTTCGGCGCGGAGTTCCTCCATCGCATACCTCGCGCTGCGATCGCTCTGCACTCACCGGTGCAGCTTCTTTAAGGATTGTGCCCTTGCTCACGTTGGTCTAGCGGACTGCTGGTGTAGGGCTGCGCCGGTGTGCTCCGGAAGATGCTGAGGCACGTGGGTAGCAGGTCTAGGCCCCCACTCATGGACTTGACCGTATAGGTCCATTCCCAGGTCTTGCATAATTGCCCTGTTACCGTATCCAGAGCGATGGCGGATGGAGCACCCGCAGAGGAAACGTTCTCAAAGCCGTGCAGCGGAGGCAACTGTATCGTTTTCGACTGGGGGTGGTTCTAGCCGGATTTGGCGACTGCTCACAGCCCATAGCCCATAGACTGCTGAAACACTTGCAGAGGAGCGAAAAGGCAGCGGGACAGATAGCGATTGGGTGGTGAAGCTAATCGATGTGTACACGCAGCAAGTTGGTGGCGACGCGGAGCTTGGCGGGTATCAGTTACCGATTCGAATGGACATTTTCAGGGGGTGGTATCGCGAGAGCCTGTCAACGCCACATCCCATTGCGGCAAACGTGCCGCTCCTGTACGAGTTTGCGCTGCCGACGGCGAACCACGTTTTCAGGCCGGGTCACCGCATCATGGTGCAGGTGCAGTCGTCTTGGTTCCCGCTCTACGACCGGAACCCGCAAACGTATGTGCCAAATATCTTCTTCGCCAAGGCTTCGGATTATAAGAAGGCGACGCAGCGGATCTTTCATGAACCGGGAAAGGAGAGCTACATCGAACTGCCGGTGGTGCCCGACTCGCAATAATGATCTGATCGGCGGTTGTCAGCGACGAACGGGAAGCGCGCATTGGCGGCGAGCGGAAATTCGGTTGCAGATTTGGGGAGTGCAAGTTTAACCAGAGGGGCCTGTGGCTATGCTCGCCGTCTGGGCCGATTGGCTGGAACCCGGCATCGATCGTGCCGTTCTACTCGATGCCGAGTTCCGCATCAGCTAGAGGAAGTGACGGCCATTATGCCGTCCGCCGTGAGCGGCGCTTATTGAGGATGTCCAAGAGCACCGGATCGTCGTCCCGAGTGATGGTTGAGCACGTGAGCGCATTTTCGAGGATGGCGGACGGCGGCAGCGGCCAATTAGGTTCCGACGCCATCAGTTCCGGATAAGCGCTTGCATCTTCCATCCCGTACTCCCCCGTGAGGTCGTCCCGCTTAACCCGAAGCCAACGATCCCTCGCTTTCAGCGCCATCATACCTACCGATGCAAACCCCTCTGGAACGATCAAGACGAATGCCTCGTCGCGCTCGTTGATATAAGGTGTGATCAATGCACGGGCAATCATCTTTTCGAGTTCTGCATCGCGGGTGACTTTCTCCCCGACAACGAAGAGCTTCCCGTTGTGGTCAAGAAGGCCGACGATCTTGTGAGAGCCTTCATCCAAGGCCGTGCGGAAGAAGAGGTTTCCCTCTGGCTTGCGCGACAGGAACTTCGTGCTTTTTAATCCCGTCGGTGAGGACGAGGGCTGAGTCTTGTTAGTGAACCGCGAGCAGTCCGTCGCCTTGGGATTCAGGGCGGCCAGTGCAGGCGGGGTTGTAGGCAGGATATAACGGTCCTGCCTCAAAGACGCTTCGCGAGTATCCGAAGCGTCCACGATGGACTGACCTGACGGCGATGAAGGCCGGTCGGTGTTCGCAACGTGCATATTGATCTTCTTCGTCATGAACCAACTCCTTTGGGTGTGCCCCAGGGTCACACCAGAATTTGGTGACGCGGTAGCGCCACCAGTCCGAGGACAGTCGTGACGGTCGGTGCGCGTTTCGCGCTGACCTTCGAAAAAAGCCCCTGACAGCTAGTACCGCGCGCGCGAGCTTTTTAACGACGACTTTGCAGATTTATTTTCTGCCCGGGTGGAGAACGGGGTCAGACAGGTCTGATCTGGGAGAGGTTGGGAGGGGAACTGACCGGAGGCAGGGGAGAGGAGGGTGTCGTCTCACGACTCAATAGTGGAACGAAGACCAAAATGGATTGGCCGCATCCTGAACGACGGCTCCTCGGTAATGGGGTTGGCTGGCTCACGCACCAGTATTTCCTGGGTGCGGTGGGCGCTCCTTCCGCAGGGCCCGTGAGAACTCCGGCGTGCTGGAGGCGAAGACGAAATTCTCAGGCCCAGCGATCTCCGTCTACAACTGCGTGGCGGAGGGCGAGTGTGACATATATTTTGACCGCGAGGATGAGGACCGCATCGTGGGTGAGACCACCCCGCCGAGTGGAATCTGGTTGATAATGCGCCCCTCAAGTTGAGGCGGGCGAGTGGGATGAGGGCTCTTCCAGCGGCTGTCGCCGGTGGCCGCGTCGACAACCTTCGTGCCTCCCTCCACCTCCGCGATGGGACCGATTGGACACGGATCGTCGCCTGGCTGCTTGCTGACTTCCGGCCTCTGGGTTCCTACGCGTTTGGAGGAACATCCTATTTCAGGTGGCCCTCCGAGAACCCATCGGTCAACCACTAGTACTATGACCGTGTGGTTGAGTAATTAAGTTTCCGGCGGGCCTGTTTTCTGGTGAACTTCCACTGAATGGTGATTCTATCCCGGTTTGCGCGCCGATTCCAGGCTTTGGTTTGACTGCGCAGTTGGCGAATGTCCCCCACCCTGCGCCTTCCCAGGCACTGACGGCCGAAAAGACTGATCTCTACCTCGGCTTGATTCAACCAGCTTCCATGCGTAGGCGTGTAGTGCACCGTAAAGCGATTCCACAACCATCCACCGATCTTTTCTCCAAAGCGGTCGGTCAACGCCTTACGGGTGTGAGTGCTCAGGTTATCGACGACCAGATGAATGGTGTCTGCTGCCGAATAGTGCGCGGCGATATCCAGGATGAAATCAGCAAACTCGGGTGACGAGCGCGTGGGTGTCACTTTGCTGAAATGCACTCCCGCCTTAGGTTCGATGCCGCAGAAGACATTGGCCGTTCCACAGCGCTCGTACTCGTAATCTCTGCGGGCTGCCTTGCCGGGCTGCAGGGGTATCACAGGTCGCGTATCCCTATGTAGAACCACTGGCTTTTCGTCGACGCAAACCACCGGCTCGCTTTGCGATAGGGGCCTTTCGTATATCTTGAGCACGTCCTCCATCTTGGCGATGTACTCCTCGTCCAGTTTCCCCACGCACCACATTTTTTTCCCGCCACGGCTTGAGGTCGTGGCTTTCCAGCAAGATCCGAATGGTCTCTCGACCCACATTCGGGACCAACTTGCGTTTAACCACCTCTTCCGTCAGCAGTCGCACCGTCCAGCGTGCCCGGCCTTCTGGGGGCGGCGAGCAGACCACCGCGACTATCCGCTGTTGCTGTTGCTGGTCCAGAGCCGGAGTTTTGCCCGGTCGAGCGGCATCGAACAACGCTCGCTCGATTCCTCCTTGCCGATAGCGCTTGCCGATCTGCCACACGGCCTTGGCGGAGAGCATCAGGTTGGCGCCCACCGAGGCGTGGACTGCCCCTGATCCATCTGAAGCAGCGCCAAAGCGCGCACCACCCTGCGTACCGATTGCAAACCGCCACCCAGCAACTGCTCGATTTGTTGCCGATCTTTCGGAGTTAGCGAAATCTCAAGCCGCTTGCCTCTGCCCATGGATCAGCTATACAAGCATGCAGGGCACTCCACAAGTACCTACATTGATTACCTATACATGCGGTCACAGTACTAGCACGCTGACGCCTACCCGGCCTTAGTATCCGAATCAACTTTCTCAACTTCATATTGTGATTTTGCGGTTGAGAAGGGTACTTACTGGCATGAGCGTTTTGCCGAGTGCCCAAAACTCCGTCGCCGCGAATCCGCCCGGCCTCCACGCGGACGATCTTAATGACCTGCCTCACAGCGGACTCAGCGACAGCATGATCGCGCCGATGGGGTGCTATATGGTTACGCCCGATGAGAATCTCAGCCACATTCTCCACAGCAAAAATCCTCGACGCCGGTACTGCACTTCGGTAGGCCGCCGAGTTTTCCACAGGATTCTGCAACGCGAATTGTTTGGTTTGGCTTTGCGAACGGTACCTACTCTATAGAACGATCGCGCAACAGCGCACAAATCAGACATAGGAGCAACAAAATAATGCAAAACTCAAACATCGAATGGACCCAGCAAACTTGGAATCCGCTGACCGGCTGCACCAAGATTAGCCCAGGTTGCGCAAACTGTTACGCGGCATACATTGCAGAGACCCGTTTCGGCGGCGAAGCCGCCTTCCCGAACGGCTTTGACCTGGTGATCCATCCCGAGCGGCTCGCGCAGGTGAGCCGCTCGCAAAAGCCGAAAATGATTTTCGTCAACTCGATGAGCGACATCTTTCACGAGGGCGTCCCTGAGGACTACATCCGGGAGATTTGTAATGTCATGATGGATGCACGCCAGCACCGCTACCAGATCCTTACCAAGCGCCATGACCGGATGCATGCCCTGCTCTCGTCGCCGCGCTTCGGCGATGTCGCCGAAGCGAAACATATTTGGTGGGGGGTAAGCGCCGAAAATCGCAAGCATGGGCTTCCGCGCGTCCAGGCTCTCCGGGACACGCCGATCCGCAATCGTTTCGTCTCATTTGAGCCCCTCCTCGAAGATATCGGTGAAGTTTCTCTCGATGGCATCGCTTGGATCATCGTCGGCGGCGAGTCCGGCCCCGGGGCACGGCCCTTCGCGCTGGAATGGGCCGAGTCGCTGATCGCGCAGGCGCGCCGGGACCATGTCGCACCGTTCGTAAAACAGATCGGCGCAAAGCCGACGCTCTTGGGTAAGCCCTATCCCAAGGCCGTCCGCGATCCGAAGGGCACACAGATGGCCGCCTGGCCGGAGCACATCCGCGTTCAAGAATTTCCGAATGGCATGCGTATCGGTCATGACGACCCGAACCGGACCGATTGCCTGATCCAGATCAATCCTGCTCCGGTCGCCGCCCTTCCCGGTGCTCTGATGTTGGGAACCGCACCCGCCAAGAAGATCCGGCAGTACCCGCTGGCCGTCCCAAGCGATGCGATCGAGCAGGTTTCAACGTGGCTCAAGGCGATCGAGTGCGCCGGGGACGAAGTTTTGAACGCTGTCGTTGCCTCGGCGCTCCATTCTCTGCGCGGCGTGAGCGCCGCGCTCGATCAGCGCGGAAAAGGAGGTGCGGCATGACCGCAGTCGATCACGCTCTATTCCCGCGCCTCACCTCCTACGGCAATTACACCGAGGACGATCTGCCCATAGACTGCATTCACCGTATCCCGCTCGACGGAACAATCAGACACGTCAAACGCCTCGGGATTCCGTTCGTGCCGATCGTTTGCGTTGATCTGGCTTTCGGCCGGACATATAAGCCACGCTTGGTGGGGTATGCAATTCCGGCCCACGAACGCTCCAAGTTGGTTCCCGCTCTTCGTGCGGCGAAGCGGCACAGCCAACGTGCGCCGTCCCCGCACCCCGATCTGATTCTCTGCGCCCGTGAAGCATCGAAGGAAGCGCATCGTTCACGCGACGAGGCCTCTGGGTCTTATGAGCTTGGTCAGTATCACTGGGCCGGACATTGGTCCGCGAAGAAGCGCGAGTGGTATCGCTTGAAGGACCGGGGTATTATCGCCGCGCATCGCGCGGGGCTCCTGAACTACATCGGAGCCTCGCCGCAAGGCATGGCCGTCTATGAATATGGTCAGGGCGGCATGCAGTGCTTTCACTCTACCCTGCATCCGGCAGGCGTGGTGCGCACGCCGATCGAGGGTCACCCGGAGACGCTCTTGGTCGCGGCGCGCGAAAAAGCGCGTGGCATCTCCCTCCGCCGGGTGAAAGCAACGCTCTCATCGTTGCCGGAAGACACGACGGGATACGAGCGCAGCGCGCCGCCGCGCATCGAGCGTCGCGGCCCAACGTGCTGGGAATGTGGCGAAGAGGGGCACATCGCCCGTCATTGCCCCGACCGGAATTTCATTCATTGGGAGGAGGGCTACCCCGCGAATTTCGGGGTGACGATGTAAAAAGTCATTCCTGGTGATAGACGCGTGAACCGGACGGACCAACCGGTTGCCGTTCCGATTCACGCGCTGGTCTCATCGAAGGCCGTTGCGCTCGCCTGTGAGGGGTTGAGGGGGCGAACAACATCGAAGCAGTCATCTGTCTAGATGCGGGCGATCCGCTGGTCCCCGCCGCAGCCGGTCGGAGCGCTCTTCGAGCCCGTTAGCTATCCGAAGGCGTCCCCTTCAAGGGAGGGGACAGCGGCTTAACCGCGATTATCCGGTTTGCAAGGAGCGGGCCAACGTCGAGGCCAACTGTGCAAACCCAACCTTCGCTTGGAGGGCACGGGGATGCTGGTCTGAAAGGCGTTGCGCGCTTAGTTCACGACTTGCAGCGCCTGTGACTGGTTGGACTCGATCGGCGGCCCCTGGAACGGTTCTTCACGCCTTCGATGGTTTGGTAGTCGACGTTCGCCTCGATGGCCACTTCGATCCTGAATTCGTGTTGCTTTTCGTGATTGTTGACGGGCGTCGCGGACAGGCATCGCTTTTTACGCCGACGGGCGAGTGCAAGAACTAGAAGAGCTAGGAGACAGGTTTGCCTTCCGGCACCGCCGGTCGGCATCGAAGGCTTCACGCCACGCGCAGCGCCAGTTCGCTACCCAGTAGCCGAGCGACCCGCTTGTTGCACCGGCACATAAGGTCGCCTCAACAAGGCACCCGATGTGAATGGGCATGGGCAGTGCGGGGCCCGGCGCGAGCAGGACGATGCCGAGCCCGAAGGCGACCAGCCCGATCCAGTAGGCACGGTCCTCGGCAGGCAATGAGCCGAAGAAGATCTTGAAGTGAGACCACGGGGTTGAGATAAGCATTTTTCTCCTAGGTGGGCGTCGGCTACCCGCGAGCGCCAAAGTGGCCCTATCCGCCAGGGGCACCCTGTAAAGGAGGGCCGTATCGCGTTTTCAGAGGAGCGTTGGAATATTCGGGTGCGTTAGGGAATTTCGCGATGCCAGCGGCGGGCGAGGAGACCCGTGGGGCCTGTTCGCCGCCGGAACGGCGGACCGCGATCGGCTCAATCCGGTCCAGCATCAAGAATTGGCGGCTTATACAACCGGCCCGTCCCAGGGCCTCGCGCCTGGGGCAATATGCGCCCAGGCGATCGCCTCGACGGAACGGACGAGGTCGCCTTCGTCAACGGGGTGGTACTGTGCATGCCACCGACCATCTTCGTAATCGAAGTAGCCCTTCGCCACCACCACTTCCCGGCGCTGGTCGTGACGGTACTTGATCCATAACGGCTTTGAACGACTATCCACGCCCGGTCGTCCAAGCGGGATCTTGTCGCACTGCTCCGGGGTTAGCGGGTCATCTACTGGGTGCCAGATGGTCGATTCCTGCCGCTTCTCTTCGCGACGGTCTAGCTCTTGCTTCAGGGCTAAGAAATTCCGGCGGCGCTCTTCGACCGTGAAGTTGCGAGCCCTGTCTAGGTTTGGATCGTTCATCATGATTTGTGCCTCTACAAAGCATCCGGCAGTCGGACTGTTGATTTCGCTTTAGCGGTACGGAGCGAGTCGGTCAGGCGCGCCTGCCGTCACAGGCCCGGGTGGCGACGATGCTCTGGCGCACAGCAGTTCCCCTCCACCCCAGGACATACCGGGGCGTCTTGCCGTACGGAGTGGCCTCGACGGGTGCGGTTTGCCCCACTTTCCCAATTGTTGGGGAAGTGAATTTGATCACTTTCCTATGATTCAGGGAAATGGCGAAAGAGCCACTTCCCGAAGAATCAGGGAAACTACTCCTTCGTCGACTCGAAAATGTCGGTTTTTCCCGGCGTTTGACGCTGGTCGGAGTCCAAAACGCGATTGAGACTCCAGTAAATGGAGAGGGATGCCAATGGTTGGCAACCGGCTCCGATAGCTGGAATAGGTCTCGGTTGGTTGGCAGGCTGTCGCCGATAATCGTAGGCAATACGGGAAGTAATCCGGGAAGAGAGATCCGGGAAGAGAGACAGGCAGGTGATTCGAGCGCGCGCTGCGCGTGGCGGTCGTCCTTTTCCTTTTCCTTTTCCCGAAATTCAAAAGCAACAGCAAAAACAAGAGCAAAAACGACCGGCGGTCTCCTCCCGGAGCTTACAGCAGAGACCCTGCTCGCCTAGCGGCTCCCAGGCCGGTACCCTCAACCGAGTTGGCCAGCACTATTCCTCGTCAAAAATATATATCCCAAGTGGCGACCCCTCGATTGAGACTTGCCCCGCGCCGCCGCGCGAGCGGCCCCGCCATTGGCCCGCCGTCTGCCTCAGGGTCACTTCTGGACGAGAGACGGGGCACCGCCGCCTTACGCCGAAATCGAACCAAGAACAAGCGTCGCGACTATGAGGTTCCTTTATGGAGCAGAATCCGGCTCCCGGATTTCTCCAGAAAGGAATTTGGTCCCATGTCGTCTACCCGCCTCACGCCGACAGAAAAGCTGCTCGTGGCCCTCCTGCGGCTCCACCCAAGCGCCTCGGCCCAACGGTTGAATGAATTAACCGGCTCGAAGACCTCGAAGCACGTACGCGCGTCACTCCGCACCCTGGTCCTTGCCGGGTTTGTCGTGGAGGACACCACGGCAACAGAAAGCACCTACAAACTCGCGGAGGTTCAGCATGGCCTTTGATCGTACCGCGCTCGTCGAATCAGTATCCGGTCGCCTCCACCTGCACGGCTACCACCCTTCGGACCTGGCGATGTTGTTGGGCATCGCCCAGTTCGAGAATAAGAAACTTCGGGACAACCTCCTCAAGATCAACGCACCGGAGACGGATCCGTCTTGGCAGGCTACGTATTGCCGCGCTGGCGCTCCCCGGCTGGCATTCGAACGCGGATTTTCCCCGAGTCAGGCGCGCGCCAGCCTGGCTCGCATCCAGCACGATGGGCTTATTGAGGTGATCCCGCGCGGCGATTCTGTGCCTCCGCTCCGGCGCATCAACGTGCAGGCGCTGGAGATACTGCGGCGGGCCGGATTATCGCGCTTCTTGTGGGAGATTGCTAAGAAGGATAATAGTTTTGACCTGGGACCCCTTGACTGGATAACGCCGGATGACAACGACTCCAACCGCTACTGGAAGGACTACCTCTGCGAAAAAGACCTTAATGAGGAAGATCACCGCCTTCGGCCGGAAGCGATCTCGCTACTCTACCAGCGTCCCGAGAAAATCTATTTCTCGTCGACCTTCGCCCGGGACCGCTGCTATTTGGCAACCAAAATTCAGTACCCGAAGGAGTTCACCTTCGACAGGAGGTCCGAAAAGCCGGGGCGCAGGAAAGCCGCGCCGATGACGCCGTACCTGATTGTCAGTCATCCCGACGGCACGGGCGCGCCGCACGTATTTGGCCACACCGAATCGTCCCCGATGTCGGAATTCGAACCAGAGGACGAAGAAGACTTCAACAGCGAGGAGATCGGCGACTATGCCATCAATTAATGCCGTTATCGAACTGCTGCGCCGCTGCCCACCCATCATCCGTATTCCATCGGAGGGAGGTGAGGTCGAGAGTGAGGCTGCGATCACCGGAAACACGCGGTTACTGTTGACCACGCTCGCCCTCAATGGGGTCCCGGCTGATCCCTCCGTCTGCACGCTCTCCCGTTCTGAACTGATGGAACAAACAGGGATGTGCAAGAGCACGCTGGATACCCAGATTCACTTATTGAAGCGAGCGGAGCTTCTTTCAAAGAAAAAGGAAAAACAGAAGATAAATGGAAAGTGGCGGAATATTTGGAGACTGACTACCGGTCATCTGAAGCCCCGCGACGACGCCGGGGACAAACGATATACGGACCGCACATGGCAGCTTCCCGACTTTGTGTGGAGTGAGAGCTTTCCATATTCAGCATATCGGGAAAGTGTTGTGATTGAGGAGACCGAGAAATTCATTGCAGATCTCAAGCCGAAAGTTCCTTTGCTCATAGAACGAGAATTATTATGGGGTCAAGAGGACTACTTCTCAGCTTCCGTGAAACAAGAGTATCCAGATGCCAAAGTTAGGGTAGGGGAAAGATGCGTTGTGGTTGAGGTTCAATAGGTTGAGACATGCGGTATGCGGATACGTGAAGCTGTCCTTTGAGGAATGGCTGAAGAATTATCCAATACCCATCAAAGGCCGCACAGTTCTTGCTGAATAAGAGATTGATGGCGGTGCCTGAGTTGGTTCGAGACGTCGATCATAACCTGCCGGATAACTGGTCTATCGATGTCCGTTTTCTCGGTCAGCGGGGTGGGCTGCTCCAATTAGCCAATGTGCAGCGCCCGGGTATCTTGTTGTGCGTTACGGACAGCCCCCGACCGCGTCATCGAACACTGGGTAGGAGCGGGACGACCTATATGCGGTCCCCGTCATTATCATCATCCATTGCGCCCAGCCTGGTCGATCGGCGATTCACCAGGTGAAGCCAATGAAGCCAGGATGTCGTCCCCCGGCATCGCTATTCCGGCACGTAGTGCAAACGCATGAATAAGGCCCCGTCTTGCACTTTGGTCTGCATTGGCAAGCGACGATTCTTCGCCGCCTTCAACAGGCGGCTCTGCTTGGCTCTGATCGAGGAGCCAGGCGCGACTTCTTCGAGGTCGATTTGCAGCCATTCGCCATCGGCTTCAATTGCTTTCAAGATGATGTTCGTATAGCTGCGCCTGTTCATGACCCTCGGCAACATTGTGAGTCCAGCGATCATACCCCCTCCCAGAGAACGTGAGCTAACAGGACGCCCCTTCCTTCTGGAGCCGCACGAAGAGCGCCCCTTCCTGAAACGTGGTCTGCACGAGGTACCCACGAAGTTTCGCCGCCTGCCGGATGCGACCCTGCTTGACCCCGGGCTCGTTTTCGGGCGCGACCTCATCCGGGGTCAGGCGCACCCATTCGCCGTCCGCCGCGACGATCTGCGCCACCAGCTTTCCATACCGACGCCGGGCCCTAACTCGCGGCGGCGCTGCCAATTTGACTGTCATCTCTCCTCCGAGGGTCGGCAGCCTCTATGGAGCTAATACCCTTCGCGTGACCAAAAAATCCGTATGTTGAAAAAGAAAGTTACACAGCAGCGTTCGCCGGAAGGGTGACTTCCCAGCCTGGGTGTATGAGCACCGTCGCGATCCCGATCCACTCAATTCAGTTCGTGTTTCGGAAGCTCACCTTCAAGGAGGAGTTCACCGTCCAGGTGCAACCTGGCGAGAATCCGGCCCGGGCGGTAGTGGCGGCGGCCCTAGTCGAAGTGCCAGTCTAGCCGGTTGAAACTTCCGCAGACGCCCGGCGGATCATCGTTCAACTTTCCGACCCGGTGTTCGAGTGGGTGACCGCTTGCGGACCTCCTACGCCCACACGGCTTCCGCCGCCGCCCGCGCGACGGGGTCGTGCTCCAGGAGATAAGAGACGTCCTGCCAGGTCAACCCGTCATGAAACATCGAGTGTGCCGCTGACCCGTACTGGCAGTCCTCAGCCCACTGGAAGCACCATTCTGCCGCCTGCTTTGCGGCGGACGAGGCTGACCGAGCGACAGGGTAGCGCTCCCGGAGGTGCTTCACCAGCGCGGTCCAGGTCTCAGCGTCATTGGCCGCAACGCGGTAGCCGATCGGCGCTGGCAGCAGGTGCCTGATGACCTCGTTGGCGGGCTCCGGCATCCCGCTGACGGCCCAGACGAACCTTTGTGTATCGCCCATTCCTGCTCCTTTGAGTACCGCCCCAGCAGCCGATCATCGTCACAGCACGGATGTTCCTACCTCCATGAACGACGCTCCTGCGCTGGAATCGTGGGACTTTCTATCCACACGTCGGAGCACCGTCGCCGCGACATTCCGGTCGATGATCTCCTTCTACTTGCGCCGTTCAATCACGTTCGGCGGCGCAGCCAATTCGACCGTCATATTCCCTGCGGGCCAATATACCTCTATAGACTAAGTACCGCGCGGCTCGCCAAAATATCAGTAACCAAGAAAAAATTTTCGGCGGCAGCGTTTTTGGCAGGGTGATTCCCAAGCCTCGGTTTATAGGCACCGTCGCGATCTTGATCAACTAACTTCAACAGGTCTCCCGGAAGCTCACCTTCAATGAAGGGTTCGGGATCCAGGTGCAACCTGGTGTGAATCCGGCCCGGGCCGCACTCTCGGCGTCCCTGGTCGAGATGTCGAACCCTTCGATCACCAATCCCAGCGAAGCTCCCGCCGAATCATCGGCGAACTCCCCAATCCAGTGTTCGATCACGCCTGCGTGTTCTACAAAGCCGGGCTTCCCGCCGAGGGGTTCTTCACGGTGATGGACTCTACGGGGCTCTGGAGCCCAACCTGGTCGTGAGACAGACGGAGAAAGACCAAAAGCGCGGGGGTACGGTCGCCAACCGGGCCGTAATCGACATGGAACGCCGGTTTGGTGCGGGATGATTTAGCCTCACCTGACCGAAGATCAGACAGAGCCGGGCGCGGTGTAACGTCGTGCGGTGTTGGCTGCTCCCCACCAATGGCGGAGCCATCGGCCACCCGCGATCACCCTCTCCAGGTCATCATCCTTTGGCTGCCACCCGGGGGCCACGGCCTACGGCCAGGGAAACGCTTTTTGGGATCGCCTTGGGGCTCGTATAGACACACTCTGAGTAGGTAGTACCCGTCGCCAAGTCATTCTGTAAATAACTGGCCTACAACTAATGTGGTATTCGGACGGGCAGATTTGGACTGTCAAACCCTCGCTCCCAAGGCGTGGAGGCTGATTCTTAGAGAATTTTGCTTTTTCCCGCAGCCTAATTCACATTTCACAGATCCCAGCGGTACTTACTCTATGTGGGAGCCTGTTGCACATCGAGAGTGGATGGGTGTCTGGGAGGGGCATCGGGTACCCAGTTGCTTCTGCCGTTCGCGATTGGCGACGGCGGTGGTGAATCCGCTGTCGCTAATCCCTTGCCCCGCGATATCGAGGCTGTTACCGTAGTGTCAGCGACACCAGCCAAGCGGACAAGGAAATCTATGTCTCGCAGGACTGGACAGAAGGGCCACATCGAAGAGAGCGGTCGATGGTGGGTTGTTCGATGGTGGATGGACGTAGCGGGTCAGGACAAGCGGGCTCTGAAACGAGCGAAGATTTGCCCGGTTTCAGGTCCCGGTTCGCTGACCAAATCAGAACGGACGCGCCGCGCTCGCGAGATCATCGCCGAGAGCGGTGCAGACACGGAGGAACACTTCAACAAAGTCGTTAAACCACAGCAGCTAAAGTCTGGGGTAACGTTCAAGGAGCAAGCCGAAACCTGGTTTAGAAATCAAAGCTCACGCAAGAGAAAGCCTGTTGCCGAATCAACCAAGGACTGGTGGAGAGATTGTCTCGACAATTGGCTGATTCCCCACTTGGGCGATTTGCCTGTTTCGGCAGTAAACAACGGAGCAGTCAAAAACCTCGTTTCGATCATGTCAAAGGAACTAGGTCCGAAGTCGATCACGAGCTATGTCGGCATTGTCAAGCAAGTTGTGGCGTCGGCCGTGAACGCGGAGGGGGAGGAAATCTACCCCCGCAAGTGGAATCCCGAATTCATGGATATGCCCGTGGTCGATAAATCCGAGCAGAATGTTCCCGCATTTACTGCCGAAGTGATGACGGGATTGGCAAAGTGGAAGAACGTGGTCGTCCGGATGATCTTCATCTTGTGCGGTGCAGCAGGACTGCGGATTGGGGAGGTGCTCGGCATTGACATTGCCAAGCACATTTCTGCCGATTTTCGGACGATCATCATTAAGCAGAAGGCGCGGAACTGCAAGATCGAGGACCGCGTCAAAACCCAGGCCTCATATCGCAAGGTCGACCTTGACCCATGTGTTGCAGTTCTATTGAAGGCATTCGTTGGGAGCCGCAAGACCGGGCTTGTGTTCGCGTCTAGAAACGGAAAGCCCCTCTCGCTGTCCAACATCCTGAAACGTCATCTGCATCCAGCGCTGAAGGCCTTGCACTACATTAACCCGAGTACCGGCGACCACAAAGCCGGTAGTCACGCCTTCCGGCGGTTTCGTAATACTTTTTTGCGGAATCGCACGAATTGCCCCGTAGGTCTCTACCAGTATTGGCTGGCTCATGCGAACGCAAGTATGAGCGAACTCTACGACAAGATCAAAGAAGACGACGCATTCCGCCTCGAATGGGCGGAAAAATGCGGAATCGGCTTTGCGCTTTCCCCGCTAATTGTACCGAATGTACCGAAAACTGAGCCAATACGCGAGAGCGCCAAGGCTGCTTAACTGATTGATTCATTAGGAGAAAGAATGGTCGGGGAGAGAGGATTTGAACCTCCGACCCCCTGGTCCCGAACCAGGTGCTCTACCAGGCTGAGCCACTCCCCGAACTTGGATTGTTGTGGGCGCCGCGCCCGGGCCTGCCGCGCCGGATCGCTGGAACACGACTCAATAAGTTTAGCAGAGTTCCGGGGCTGCGGCTTGGCAGAGTTCCGCGGCTAGAAGCGCACAAACAGCGTTTTGTGCGACAACCCAATCCGCGCCCCTTAATCGGCGCGGCGTCAGGATCTGGATGCTCCGGCGCCACTTACGGCGATGCGGGGCGTCCACGTTTCAATGCGCAGGCGTGCGGGCCGGCCTAGGCGTCCGCAAGCGCGTCGGCGATGACGAGATGTTTGTCCAGCGCGGCCAGCCCGAAGTCGATTTCCTCCTTCGTGACGATCAAGGGCGGAGCGATGACAAAATGGCTCAACCAACTCTGGATGGAGACGCCGTCGGCCAGCATCCGGGCGGCGATCTGGTCGACGACCAGGGGTTTGCCCTCGACTTTATCGCGCATGGTGTTGAAGGGCTGCTTGGTGGCGCGGTTCTTTACGAGTTCGACGGCGAAAAACAGGCCCAGGCCGCGCACATCGCCGATGGACGGATGCTTGGCCATCAGCGCTTCGAGCTTGCCGCGCACGTATGGCTCAAGCTGGGCGGCTCGCTCGACCAGCTTGAGGCGTTGCATCTCTTCAATGGTGACGGTGGCGGGACCGAGCGTGAGCGGATGCGCCTCATACGTGTGGCCGTGGGCGAAGTAATGATCGTCGAAGAACGCCGCGATTTTGGAAGTGGTGGCGCAGAGGCCGAGAGGGATGTAGGCCGAGGTGATTCCCTTGGCGGTGACCAGAATGTCGGGCGTGAGATCCCAGTGGTTGACGGAGAACCATTTGCCCGTGCGGCCCCAGCCGGCCATCACTTCATCGGCAATGAGAAGGACTCCGTTGTCATCGCAGATGCGGCGCAGGCGCGGGAGGTATTCGGGCGGAGGCACGAGCACGCCGTTGGCGCCGACGACCGGCTCGACAATGACCGCGGCCACGTCGCTCTCGTTGCGGATCATGTGCTCGATGTAATCGGCGCACGCGATGTTGCAGGCGGGATAGGTGTGCTTGATGGGACAGTCGTAGCAATTGGTTTCCGGCGCGAAGATAAAGCCCGAGGCCTTGCCGCCCGGCTCCACGGCCCATCGACGCAGACCGCCGGTGGCCGCGATCGAGGCGGCGGTGGAACCATGATAGGAGCGATAGCGGGAGATGATTTTGGTCTTGCCCGTGGCCATGCGGGCGATCTTAAATGCCGCCTCGTTGGCTTCGGTCCCGCTGGTTGCAAAGAAGAACTTATCGAGGCCGGCAGGCAGGACCTCGAGCAATTTGGCGCTAAGACGGGCGCGCGCGGCGGTCGTAAATCCCGGAGCAACATAGCACAGTTCCCGCGCCTGTTCGGCGATGGCTTCCACCACGCGCGGATTCTTGTGCCCCAGGTTGACGCACATCAACTGTGCGCTGAAGTCGAGGTAACGCTTGCCAGCGCCGTCGATGAACCAGCAGCCCTCGGCATCGGCGATGTGGAGAGGCTTCCAACCTTTCTGGAAGCGCCAACTGCCGTAGTTGGTTTGCCGGGTGAGGGCGGTAATCTCTTCGGATATGAGGGCCTTTGTTTCAGCGGACTCTGGCATGCGGCTCCCTTGCGGTATCCCGTTCGCGACGCGGAGAAACTCTATCGAGGACGGGCTCCCGCAGGTTGATCGAGAGTTTCTCGAACTTAGCGCACCTGCGGAAAGCCGAGATCTACCTTGCTTGTGGATGGGTCGGGCCAGCGGCTGGTGACGACCTTGGCTCGGGTGTAAAACTGCACGCCTTCAGGGCCGTACATGTGCAAGTCGCCGAAGAGCGAGCTCTTCCAGCCGCCGAAGCTGTAATAAGCCACGGGCACGGGAATGGGGACGTTCACGCCCACCATGCCCACTTCGACATCGAACTGGAACTGGCGCGCGGCACCCCCGTTTTGCGTGAAGATGGCCGTGCCGTTTCCAAAGGGATTCTCGTTGATGAGCCGAACCGCTTCGGCGTAGGTGTTCACGCGGACCACGCTCAGCACGGGGCCGAAGATTTCCTGCTCGTAGCACTGCATGCCGGGCTGGGCGTTGTCGATGAGGGACGGTCCAAGGAAGAACCCATTTTGACGGGTCGCCGGGTTGTGACGGCCATCGATGGCGACGGTGGCGCCTTCAGCAGCCGCCGTGTCCAGGTGCGAAGCTACGCGGTCGCGGTGCTCGCGGGTGATGAGCGGACCCATCTCGCTACCAGGGTCCAAACCAGGTCCAACCTTGATGCGCGCCACACGCTCGCGGATGGCTTCGATGAGAGGTTCGGCGACGCTGCCCACGGCGACGACCACGGAAATCGCCATACAGCGCTCGCCGGCCGCTCCGTAGCCCGCAGAGACCGCGGCGTCGGCAGCCATGTTGATGTCGGCGTCGGGCAGGACGAGCATGTGGTTCTTGGCTCCGCCGAGCGCCTGCACACGCTTGCCATTGCGCGTAGCGGTTTCATAAATGTACTTGGCGACGGGCGTAGAGCCAACGAAGCTGACGGCCTTGATGTCTGGATGTTCGAGAATGCGGTCAACAGCGACCTTATCGCCGTGGACGAGGTTCAGCACGCCATCGGGCACGCCGGCTTCTTTGGCGAGCTGAGCGATGACGACGCTGGCCGACGGGTCCTTTTCCGACGGCTTGAGGAGGAATGCGTTGCCGCAGGCGATAGCGTTCGCGAGCATCCACAGTGGAACCATGGCGGGGAAGTTGAACGGCGTAATGCCGGCCACCACGCCCAAAGGCTGGCGAATCTGGTAGACGTCGACGCCACGGCTGGCCTGTTCGGTGTAACCGCCCTTGAGCAAATGGGGAACGCCGCAGGCGAATTCGACGTTTTCAAGGCCGCGCGCTACTTCGCCCAGGGCGTCAGAAAGGGTTTTGCCGTTCTCCGTGCTCACAACCTCTGCAATGCGTTGGCGATTGTGCGCGATGCGATCGCGAAAAGCGAACAGAATTTCGGCGCGGCGCGAGAGCGCCGTGGCGCGCCACTGGGCCGCTGCCGCTTTAGCCGAGGCGACGGCCCGGTCGACGTCTTCGGCGGAGGCAAAGCCTACTTCCGCGATCATCTCGCCGGTGGCCGGGTTCATCACGGCTCCGCCGCGTCCTGAAGTTGCGGGTTGAGGTTTTCCATCGATCCAGTGAGAAACCGTGGTTGGGGACAGCGTTTCTACGGTAGCCATTTCGCCTCCACTCCTGATTCAAGAATACCGGTTCGCGGCGGATCGCCGGATCGGCTTGTCGGGTGGAAGTCAAATCCTCGTTCTCTGGCGAGCTCAACTCCTGGCGCTTGGGACGTGTCGATCCGAGCCTGGTTTGGCCGCCAGCCGGCGCGAGCGCAAATGAATTAACGTAAGAGCAGGTGGTTCATTCCCGGTTCAAGATCGAAGTCCCTGCCCAGCCCATTCACAAGCCGCGGCCCCGCCGGCGTCATAACCGGTGGCTGGTGCTGATTGCGGCTTTCAAGATGGCCCAGGCGCTCCTGTTCATCGCCATTGGACTGGGAGCGCGGCACATGCTCCACAAAGACGTGGGCGATGAATTGGCGGCATTGGCCGATCACCTGCGATTCAACCCCGAGTCGCGCCTGGTCAACTTCGTGCTGGAGAAGGCGTCGTTAATCAATGATCCATTGCTGCGCCGCATTGGCTTTGTGGCGTTCAGCTACGCCGGTCTGGGATTGGCGGAGGGGATCGGCTTGTATCTCGAAAAGGCGTGGGGCGAGTATATGACTCTCATCATCACGGTTTCATTCCTGCCGTGGGAGTCCATTGAAGTCCTGCGGCGGCTGACGTGGCCGCGCGTCACCCTGCTCACCGCGAATGCGCTGGTTTTCTTTTATTTGCTGCAACTGGTGGCCGAGCGGGGCCGGGAACGGGTGGCGCGGATGCGAAGCCACTCGCGGCAGAGAGCGCATTAGGGTCTGTTCTTCGCAGGGCGGGCGCAACGAAGAAGTGTCAATGGCTGGCCGGTCTATATATACTGCTGACGTTGCGAACCCAGGCAGCACTGCGCCTCCCAGCGCCTCAAGGCGCTTCCCTGTCGCCGTCGTGCGCAACTTGAAACCCAGGAGAGAATTTTGTTGAACCGCTTCCCTGCTCTCACTCTTCCGCTTGCCGCAGCGCTTTTGATCCCGGCCACCGCCGGCGCCGGGGGTTGGCCGGGGCGCACGTCGAAGGATTTGCGCATCTCCGTGATCGACGTGGAAGGCGGCGCCGCCAGCCTGTTTCTCACCCCCGAAGGGAAAGCGTTGCTCATCGATACGGGCTGGCCGCCGGGGATGGGCAACTGGCCGCGCATGAGCGAAACGCCGGCAGCCTCGACCACATCCAGCGCCGATCGCATCGCTGCGGCGGCCAAGGAGCTGGGCGTCACGCGCATCGATTACCTGCTGATGACGCATTACCACGTGGATCATGCGGGCGGCGTCGAGGCGCTTCTCGAAAAGTTGCCCGTCGACACGTTCATCGATCACGGCCCCAACAGCGAACAACTTCCCCCCAATGCGGACCCGCGCCGGGTCGCGTTCGCTACATCGACGCTGTATCAAAAGTGGGTGGCCGCCTATCAGGGCCACCCGCACATTTCCGCCACGATGGGCCAGGTGTTGAATATCGGCTCGCTGCGCCTCAAGTTTGTGGCCAGCGACGCGCAGGTGCTGAGTGAGCCGCTGCCCGGCGCGGGCCAGCCCAACCCGCTTTGCGCCGGCGCGGAGCAGATGGAGCGCGACGGCGGCGCAGAGAACGTCCACTCGCTGGGCATGCTGATGACGTTCGGCAAGACGCGCATTCTCGACCTGGGCGACAACACCTGGAACAATGAGCTGAAACTGCTTTGTCCGGTGAACAAAATCGGCAAGGTGGACGTATATTACGTCACCCAGCACGGCATGGACATCTCCAGCAGTCCGCCGACGGCGGCCTTCGATCCGCTGGTGGCGCTGATGCAGAACGGTCCCATGAAGGGCGGCGACGAGCCGGTGATCAAAACCGTCGATACCTATCCGCATCTGGAAGGGTTCTGGCGGTTGCACTACTCGGTACGTTATCCGGATCTGAATCCCGATCCGAATTACATCGCCAATCTCAATCAGCAACCGGACATGGCTTATCCCATCAGCCTCGACATCACGCCGTCGGGCGAGATCACCGTGACCAACACGCGCAACGGCTTCAGCAAGACCTACGCATCCCGCGAGGCGCGACCTCACGCGGCAAAATGACGACTGTGGGCCGGCGAAGGGCAGCGGCCCCCGGCGCTCGCTTCCGTTTGGCAGGAGGGCGCGTTGCGGCCTCTGTGCCGTATGTGTTGTGCGCCCACCCCACCCCCCTCCCCCCTTTCTGTAAGCAAATACGCTGCTTTCAGAGACTTGCGCCGGGCAAATCGCCGTAAATATAAGGATTCAGGTGTGTTGTCCGCAGATTTAAGAGAGCAAAGGAGTTACCGTTTTCAATTTCGGCATTTGGCCGGGTTTTGCCGGTTTTCTTCCGTCGCAATCTTCGATGGATCGCCCCTGATTTTCTATGGAATGCCCCTGATTCTGATTCTACGGCGGTTCTCCAATTCCCGTGAAGTTTTGAGGGGCGTGCCGGGTGGCGTTTTCTTGGGAAAAACGCCACTCAACGTTCGAGGTTCTGCTCTACACCAATTGGAGAACCGCTATAGAGGCCATGTTGCAGCGGTCAGGGACCATGGAACGACTCCCGATTTCCGATCGATTTCCGCGCTTTTCTGGGTTGATGCTTCCATTATAACGAAAGGCGCGAAATAACCGGCACAGCGGAGGAAGAATATCTTTGGTTGTCTGTGATTGTTTACTATACATGGCAATGAAGTAGGGAGGGCAGAGTGAAGAGACGAACTTTTCTTTCGAGTGGCGCCATGGCGTCGGTCGCGGGCGCGATTTTCCGTCCGCGTTACATCAGGGCTGAGCAATTGGCTGCTCAGCATGGTGAGATTTACAGGAAACTCGGTGTGCGCCCGCTGATTAATGCGGCCGGCACCTACACCGTCCTCAGTGGTTCGCTGATGCCGGAGCGGGCTCGCTTGGCCATGGAGGAAGCTTCGAGTTGCTTTGTCCGGCTGGAGGAATTGCAGAGAGCGGTCGGCGCACGGATTGCTCAGTTGCTCGGCGTTGAATCGGCGATGGTTACCTCCGGCGGCGCCTGCGGGATCCTGCTGGCCACGGCCGCCTGCGTCACCGGCGGCGACCCCGAGAAGATCCGCCGCGTCCCCAACCTTGAAGGCATGAAGAACGAGGTGATCGTTCCCCGCGAGCATCGCAATGGCTATGACCACGCAGCGCGTACGGTCGGCGTCAAGCTGGTGGAAGTTGAGACGGTTGATGAGCTCCACCGCGCCATTGGCCCGCAAACCGCCATGCTCTACTTCACCAATATTTTCGAGCCCAAGGGCCAGATCAAGCGCCAGGAATTCATCGCGGCGGGCAAGCAGGCCGGGATTCCGGTGTTCAACGACGCCGCGGCTGAGATACCGCCAGCCAGCAATTTGTCGAGCATCTTTCGCGAGGGCTTCGATCTGGTTGGCTTTAGTGGTGGAAAGGCGTTGCGCGGGCCACAGAGTTCGGGCTTGCTGCTGGGACGGAAAGAATTGATCGAGGCTGCGCTCCTCAACAACAATCCCAATGACGACGCGGTAGGCCGCACATCCAAAGTCGGCAAAGAGGAAATGATTGGCCTGCTGACCTCGATCGAGGAGTTCCTGCAAGGCGACCATGAAGCCGACATGCGCCAGTGGCGAGGGTATATGGAGAGCATCGCCAGCGACGTTCGTGGCGTTTCCACGGTGAAAGCCGAAGTCTACGTGCCCGGCCCCGGCGCACACCCGATTCCATATCTCCGCGTGCAGTGGGACCAGAACCAACTCAACCTCAAATACGCTGACTGTGCCCGGCGGTTGCGCGACGGCGACCCCTCCATCGAGGTGAATGCCGGCGGTGATGGGCTCAACCTCGCCTCCTATAATCTCTATCCGGGCGAGGAGCGCATTGTTGGCTTGCGGCTGCGCACGATGCTGAGCCAAGCCGCAAAGGGCTCCACATCGTAGGGGCGCATGGCGGCGCGCACCATAGAGCCCGCCGCTGCGCGGTTCAGCGAATGCTGCCTATTCACTTGCCTGCTTTCCCGGGGCGCCCAACGTATACGTAAAAATCGCATTACCCGCATTAATCGTTACATACTGTTTCCCGTCCACCATATAGGAAACCGGACCGGACCGGACCGACCCACCGACTGTGGACCTCCATAGAAGCGCTCCGGTTCGCGCATCGAGGGCATAGAAATATCCCTCGTTGCCTCCGCTGAAGAGGACATTTGTCGCGGTCGTCAATATCCCGGCGTTGGTCACTTTGGACATTGGAAACTCCCATTTCTTATCACCCGTTTCCGGGTCAAGCGCCCGGACGGCGCCGTAACCCTCCGCTTTGGTTTTGAAATCCTGGTCCCCCCCGCTGGGGGCGGTCATCTCTCGGGGACCGCCGCCGGTGTACCACTCACCAGGAACGTATTCAATCTTGCTCTTTACGTAAAACGACGATGTGTTTTCCCAGGTAGGAATATAGAAGAGCCCGGTTTTGGGACTAAAGGAGGGGGAGTAGTAGTTGGTGCCACCTTGATTGCCAGGCATAACCAGGACGCCTTGCGTCGTCGGAATTTTGTCGGGAACCAGATGAGGCCGTCCGTTTGCATCCAATCCATCCGCCCAGTTGACCTTAACGAATGGCT
>JASHOC010000314.1 GCA_030041305.1 Acidobacteriaceae bacterium
ACACACGTTTTTTCAACTATGGAACGAAGCTCAGAAAAGAACTCTGACCTTCGTTCCCAACTCAAGTGTGGGGCGGTGAGTGGCGGCGTCAAGGGTCAAGATGAACGCCAAAGAACGGCGCCCTTGACCCCGCCACTCACCGCGATGCTTTCGTCTGCCTTGACAATAGCCAACGTCGTCATACACGGGATGACAGCCGGCTTCCGAGCTGCTGGTGAAAAATCGGGGGCATCTGGTCCCGACCAGATCTAAATGGCGCCGAAAGCGAAGGTGGTGGTGGAACGGAAAGTTTCGCCGGGACGCAGGAGCGTGGTGGGGAAGTGGGGGTGGTTGGGCGCGTCGGGAAAATGCTGGGTTTCAAGGCAGAAGCCGGTGCGGGGGCCGTATTTCTTACCATGGCGGCCGGTGAGGGTTCCGTCGAGGAAGTTGCCGGTGTAGAACTGGACGGCGGGTTCGGTGGTTTCAACGGTGAGGGTGCGGCCGGTGGAGGGCTCGGTGACGCGGGCGGCGCGGCGCAGGGTTCCTGCAGGGCCATCGACAACAAAATTGTGATCGTAGCCGCGGCCCAGCACGAGCTGCTCGAATGGGTCGTCGATGCGGGCGCCGATGACGGCCGAAGTGCGGAAATCGAGGGGCGTGCCGGCCACCGGCGCGATCGCGCCGGTGGGAATCTGGCCGGCGTCGGTGGGGGTGTAGTAGCTGGCGTAGATTTCAATGCGATGGCCCAGGACGTCGCCCTTGTCGTCGCCGCGCAGATTGAAGTAAGCGTGGTTGGTGAGGTTGTGGATGGTGGGCTTATCGGTGGTCACCGTGTAGTCGAGGCGGAGGAGATTGGCGCTGAGAGTGTAACGAACGCGCGCGGTGAGGGTGCCGGGGAAGCCCATGTCGCCGTCAGGGCTGAGGTGGGTGAACTCGATGCTGTCGGGCTGCTCGTCGGATTTCCAAACGTAGCGGTCGAAGCCCTTGGGCCCTCCGTGGAGGGCATTGGGGCCATTATTGACGGGAATCTGGAAGGTTTCGCCGTCAATCACGAACCGGCCGAGGGCAATGCGGTTGCCGAAGCGGCCGACGACGGCGCCAAGATGGGCGTTGGGGACGTGGAGGTAGCCTTGGAGCGAATCGAAGCCGAGAACGACGTCGGCCATCTTGCCGGCGCGGTCGGGGGTGCGGATGGCGACCAGGTGGGCGCCGAAATCGGTGATACGCACCTCGATTTCGCGAGTGGTGAGGGTGTAGAGGTGAACGTCGGTTCCTTCAGCGGTTTTTCCCCAAAGCAATTTGCTCATTTCGTTCTCCCAAGACGCGGCGCGGATGGCAAGAGCATGCGCGAAGCGAAATAAAGCGTTTTTCTGAATGGTAAACCTTCGAGTTGCGGGAGGCATGGAACACACAGCCGTTATACTTCGGAAGATTATGGGGTTTGGCGAGGTTGCGTACGCGTTGGTGCGCCGCGCTTGGGCCAAGCGGGCAGGGGCGCGGTTGCGTCCGGCGGTCGCAGCACTGGCGCTTCTGCTGCCGGCCGCAGGCGCCTGGACCCAGACCCAGCCCACCGAATACGAGGTCAAAGCTGCGTATCTGCTGAATTTCGGACGGTTTACGCGCTACGCCGGGGCGGCGCCGCAGCGCACCCAATTCGACATCTGCATTCTCGGACGCGATCCCTTCGGCCGGGTGATGGACGATATCGCCGCGCATGAGGCCATCGACAAACTCCCCGTCCGCGTGCTGAGAATCAAGGACGCCACCCAGGGCCGCAGCTGCGCCATCGTCTTCGTCAGCTTGTTCGAGAGCGAAAGGATGCGGGAAGACCTGGCCATTCTCGATGGATCGGACGTGCTCACGGTGAGCGATTCGCCCGATTTCATCGACCGCGGGGGAATGATCCAGCTTATCCTTCAGGGCGACAATGTCCGCTTCGACGTGAATCTTGACGCCGTGAGCCGCAACCACCTGGTGTTGAGCTCGGAACTTCTGCGCGTGGCCTCCTCGGTCAAGCGTGGGCCGCAGCGGGGGGCGCCGCGATGAGACGGATGAGACTGTGGAACCAGCGCTCGATCGCCGGCAAGCTCACGCGCATGAACCTGATGGTCAGCGGCGCGGCCCTAGTGCTGGCCTACATCGCGTTCCTCGTCTATGGCCTGTACACGTTGCGCCAGGACCTCATCCGCTCGCTGAGCACCGAGGCCGGGATCGTCGGCGCCAACAGCGTGACTGCGCTGCTGTTCGACGATCAGCAAGCAGCGGAAAATACGCTTTCGGCTTTGCACGCGTCCCTGCAGATCAAGTGGGCCATCGTGGTGCGGGGTAACGGGCAGCAATTCGCCCAGTACGCACGAGATCCATCGATCCAGCCGGACCTTACATCGCGTCTCGCGCCCAGGCAATCGAGCGGGTACTGGACCAGCGGCCGCAACATCCTGTACGGCAGCCGGATACTGTTCCAGGGAAACGCTGTGGGCGCGGTGTATCTGCTGGCGGAAACCACGCAGCTCGAGCGGAGCGCGGTGCAATTTGGCCTGCTTTCGGCGGTGATCCTGGTGCTATGCTTCGCGATTGCGCTGCTGGCGACTTCGACCATTCGGCATCTGGTTACCGACCCACTCACCGGGCTTACGGAGACGGCGCAGATCGTGACCCGCGAAAAGGACTATTCGGTGCGCGCCGTCACGCCTCCGAGCGAGGACGAACTGGCGTTTTTGGTGCAATCGTTCAACGAAATGCTGGGGCAGATTCAGCAGCGCGACCGCGCCCTGGAGGAATCGCGGAGCATTCTGGAGGAACGGGTGCGCGAACGCACGGCCGAGCTGACGTCGGCCAACAAGGAGCTCGAAGCGTTTTCCTATTCTGTAGCGCACGATCTGCGCGGGCCCTTGCAGCAGATCAGCAATATTGCCTTCCTGCTGCAGAGCTCCTCGCCCAGGCCGGAGAACGAGGGACTGATCGAGAAGCTTTTCGAGGGCAGCAAGCGGATGTCGGCGTTGATCGAGGATCTGCTCAATCTTTCCCGCGCCACGAGCACGCCAATGCGCCGCACCGCAATCGATTTGAGCCGCATGGCCGAGGAGATTCTGGCCACCCTGAAAGCCGAGAATGGTGGCCGTCAAGCGCGCTTCACGGTGGCCAAAGGCGCCCGCGCCATCGCCGACGAGGGGCTGACCCACGTGGTGCTCGAGAACCTGTTGAACAACGCCTGGAAGTACACCGCGCACGCGCAAACCGCGGAAATCGAGTTCGGCTTCACCGACGAGCCCACGGGCGCGGTGTATTTCGTGCGCGACAACGGAGCCGGGTTCGACCCGCGTTTTGCCGACCGGCTTTTCCGCCCCTTCCAGCGCCTCCACGCGCAGAACGAGTTTCCGGGCACGGGCATCGGCTTGGCCACTGCTTCGCGCATTATTGCCCGCCATGGCGGCAAAATCTGGGCCCAAAGCAAGGTCGACCGGGGGGCCGTGTTCTACTTCACCCTTCCTTACAACGGTGAAAAATAGCTCGGCAGGTTCCAGCAGGGGCGAGGCGCAATCCGCGGGCATCCTCAATTGTTCCGAGGCGCCCGCGCGCAGGATTTATTTTCGGTCCGCGATCATCCAGACACCGTCCCTCTTGGAAAACGTGTAGTGGATGGCGTGCTCGAACGACAAAGGCTTATTCGGAGACGATCATGGCTTTCTCGGTGCAGTCCCAAGTAGCCGCATCGCCGGAAATGGCCAGCGCCCAAACCGGGCAACGATCGGTGATCTGGGCGGCGGGATTGTCTTTGAAGAATTTTTGCCAGCGTCTGGCGTTGACCGGCTTGACGCCCGTAGCCTGGAGTTCGGTGATATTGTGCGAAGCTAATGCGGAATTAAACTGGTCCAACCTTGCCTGAACTAACGCCGCTTCACCCACCGCTGGACGCGCGACGGAGGAATCCGCAACCGAGGAAACGAGATGCGCGGTTTGCGACCAGGTTTGGGGCGCGGACATTGCCAGGAGGCCCGCTGCCGCGAACAGGGCCGGAAATGATGCCAAGGATTTCATGGGAGTCCCTTCTTTCTGCGCGTTCCTCGACATCTTTGAGGCTGCGCGGTGGGCAAAATCCGGCGTGGCGCTAGTTGGAGCGGTTCCAAAGCCGCCACGCCCCTAACGCCGCGGCCGGTTCGAGCAGCAACAACTCAGGAACTGCCCGAGAAGCCGCGACAGTTAAGGTATCGGCGATCCGGGAATAATGCTGAGAGGGTAACCTATCTAAAGGAACTAATAAAGAGTACTAAAGTGCAAAGTTAGTCACCCGCCTGTGCTGGGGGTGGGGCTTTCCTCGCTGCACATTTGCGCTTCGGGGGCAAACGCGACCCGCTTGGACCCTACTGCCGCCAGCGGAGAATCGGCTTGCGCGCGGCTTGCACCTCGTCGAGCCGCGAAACCCGCGTGGAGTGTGGCGCCGTTTTGACCAGCTCCGGCGTTTGCTCGGCTTCGCGCGCAATCGACCGCATGGCGGAGATGAACAGGTCGAGTTCTTCGAGCGACTCGCTCTCCGTGGGCTCGATCATCATGGCCCCGGGAACGATGAGGGGAAAGCTGACCGTATAGGGATGGAATCCATAATCGATGAGCCGCTTGGCGATGTCGCCGGTTTTGACGCCCTTCGCCGCCTGGCGCCTGTCGCTGAAGACCACCTCGTGCATCGAAGGCGTTTTGTACGGCAGTTCGTAGAGGTCTTCGAGCTTCTTGCGGATATAGTTGGCGTTCAGCACCGCGTCTTCGGTGGTCTGGCGCAGGCCGTCGGGGCCATTGGCGAGGATGTACGCCAAGGCGCGGATAAACATGCCTGTATTGCCGTAGAAGGCGCGCACGCGGCCGATGGACTGCGGCCGGTTGTAGTCCCATGTCAGCCCAGCCTTCGGGTCAGCGGCGGCATTCGTGGAAAGAGGCGCTGGCGACGGCGCGCGGAACAGGGGCGCCGAGGTTGGGGGCAGCGGGTCGTCATTCACTGTTTTCCAGGCGACGGGAGCGGGGATATTTGCGGCGTTCTCCTTGCGCACCAGCACCGGGACAGGCAGAAACGGCTCGAGAAACGCCTTGCAGGCCACCGGGCCGGAACCAGGCCCGCCGCCGCCGTGGGGCGTGGAGAAGGTTTTGTGCAGGTTGAGGTGCATGACGTCGACGCCGAAGTCGCCCGGCCGCACCTTGCCCACCAGCGCGTTCATATTGGCGCCGTCCATATAGAGCAGCGCCCCCTTGGCGTGAAGGATGTCAGCGACCCTGTGAATCTCGTTTTCAAAGACGCCCAGCGTGGATGGATTGGTGAGCATCAGGGCGGCGGTTTCGCCGTCCACCTGGCGCGCGAGGGCTTGGAGATCGATGCCGCCGTCGGGGTTCGATTTGAGGTTTTCGACCCTGTAGCCGCAGATGGCCGCTGTCGCGGGGTTGGTGCCGTGGGCGGAGTCGGGGATAAGAATCCTGCGCCGGGGATTGCCTTGCGATTCGTGCCACGCCCGGGTGAGAAGGATGCCGGTGAACTCGCCATGCGCGCCCGCCGCCGGTTGCAGTGTGATCGCGTCCATGCCCGTGATTTCGAGCAGGCAGTGCTGCAGCAGGTCGATGATTTCGAGCACGCCTTGCGCGAGGATGTCGGGTCGGTAGGGGTGCGCCTCGGCCAGACCCTCAATGCGCGACACGAATTCGTTGACACGAGGGTTGTACTTCATGGTGCAGGACCCCAGTGGATACATGCCCAAGTCGATGGCGTAGTTCCAGGTGGAGAGGCGCGTGAAATGGCGGATGATTTCGATCTCGCTCAGCTCGGGCAGCCCGGGGCACTGCCTGCGGCAGACTCCTTGGAGCAGTTCCTCGGGATTCACAGGGGGCACGTCGAGGGGCGGCAATTTGTAGGCGCGCTTACCAAGCGCGGATTTCTCGAAGAGCAGCGCCTCATTTTGGGTAGGATGAGTGCGGACCCTGCCGGTGGTGTGAGCTGCCGAATCTTGACTGCCAGTGACCATTCTTTTGCCTCGTTGCGGTTATCGATACACATCTGCGCGCCGTCCTGGACCATCCGCGGAACAGCGGCCGGTTGGGGCATTTTCCGGGCGAAAGGCCGTGGGAGGACAGCCAGACGCGAGAAAAATGCGCCGAAAAGATCATTTTACGGTGAAACCGTGGACCTGGTCCCGGGCCGGGACGCTTCGCCTCAGACGGCGAGACAACTGGTTGGGACATTGGCTTGAAAGGATGGACACACGATTCCCGGATTGCGGGCCTCGCCTTACCGGTATTTGGCGAAGGCTTCGAGCTGGGAGGCGCGGTATTCGCGCCGCTCAACCGGGGACGAGAGCACTGTGGAGGTGGATGTGGCGCCGAGCGCCGACAGCTTGTCGATGAGGGCTTCAAGATGGCGAACGGAGGCGACATGGGCCTCAATAATGAAGGATTCTTCGCCGGTAATGCGATGGCAGCGGCTGATTTCGGGCAGTTCGCGAAGGGCGGTGACGGCGCGGCCGAATTGCAGTTCGCCGCCGGGGAGCGTGAGACGCACCAGAACGCGGATGGGAACGCCCAACTTGGTCATATCGAGGGCGGCATGGTAGCCGGTGATGACGCCGGCTTCTTCCAGGCGGTGAACGCGTTCGGCCACGGCAGGCGTCGAGAGGCCCACTTTGCGGCCCAGCTCCGCGAACGACAGACGGGCGTTCTGTTGCAGAGATTCCAGAATCTTCCAGGCAATGGGGTCGAGTTCGACGTCATTCGGCAAGGTGCGGTGCGTCATTGGCCAGCGCTTGTTAAGCGGCTTCCTTATTATGGCTAACATTGTTAGGCGAGTACCGGGATTTTTGGGGGGAAGTTCCATTTTCTCGGTTGGCGAGGGGGCCTATCCTAGAGCCAGTGATGGACCTTCCCCTGCGCGAAAATCCATAACGGCTCAACGCAGTAGCCGGGATGCGGCTTCCCCCCCCGAATTGCCGGCGGAACAGGAATGACGAAGATGAGCGCTCTTCCCCACTCTGCTTCCTCACGGGCTTCGGCTCATGCCGTTGATGAGGCTCCCGAAGCTGATTTTTTGCCGCTCAAAGGGACGGACCACGTGGAGTTTTACGTGGGCAACGCGCGGCAGGCCGCGTATTTTTATCGCACCGCTTTTGGCATGTCGCTGATGGCTTACACCGGTCCGGAAACGGGCCAGCGCGATCGCGCTTCCTACGTGGTCGAGCAGGGAAAGATCCGGTTTGTGCTGACCACGCCGCTGCGCAGCGATCATCCCATTGCTCAGCACATCGAGCGCCATGGCGACGGCGTGCGCGCGATCGCGCTTTGGGTGGACGATGCGCGCCGGTCATGGGAGGAGACGACGCGCCGCGGCGCGAAAAGCGCGGCCGCGCCCTACGTGCTGGGGGACGAGCACGGTTCGGCGGTGCTGGCAAGCATCCAGGCGTACGGGGACACGATTCATACCTTTGTGGAGCGCGGCGATTACGTAGGGCCATTTTTGCCCGGCTTCCACGCGGTGGAAAGCGACCCCGTGGCGCGGCCGGTGGGGCTCAAGCACATCGACCACATGGTGGGGAACGTGGGCTGGAACCAGATGAACGAGTGGGTGGACTTTTACGCGCGCGTGATGGGATTTTCGCTCTATCAGCACTTCGACGATAAGGACATCTCGACCGAATACTCGGCGCTGATGTCGAAGGTGATGGCGAATGGGAACGGCTACGTGAAGTTTCCCATCAATGAGCCGGCGACGGGCAAGAAGAGGTCGCAGGTGGAGGAGTATCTGGATTTCTATCCCGGGCCCGGCGTGCAACACATTGCGCTGGCCACCGACGACATTCTGTTGAGCGTGACAAAGCTGCGCGTACAGGGGGTGGAATTTTTGCACGTGCCGCACACCTATTACGCCGAGCTCGAGGATCGTGTGGGAAAGATCGATGAGCCCATTCGCGAACTCGAGGAGCTGGGCATTCTGGTGGACCGCGACGACCAGGGATACATGCTGCAGATCTTCACCCGGCCCGTGGAAGACCGGCCCACGCTGTTTTTCGAGATTATCCAGCGCAAGGGCAGCCGCAGCTTTGGCAAAGGGAACTTCAAGGCCCTTTTTGAGGCCATCGAGCGTGAGCAGGCGGCGCGCGGCAACCTGTAGCGGGGAGCGGACATGATCATTGAATCGCTTTCAGCGGCTGCGCCTTACATCATTCAGCAGGACTACGCGGCCTATACCGAGGAGCAGCATTCAGTTTGGGCGGAACTGGTGGGGCGCGCGATGCCGGAACTGGAGAAGCACGCGGCGCGCGAGTATCTGGAGGGATTTGAGATCATCGGCCTCCAGCGCGACCGATTGCCGAATCTCGAAGCAGTGAGCGCGCGGCTGGCGCCGAGGACGGGATGGAATTCCACCCCGGTGAGCGGGTTTTTGCCGGCTCCGGCGTTTTTTGAGATGCTAGCGGCGCGGCGTTTTCCCACGACCACGTGGCTGCGCAGCCGGGACTCGCTCGAGTACACGCCAGAGCCGGACATCTTTCACGACGTCTTCGGCCACGTGCCCATGCACGCGCACAAGGTGTTCGCGGACTTTCTGGAGCATTACGGCCGGGTTTGCGCGGGGATTTCGGATTCCGGAATGCTGGAGAAACTGGGGCGGCTGTTCTGGTACACGGTCGAGTTTGGGACGATTCATCAGGACGGAGAAATCAAGGTGTACGGGAGCGGGTTAATCAGCTCGCACGGCGAATGCATGAATGTGATGGGCGGTCATTGCGCGATTCACGATTTCACGCTCGATGAAGTGCTGGACACGCCGGTGAAAGTGGATGAGCTGCACAAGCTGCTGTTTGCGGTGAGCAGTTTTGATGAAATCTACGACGCCATGCACGAGGCGGAGCGGCAGGCGCTGGAGGGCCGGCTGTAGGCGAGGAGACGATGGGCAGAGAGATCGCGTACCAATCGGGATTTGGCAACGAGTTTGCCACGGAAGCCGTGGAAGGGGCGCTGCCGGTGGGCCAGAACGCGCCGCAGGAGCATGCACTGGGGCTGTATACGGAGCAGTTCAGCGGCACGCCTTTCACCGCGCCGCGCGGGGTGAATCGCCGGACGTGGACGTATCGCATCCGGCCGTCGGTGACGCACCGGCCGTATGAAGAGATGGCCCTGGGGTTGATCCGCAGCGGGCCTTTTATGGAGGCGCCGCCGACGCCGAATCAACTGCGCTGGGATCCTTTGCCGCTGCCCGAGCGTGAGACGGATTTTGTCGACGGCGTGGTGACGATGGGGGGCAACGGCGACCCGGCGATGCAGATGGGGGTCGCGATTCATTTGTACGCGGCCAACCGCTCGATGCATGACCGGTTTTTTGCCGACGCCGATGGCGAGTTGCTGATTGTGCCCCAGATGGGCCCGCTGCGTTTGGCCACTGAGCTGGGCATCCTGGAAGTCGCGCCCGGCGAGATTGGCGTGATCCCGCGGGGAGTGAAGTTTCGCGTGGAATTGCTCGGTCGGCAGGCGCGGGGATACATCTGCGAGAACTATGGGCTCGCCTTTCGGCTGCCGGAGCTGGGGCCGATCGGCGCCAATGGATTGGCCAATGCGCGCGATTTCCTGGCGCCGGTGGCTGCGTTCGAAGATCGCGACGGCGATTTCATCCTTGTGACGAAATTCCAGGGCCGGCTATGGCGCGCGGCAATCAATCACTCGCCGCTGGACGTGGTGGCGTGGCATGGCAATTACGCGCCGTACAAATACGACCTGGCCCGCTTCAACTGCATCAACACGGTTTCTTTCGATCACCCCGACCCGTCGATTTACACCGTGCTCAGTTCGCCCTCGGCGATTCCGGGAACGGCGAACTGCGATTTCGCCATCTTTCCGCCGCGCTGGCTGGTGGCCGAGCACAGCTTCAGGCCGCCGTGGTTTCACCGCAACCTGATGAACGAGTTCATGGGCCTGGTTTTCGGCGCGTACGACGCTAAGGCGGAGGGGTTTGTCCCCGGCGGCGCGAGCCTGCACAACTGCATGGCCGGACATGGACCGGATGCGGAGACATTTGAACGCGCCAGCCGGGCGGAATTGAAGCCGCAGTATCTCGCGGGCACCCTGGCTTTCATGTTTGAGACCCAGCTTGTGGTGCGGCCCACGGAGTTCGCCATGATCACCCGCATCCTGCAGCACGAGTACTTCGAGTGTTGGCAGGGACTGAAGAAGCGCTTTGCGGCGGAGGCCATGGCGGCGCCGAAGAGCCGATGAACCCGATCGACAGTCTGCTCGCGGACCTGATCGACTACGCGGGCTTATACCCGCCCGCCGGCCTGGACATGCACACGGCGGTGCGGAAGTATTTGGAGTATAGCCATTGCTCCCGGCGCAGGGCGCTGGGACGGTTCGTGGTCGATCTGGATCGCTTTCCGTATCTCTGGGACGCAGCGGGCGATTACACGCGGGTTTTGCGGTTGAGCGTGATCGCTTCTCCGGACGCTGATTGGGCCGAGTTACATGGGCTCGTTGAGAAGGGCTACGCCATTGAAGCGGTCGAGATCAAAACCTCCGATCCGGCGGAGATCGAGCGCATCGCCAAACGCCTGCCCGCCGGGTTGACGGCGTATTTTGAAGCGCCGGTGAACGGGATTTCGGCGTCGACGCTGGACGCGATCGCAGCCGTGGACGCGCGCATCAAAATCCGCATGGGCGGCCTTGCCGCCGGAGCGATTCCCTCCCCACAGGCTACCGCAGACATGCTCACTGAAATTGCCCGACGCCGCATGGTGTTTAAAGCCACCGCAGGGCTGCACCATCCGGTTCGCGGACGCTATCCGCTGACCTATTCGCCAGAAGGCCCGACGGCTGTGATGCACGGCTTCATCAATCTGGCGTGCGCCGCGGCGGTGCTCCATTTCGGAGGCGAGGCCGAGGAGGCGCGCGAGGCCCTGGAGGAGGAATGGCCGGGGGTGTGGCAGGTGACGCCGGAAGCGATGGTGTGGCAGGAGAACGGCTGGAACGCGGACGAACTGCGCGAAGTGCGGAAGAAGTTCTTCGCCGGATTCGGGTCGTGCTCGTTTGAAGAGCCGATGCGGGACCTGGAGGCGCTGGGATGGCTCTAAGAAGCTGGGTTGTTTCCGCCAATGATCGGGACTGCGATTTTCCCCTGGAGAATCTCCCTTATGGCGTCTTCCGCCATGACGGGCGGACGCGCGTGGGCGTGGCGATTGGTGACCGGATTCTCGATTTGCGCGCCTCAGCCGAACACGGCCTGCTATGCGCAGTTCCCTGTGATGCGCTCGAGGGCTGTGGAGGGCAGTGCGTCAACGGGCTGATGGCGTCCGGAACACGGGCGTCGTCCATCCTCCGGAGCCGGTTGGCCTCGCTCCTCGACGAGCGCGCCGCCGGCGAAATCAAGGCGCGCGTCGAACCTCTGCTGATTCCCATGAACGAGGCGGAAATGCAGCTTCCCGCCGTGATCGGCGACTACACGGATTTTTATGCGTCGATCCACCACGCCACGCGCATGGGCAGGCGATTCCGGCCGGACAATCCGCTGCTGCCGAATTACAAATATGTGCCCATCGGCTATCACGGCCGCGCGTCCTCCATCGTGGTCAGCGGCAAGGAGATTCGCAGGCCGTGCGGGCAAATCAAGCCGCAGGGCGCTAGCGAGCCGCAGTTTGGGCCTTCGCGTGCGCTCGATTTCGAACTAGAGGTGGGTTTGTTTGTCGGCTCCGGCAACTCGCTCGGTCAAATCATTCCGATCACCGAGGCCGAGCAGCACATTTTTGGCCTGTGCCTCGTGAACGACTGGTCGGCCCGCGACATTCAGTCCTGGGAGTATCAGCCGCTGGGGCCGTTCCTGGGCAAAGATTTCGCCACCACCCTTTCGCCATGGGTGGTTCCGTGGGAAGCGCTGGCGCCGTACCGGGTTCCTGTTGCGCCGCGGCCCGCGGGTGATCCGGGGCCGCTCCCGTATTTGCATTCTCCCTCAGCGGAGCGCGTCGGAATCGACCTGACCGTCGAGGTGCATCTCGAAACACGGAGCATGCGGGAAGCGGGAACGGCGCCGGCGTTGGTGAGCCGCGCCAATTTGCGTGAATTGTACTGGAGTCTGGCGCAGCTTGTGGCGCACCATGCGAGCAACGGCTGCAACTTGCGCCCCGGCGATCTGCTGGCGACCGGTACGGTTTCCGGCGCGGAAGACGGCTCGGAAGGCTGCTTGCTGGAAATGCAACGGGACGGGGCGGGGATCCAGTTACCCAACGGAGAAGTGCGCGCGTTCCTGGAGGACGGCGACCGGGTGATCTTTCGCGCCTATTGCCGGCGCGACGGTTTACCCAAAATTGGGTTTGGCGAGTGTGTGGGGACCATTGTGGGAGCTCAGGAGTTGTGACAAGATCGGCAGAACGGGCCCAGCCGAGTGGCGACCGAACGATTTGCTATTCAGAAGCGATTGATTGCGGGCTTTCATCTTGAAGAGTGTCATGGCAGAAAGCGTTCAACTCGATAACCGGCTCACTTCGGTCCTCGATCGCGACAGCGCGCGGTTCAAGGTCAATCGCGATGCGCTGTTGCAATTGATGGCTACGATCCGCGAGGAAGAATACACGATTCGGCAAGGCGGGGGGGCCAGGTCGGCGGAGGCGCAACACGCAAAGGGGCGCTTAACGGTAAGAGAACGGCTCAAGCTGTTGCTTGACGAGGGAAGCGAGCTGCTGGAGCTCGGGCTTTGGGCGGCGCATGGCATGTATGGCGAATATGGCGGCGCCCCAGGCGCGGGCGTGGTGACGGGGCTGGGGCGGGTCAGCGGGCGCCTATGCATGATTGTGGCCAACGACGCGACGGTGAAGGCCGGCGCGTTTTTCCCCATGACGGCGAAGAAAGTGCTGCGGGCGCAGACCATTGCCATGGAAAACCGCATCCCGACGCTGTATTTGGTGGATTCGGCGGGGGTGTTTTTGCCTTTGCAGGAGGATGTCTTTCCCGATACCGATGACTTCGGCCGCATCTTCCGCAACAACGCGGTGATGAGCGCCATGGGCATTTCGCAAATCACGGCGATTATGGGCATGTGCGTGGCGGGCGGCGCGTATCTTCCGGTGATGACGGATACGGTGTTGATGACCGAGGGCTCAGGATTGTTTCTTGCCGGGCCGTCGCTGGTGCAGGCGGCCATCGGACAAAAAACCGACGCGGAGGAGTTGGGCGGCGCGGCGATGCACGCCGAGATTTCAGGGACGGTGGACTTCAAAGAGCCGAATGACCATGTGTGCCTGGCGCGTATGCGGTCGCTGGTGGGAAAGATGGGCCAGCGGGCGGGGGCAGAGCCGGCGGCGGAAATTTTTCGGAGGCGCGCATTCGACCACGAACGCGACGCGCCACGGTACGCTGCCGAGGAAGTGTACGGGCTGCTGAACCCCGCGCCGGGCGCCACCAACATCTACGACATGCGCGAAGTGATTGCGCGCATCGTGGACCGCAGCGAGTTTGACGAGTACAAGGAGGAGTTTGGCCGCACGGTGCTTTGCGGCTACGCATGGATCGGCGGGCACGCGGTGGGCATTGTGGCCAACCAGAAGACGAACCAGAGCCAGAGGGTGGCCATGGGGCCGGCGGCGGGAGCCATGCGCATCGAAGTAGGCGGCGTGATTTATACCGAGGGGGCGCAAAAGGCGGCGCGCTTCATCATGGACTGCAACCAGAACCTGGCGCCGCTGATTTTTTTGCACGACGTGAACGGTTTTATGGTGGGCAAGGACGCCGAATGGTCGGGCATTATCCGCGCCGGAGCCAAGATGGTTACGGCGGTGAGCACCAGCGTGACGCCCAAGATCGCGGTGATTGTTGGGGGAAGCTTTGGCGCCGGCCACTACGCCATGTGCGGCAAGGCCTACGATCCGCGATTTCTGTTTGCGTGGCCCACAGCGCGCTACGCGGTGATGAGCGGCGCCTCCGCGGCAGCCACGCTGGCCGAAGTGCGCGCCAAGCAATTGGAGCGCAATGGAAAGAAGTTATCGGAGGGGGAGAAAACAGCGCTTCAAGATGAGATCCGCGCCGGCTATGACGCGCAAGCCGACCCACGCTACGGGGCGGCGCGGCTGTGGATCGACGCGATCATCGATCCGGCTCGAACACGCGAGGTGCTGATTGCCGCGCTGGAGGCGTGCGCGCTGAATCCGGAAGCGCCGCGCTTCAATCCCGGCGTGATTCAGACGTAACGGGGATTTGTAACTGCCGGGAGCATGGACCCGGTAACTCCGGCATCTTATGTAGGAGTAGCGGGCTGGGCGGACATACGCGAAGGAGCCTGACGATGACAGTCGAACTGGAACCGGTGGAGAGCTTATATCCATTTGTGCTCAACGAGGAGCAGGAACAGCTTCGGCGCGAGATCCGAAGCTTTGCCGCGCAGGAGATTGCGCCCAACGTGGGGGCATGGGATGAGGCATGCGCGTTTCCGCTGGAGGTAATCAAGAAGCTCGGCCAGATGGGGCTGTTGGGCGTAATCTTTCCGCCGGAGTACGGCGGGGCGGGATTGGGCTACGTGGATTACGTGCTGGCCATCGAGGAACTCTCCGCTGCCGACGGCTCGCTGGGCATCACTATGGCGGCGCACAACTCGCTGGGTACGAACCATATTTTCCTGGCCGGCAACGAGAGGCAGAAAAGAAGATACATTCCGCTGCTGGCCGGCGGCGAATGGCTGGCGGCATGGGGATTGACGGAGCCGGGCTCGGGGTCGGATGCAAGCAACGCGCGCACCACCGCGGTGAAGAAAGGCGACCGCTATGTGCTGAACGGCAACAAGACATTCATCACCAATGGCCACTACGCCGATGTCGCGGTGGTGATTGCGGTGACCGACAAGAGCAAGGGCACCCACGGATTGTCGGCGTTTGCGGTGGAAAAAGGGACCAAAGGCTTCAGGCCGGGGAAAAAAGAGAACAAGCTGGGCCTACGCGCCAGCGACACCAGCGAACTCATCTTCGAGGATTGCGAAATTCCCGAGGAAAATTTGCTCGGCGTCGAGGGCGAGGGCTTCATTGACGCCATGCGCGTGCTGGACGGCGGCAGAATCTCGATTGCGGCTTTGGCGCTGGGCATTGCGCGCGGCGCACTGGACGCGGCGCTGAAATACGTGAAAGAGCGCCGGCAATTCGGCAAGGCCATCGCCGAGTTTCAAGGCATCCAGTGGAAGCTGGCCGATATGGCGACGGAGCTCGACGCTGCGCGCCTGCTCACGCAAAGGGCGGCGGTGCTTAAGGATGCAGGGCGCAAAGTGACGCGTGAGTCATCGATGGCTAAGCTTTTCGCGAGCGAGGCGGCGGTGCGCATCTGCGATGAGGCGGTGCAGTTGTTTGGCGGCTATGGATTCATCAAGGACTATCCGGTGGAGAAGTATTATCGCGACGTGAAGCTCTGCACCATCGGCGAAGGCACCAGCGAGATTCAACGCATGGTAATTGCCCGCGAGATATTGAGGGTGCATCCGTCGCGTGGATAGCTATCGGCTCTCAGCTGTCAGCTTTCAGCTTCTGCGTAGGTCAGGCAACATTGCGGGCCAAGCAGGATGAGCTGATAGCTGATAGCTGATAGCTGAAGGCTGAAAGCTTCTTTATGAGCCAGCCGGTCAAGATCGTCGAGTGTCCGCGCGATGCGTGGCAAGGGCTGCCCGGACAAATACCGCCGGAAACGAAGGCGGCCTATCTGCGCGATTTAATTCATGCCGGGTTCAGGCACATCGACGCAGTGAGTTTCGTTTCGCCCGCGGCGGTTCCGCAAATGGCGGACTCAGAACGCGTGCTGGAACTGCTCGATCCGCCTTCGGACCTTGAGATTATCGGCATCGTCGTGAATGAAAAGGGCGCCGAGCGCGCGATTCGCAGTGGTCGCGTCAAGACTCTTGGCTTTCCGTATTCGATTTCACCCAGGTTTCTCGAACAGAATCAGCGGCAGACACTTCATCAGGCGCTCGATGTGCTGGAGTCAATCGGCTCCATGGCAGCGAAGGCGGAATTGGGCATTGTGGCCTACCTTTCGATGGCATTCGGTAGCCCATACGGAGACGAATGGAGCATCGGACAAGTCGCGGACAAGTGCGATCAACTGGTCGAATCTGGAGTGCGACGGATATCGCTCGCCGATACCGTGGGGCTGGCCTCTCCTGCGCGGATCTATGAAACCCTGGCATATGCGCTTGTGGCTCATTCTGAGATTGAGGTGGGCGTGCATCTTCACGCGCGGCCGGTCGAAGCGGCGGCGCGCATTCGCGCGGCGTATGAGGCGGGATGCAGGCGATTTGACGCGGCGATTGGCGGCCTGGGCGGCTGCCCGTTTGCGCAGGACGCGCTGGTCGCGAACATTCCAACCGAAAGTCTGCTTGCGGAGCTATCGAGGTGCGGCGCCGTGCTGCCTTCGCTGGGGCCTCTCGATGTTTTGACCCAGGCCAGCGCGGAGATCGCGCGCGGCTTTGGAACGCTTGTGCGGTAGCGAACAGGCGCGGGAGAGAGGCGCCGCGGTTGCCGGAACGAGGAGGATGGATTGAGTTATACGACGATTCTGGTCGAGGACAAGGGGCCCATTCGCTCTCTAAGGATGAATCGGCCCGAGAGCCGCAACGCCATGACCCCGGAGATGCAGGAAGAATTGATTGCCGCGCTGGAAGAGACCGCCCAAAGCGATTGCCGGGTTCTGGTGCTGGGGGGACTGGGCCAAGCGTTTTGTGCGGGTCTCGATCTGAGGGTGTTGGACAGAGTGAAGAATGAGACCACCGCGGCGCATCGCGCAGATGCGGAACGTGCGGCCAAGCTTTTTCGCACTCTCTATGAACTACCGATCCCGACGATTGCAGCGGTGCATGGCGCCGCGATCGCGGGTGGAGCGGGACTCGCGATTATCTGCGATTTTGTCGTGGCTGCGCGCACGGCGCGGTTCGGCTTTACCGAAGTGCGGCTCGGCTTTGTGCCTGCCCTGGTGTCAGTGTTCCTTTTGCTGCAGTTAGGCGACACCAAGCGAGCCCGGGACCTGTTGCTGACCGCCCGCATATTCGACGCGGACGAGGCCTTGGAAATCGGCCTGATCAACGCGGTTGTGCCTCCGGGGGAGTCGCTCGCCCATCGGGTCGAAGAACTCGCAGCGACGCTGCTCACAAACAGCCCGCAATCGCTGGCGGCGACGAAGCAGTTGCTCGCGGCGCAGAATAAGGCGCATCTCGACGCAGCCATTCGATTGGCCATTGAGACCAATGCGCGCGCGCGGGAGACCGCGGACTACTCCGAGGGCATTGCGGCCTTCCTCGAGAAACGGAAGGCGGTGTGGACGAAGTCAGCGGGCGGGCGTTGAGGGATCGGCGAAGCGCACCAGTGCGCCGGTGCGCTGCTCGATTTGGTTGGGGGTCACGCCCTCCGCAAGCTCAACGACTTCGAATCCTGAGGGCGTGACGTCGAGCACGCAAAGTTCTGTGATGACGCGATCCACGACGCCGGCTCCGGTGAGCGGCAGAGTGCATTGCCGCAGCAGCTTGGGGGCGCCCTCGGTGGCGGTGTGCTCCATGATGATAACGACGCGCCGCACGCCAGAGACCAGGTCCATGGCCCCGCCCATTCCCTTCACGCGCTTACCCGGAATCATCCAGTTAGCCAGGTCGCCGCGCTCGGAGACCTGCATGGCGCCGAGGATCGCCACGTCGATGTGGCCGCCGCGAATCATGGCGAAGGAGTCGGCGCTCGAAAACGTGCTCGCGCCGGGCGTCAGCGTTACGGTTTCCTTACCCGCATTGATCAGGTCCGGGTCCACTTCCGACGGGAGCGGGAACGGCCCCATGCCAAGCAACCCGTTTTCCGATTGCAGCGTCACGGTTACACCGGCGGGAATGTAGTTAGCGACCAACGTGGGAATACCGATGCCGAGATTGACATAGAAGCCGTCGCGCAACTCCCGTGCCGCGCGGGCAGCCATCAATTGACGTGTCCAAGCCATGGCGGGTTCCAGATTTCAAGTGTCAGGTGTCGGGGTTCAGTTTTCAGTTCCAGGTGTCAGGGTTCAGGTGTCACGGTTCAGCGAACAATACTTAACTTTCGCGCACTGTTTTCTTTTCGATGCGCTTTTCAGGATGGGGATTGTGCACCAGCCGGTGCACAAAAATTCCCGGCGTGTGAATCTCATCGGGATCGAGTTCGCCGGGTTGGACGACAATCTCCGCCTCGGCCACGGTCATCTTGCCGCAGGTGGCCACGTTGGGGTTGAAGTTGCGCGCGGTGCGGCGATAAATGAGATTGCCGTGCAAGTCGGCTTTCCACGCTTTGACCAGGGCCAGGTCGGCCTGAATGCCGCGCTCGAGGATGTAAGTGACTCCATCGAACTCTTTGTGTTCTTTGCCCTCGGCGACCAGTGTGCCCACGCCGGTGCGGGTGTAGAACGCAGGAATGCCCGCGCCGCCCGCTCGAATGCGTTCGGCCAGCGAGCCTTGGGGGCAGAACTCAATCTCCAACTCGCCGGCGAGATACTGGCGCTCGAATTCAGCGTTTTCACCCACGTAGCTCGAAATCATCTTCTTGATCTGATGGCTTTGCATCAGCAATCCCAAGCCCCAGCCGTCCACGCCCGCGTTGTTGCTGGCGACGGTGAGGTTGCGCGCGCCGTTTTCGCGCAGGGCGAGGATCAGGGCTTCAGGAATGCCGCACAACCCGAAACCGCCGATCGCCAGCAGCATTCCATCGCGCACAATGCCGTCCAGCGCGGCGCGCGCATCGGGCCACAGCTTATTCAGGCCGTGTGGGTGCTCGTCCGGTTGATCCATCGTTTTGCTCCTTGTCCAGAGCCTCGCGCCCTGGTTTTCTACCCCAGCGTCAATTTGGCGATGGTCGCCAATTGCATGAAGGACGTGCCTTCATAAATCTTGCCGATTTTTGCGTCGCGATACAGCTTCTCCACCGGATAATCGCGCACGAATCCAACCCCTCCGAAAACCTCGACGGCAAGGCTGGCCACGCGTTCGGCCATTTGCGAGGCGAAGTACTTCGACATCGCCGCCTCCTTGCGGAACGCGAGCTGCGCGTCTTTGAGCCGCGCCGCGTTGTAGACCATGAGCCGCGCAGCTTCGATCTCGGTGGCCATCTCCGCAAGCTGGAACTGCACGGCCTGAAATTCGACGATCGGCTTGCCGAACTGCTTGCGCTCTTTGGCGTATTGGGCGGCGTGGCGCCATGCGCCCTCGGCCAGTCCAAGCATCTGCGCGCCGATGGCGATGCGGCCTTCGTTCAAGGTGTCGATAGCGATTTTGTAACCCTTGCCGGGTTCACCGAGGACTTGCGCAGCCGGAACCCTGCACTCGTCGAAGAGGAGCTCGCAGGTGCTCGAAGCACGGATGCCCAGCTTGTCTTCTTTTCTGCCCACGGTGAATCCGGGCGCGTCCTTTTCCACGAGAAACGCGGTGATCCCCTTGTACCCAGCGTGGATGTCGACGGTGGCGAAGACGATAAACAATCCGGCTTCCCGGGCGTTCGTGATCCAAAGCTTGCGCCCGTTTAACACGTACCCGTCGCCGCGTCGCTCCGCGCGGGTTTGGAGCGAGAAGGCGTCGGAGCCAGAAGCGGCCTCGCTGAGCGCATACGCGCCCACTGTATTCGAGGCCAGACGAGGAAGATACCTGGATCTTTGTTCCGGCGCCCCCCACGAAAGCAACACGTTGGCGACGAGCGTGTTCTGCACATCCACCAGAACGCCCACCGCGGGATCGACAGTAGAGACCATTTCCACGGCAAGCACGGAATCAAAGAACGAGCCGCCGGCACCGCCGTACTGCTCCGGAATGGGGATACCCATCAGGCCGAGATCGAAGAGACGCCGCACCAACCCCGGATCCAACTTCTGTTCTTCATCCATGCGCCGGACCAGCGGCGCAATTTCCTCTTCGGCAAAGCGGCGCACGGTGTCGCGAAAGAGCAGCTCATCGTCGCTCAAGCAGGTAACCGGGCGGTGCGCCGAAGGCAATTCCACTGGCTTCTCCTCTTTTGGTAGCTCTTCGATCCCTGGAGTATTATGACAGATGGATTTTTGGGCGTTACACCGGGTTGTTCTCCGCCCCCATGCAGTGATCCGCACCGATGCGCGCTTGAAAGGCAGATTGCGATGCAGATACGGGACCATGTGTTTCTGGTGACCGGCGCGGCATCGGGACTGGGCGCGGCCACGGCGCGGATGGTGGTGAATGAAGGCGGGCGCGTGGTGGCTGCCGACGTCGACCGCGCCGCCGGCGAAGCCATCACCGAAGATTTGGGCGACGCCGCCCGTTTTGCCGCCACCGACGTAACCAGGGAAAGGGATGCGCAGGCCGCAGTGGAACTGGCGCGCACGAGCTTTGGCCATTTGCACGCATTGGTCAACTGCGCCGGCATTGCGCCCGCGGAGAGAATCGTGGGCCGCGAGGGGCCCCATCGGCTGGACATCTTCGCCAAAGTGGTGAGCATCAACCTGATCGGGACATTCAACATGATGCGGCTTGCAGCTGACGCTATGGTGAAAGAAGATCCAGGCGAGGACGGCGAGCGCGGCGTGATTGTCAACACCGCTTCGGTGGCGGCCTTCGAGGGTCAGATCGGCCAAGCCGCTTACGCCGCATCCAAGGGAGGCGTGGCGGCGCTCACTTTGCCCGCAGCGCGCGAGTTGGCGCGGCATGGCATCCGGGTGGTTACGATTGCACCGGGAGTGTTTGCGACACCGATGATGGGCGGATTCACCGAGGAAGTGCAACAGGCGCTCGGCAAGAGTGTTCCGTTTCCGCCGCGCCTGGGGCGGCCGGAAGAATATGCGGCCCTGGTGAAGCAGATCTGCGAGAACCAGATGCTGAACGGGGAAACCATCCGCCTGGACGGTGCGCTGCGCATGGGCCCAAGGTGAGTTCGGAAGCGAGCCATGATCTCGAATGATCCCATTGTGATTGCCGGCGCGGCGCGCACGCCCATCGGCGGATTTCAAGGAGAATTGAAAGACGTCACCGCTCCCGAGTTGGGCGCAACCGCGATTCGCGCCAGCGTCGAGCGCGCTGCCATTCCTTACGATGCGGTGGAGGAAGTCTTGTTCGGCTGCGTGCTTCCCGCGGGATTGGGCCAGGCGCCGGCGCGTCAGGCGGCGCTGGCCGCCGGGCTGCCCGTCTCTGCTGCGGCCACCACGGTCAACAAGATGTGCGGCTCGGGCATGAAGGCGGTGATGCTGGCGCACGACGCCATCGTGGCCGGCAGCGCAAAGATTGCTGTGGGCGGCGGCATGGAGAGCATGAGCAACGCTCCCTATTTGTTGGACCGCGCGCGCGCCGGTTACCGCATGGGCCACAGCCGTGTGATCGACCACATGTTTCTCGACGGACTCGAAGACGCGTACGACAAGGGCCGGCTGATGGGCACATTTGCCGAGGATTGCGCGCAATGCTTCACGTTTTCGCGGGAAGCGCAGGACGAATATGCGGCCGCGTCGCTCACGCGCGCGCAAAAGGCCATGGCCGACGGGAGTTTCGCGGCGGAGATCGCGCCGGCGACGGTGCGCTCGGGTAAAGTCCAGCGCGCATTGACCCAGGACGAACTGCCGCTGAAATCGAACCTCGAAAAGATTCGGTTGCTCAAGCCGGCGTTTCGGGAGGGCGGCACAGTGACCGCAGCCAATTCGAGCTCCATTGCCGACGGCGCGGCTTCGCTGGTGCTGATGCGGCGCTCGGAGGCGGAGCGCCGCGGCGTCAAGCCCCTGGCGGTGATCGCCGGCCACGCCACCTACGCGCAAGCGGCGCATCTTTTTCCGACCGCGCCCATCGGGGCCATTCGCGCCCTCGTCGAGCGCACTGGATGGTCGATCGACAGCGTGGATCTGTATGAAATCAACGAAGCGTTCGCCGTGGTGGCAATGGCGGCCATGCACGATCTCGGCCTGCCGCACGACAAACTGAACGTGCACGGAGGCGCCTGCGCATTGGGCCATCCCATAGGCGCTTCAGGTGCCCGGATTTTGGTCACCTTGCTGGCGGCGCTCGAAAAATATGGTTTGAAGCGGGGAGTCGCCGCGCTCTGCATCGGAGGCGGAGAAGCAACAGCCATTGCTCTGGAGCGGACCGAGTAGCGCGATTACGGTTCCACCACACCGTGGCGGATGGCGTAACGCACCACGCCGGCGGTCTGATGAATTCCCAGTTTTTCCATGATGCGGCTGCGGTAGGTTTCGACGGTTTTCACGCTAATTGCGAGGAGCGCAGCGATTTCTTTGGTGGTTTTGCTTTCAGCGATCAACTGCAGAACCTGGCGCTCGCGCGGCGTCAGCGGCTCTTCAGGCAACTCCGATCTGTTCTGGTAGGCCTCCACCGCCGCCTGGGTTACTTCGGGGCTGAAATAGCTGCCCCCGCGGGCAGTCTCGCGAACGGCTTGAACCAGTTCCTCCGCGCTGCGGGTCTTCATGACAAACCCGCGCGTGCCGGCGCGCAATCCCGCGAGGATGAATTGGCGTTCATTGTGCATGGTGAGGATGATGGTTCTGGTTTCGGGCGAGACGCGCCGAATCTCGCGGGCGGCGTCAATGCCATTGAGAAGCGGCATGGAAAGATCTAGAACCGCCACATCGGGATGGAGCTTTTCGCTCCACTCCACCGCTTCGCGCCCGTTGGCGGCTTCCGCCACTACCTTGAAGCCTTCGCGCTCAAGAATGGCGCGCAGTCCGTCCCGCACCACGGGATGATCGTCGGCGAGCAGAAGTTGAATCGGCATGAATCACCTGCAGCGGGGCCGTGGCTTCGAGCTTTGCGCCCCGCCCCCCGGCAGATTGGATGCGGAGTTTGCCGCCCAGGGCATGCAGGCGTTCCCGGATGCCGCGCAGGCCCAGTCCGATGAAGTTCGAAGCGACGGTCCCCGCTGGATCGAACCCCACGCCGTCGTCGCTCACCGTGCATCGAATTTGCGGGCCCGATCTGGCGATGCGGATGCGCACGTGGGAGGCTTGGGCGTGGCGTCGAACATTGGTGAGAGCTTCCTGAACAATGCGGTAGAAGGCAATGGCCATCGCCGGAGGCAGACGGACATCGAGCGCGGAGTCCACCGTGATCTGCAAACCGGTGCGCTGGCCCACGTTGGCGGCGAGAAACTCGATCGCGGGAACCAGGCCCAGGTGGTCGAGCATGGCCGGGTGAAGCTCGTGCGAAAGGTCGCGGATGCGATCCTCCACTACGCCGAGCAGAGTTCTGACTCCGCTCATGCGCGCTTGCATTTCCGAGGGCATTTCCCGGACCGCCTCATCAAGGCTCAGGTGAACGGCGACCATCAGCTGGCCCGCATCGTCGTGCAGCGCCAAGGCGATGCGTTGCACTTCCTCCTCGAGAGTCTCGTTCAGCTTGCGCAACACGGAATTGGCCTCGCCGACGGCGCGATGGGTCATCTCGAACGGGGACATGCTTTCGGCAAGAAACTCGCCGGCTTTGCGGAGGGTCTCCACCGGCGAAATGCGGATGGCGTCATCGTTCAGAATCGAAGTGATGGCGGCGCAGTGCAGACTCACCATGTCCAGCACCCCGCCTCCGGCAGTGAGCTTTTTCCGCCCCAGTTCGTAGGCTTCCTCGAGTGGAGCTTCTCCTCCGGTCAGCAAATATTTGGCCAGAGAGCGCGCATAGCGGCGTTCAAAGCCATTCTCAAAGCGGAGCGTTTCGCTCATGCAATTTCCGACCGCCGTTCACACGTCGAGAGTCTCCCCGGAAAGCGCCTCGCCGCCGGCAGCGCGCAGATTTCTGGTGTGGCCGCGCAGCTGCTTACGCTTTGATTTCCATTTCCTGACCGTCACGGTGGCGCCGCGTCCAGGCTTCGAGACAATTTCAAAATCGTCCATGATGCGCTTGACGCCAGGCAGGCCAAGCCCAAGGCTGTCCGTCATGGAAGTTCCCTCCTCGATCGTGCTGCGAACATCGCGGATTCCGGGGCCGCAATCCGCGGCCATGATTTCGATGCCGGAATTGCCCGAAATCGCCTCGGGGCGAAGCCGAATTTCACCATATTGAGCGTAAAGCAAGATGTTCCGCGCCAACTCGGAGATCGCTGCGACAATCAAGATGCAATCGAGGGCCGGGAATCCCAATGCGCGCGCCAGCTCGCGTCCGCTCTTGCGCGCCTCGAGAATATCGGCGTGGGATCGGATGACGATGCGGATTCCGCCGCCTCCGTCGCTTGGAGCGCTGATCGTCCGGGCAGGCGCGGCCGCGCCATTTTCGGTCATAAGCACTTCATTCATGCGTGGTTACCCACGAACCCGGCGCGGAGCGCGCGCCCTGCTCGCGCCTCTTATGAGACAGGGAGATGGAGCGCTCAACCCGTGCGTGCTCCCCGAACGTTTTAGATGCCGGGACCGACCATCCGGCGCCGCGCTTACGCCGCCGGACGCGGTTCTTCCGCCTCGATTTCATGCTCCAATAAGCGAGTTTTCACGGCTGCGGCCTCGATTTCGCTATTAATCTCGCCGCCCAGCAACACCATTAATCCCGTGATATAGAACCACATGAGCAAAATGATCACAGCGCCCAGCGATCCATAAGTGACAGCGTAGTTATTGAAAAAATGAAGATAGACGCGAAAACCCAGCGAGGCTGCAAGCCAGAGGATAATGCCGACGGCTCCTCCGGGCGTGAACCAGCGCCAGCGCCGCTTTTTCCAGTCAGGCGCCCAATAGTAGACCACCGCGAAAGCGAGCGCGAGCAAGGCTGTGGCGATGATCCAGGCAACCACCCTTGCGCCGACTGCGGCCGCCATGGCCAGGCGATGCCTCGATATGCTGTGGTAGGCCAGCGAAGCGGCCAAGTCGCCGCCGAACATGGACCCCAAACCCAAACTCACGATCGCTGTGAGCAGAATCGTGAGGCCGATGGCGTAAATGCGCGCCAGCACATAGGAACGCGATTCGTTGATCTTGTACACCTGATTGAGGGTGTCCTGAATCGCCGAGACCCCCACCGAAGCAGACCAGACGGCGGCGATGGAGCTGAGAGTTACTTTGCTCGAGGTGGCTGCGGCGGTGGTCTGATTGAATGTGGACAGCACCGTGCCCAATGCGGAAGTTGGAATCACCAACGACAGATAATGAAGAATTTGAAAATACACCTGGTGAGCCGACCGGGCGGCCATTCCGATGACCGCGCCGGCGCAAAACAGCGTGGGAAACAGCGAGAACAGGAAATAAAAACCCAGTTCGGCGGCGTGGCCGAAGACGCGATCTTGGATCAGCGCGTTCCATGTGCACACAGCCACATTGCGCACCGGCACTCCCTGGAGGTCCCAGAGCGATTCCAACGGCGAATGCGACACCAATTGCCAAATGCGCTGCTCGAATCGATTCCCGAGCCGATCCGTGTTGGAATTGGCGCCCAAAATTCACCCTACCTCGTTGGTGACCGGCTGCCGTTCTTGTCGTATGGGATGCGCCGCGCACGGTTGCGTGCCGCCCCGCCCGCATTGCGAGCGCCCATTGGAGGGGCCGAGCGGAATCAACCAAGCGATGTTCGAGCGCATCTTAGCATCGAGTGAAATGGGGTCTTGTTCCGTTGATTTCCGGGGCGAGAAAGCGATTCGGGCTCAGCGCAAGGCGCGGCCGGTTTGGCTTGTTCCCCACGGCTATCGGCTGGGTGTGCGTTGCTTTTTTCTGTTTCCCCCTTGTCGCGCAACGCGGATCTAAGATGAGCCAGCTCGTCAGAGACACACCGGCGACCGAGCAGATGCTGGCCTCGTATCAGGGACAGACAGTGTCGTCGGTCGAGATTGCCGGTCGTCCCGATTTACAAACTTCGCGATTCGCTTCTCTGTTGGAGCAAAAGGCCGGCCAGCCGTTTTCGATCGAAGCCGTGCGCCGCACCGCGGCTGCAATCCAAGCCTCGGGAAAATTCAACTACGTGCGGATTCAAGTCGCACCTGAGGCCAATGGCGTCCAAGTGCTCTTCATTCTCGAGCCAGCCGTCTATTTCGGCATTTTCGAGTTTCCGGGCGCGACGCGATTTCCTTACGCGCAGTTGATCCAAGCCACCAACTATCCCATCCAGACGCCGTTCAATGCCGACGACGTCGAACGGGACCGCCGCAGCTTGCTCGGATTCTTTCGGCAAGAAGGCTATTTCGAGGCCCAAGTGCAAGCCCAGGTTCAAGTCGACTCCACGCAGGAAATCGCCAACATTATTTTTCACTGCACACTGGGACGCAGAGCCAAATTTGGATCGCTCGAATTTGAGGGAGCGCCGGCGGGCGACGACGCGCATCTGCATCACGAGCTCACGGGTGTGTGGGCCCGCCTGCATGGAGCCGCTATCCGTCCGGGAAAAAGTTATCATCGCAGCACCATAACTAAATCAACACGGTTTACTCACAATGAGCTCGCCAAGCAGAGTTATCTCGGCGCGCAAGTCAAATTCAATGGCGCCGAGTATCATTCCAGCGCCAACCGCGCCGACGTCCAGTTCGGCGTCAAGCCCGGCGTTCCCACGCATGTCAACGTCTACGGCGCGCATCTATGGAGTTGGAACCGCAAGTCTCTGCTGCCCATGTACCAGGGAATCGGCGTCGACCAGGAGGCGGTGTTGGAAGGCCAGCAGGCGCTGGTTTCGTTCTTTCAAAACAAGGGCTACTTCGACGTCAAAGTGGATTCTCAGTTGCAGCAGGGCAAAGACGGCGACACCGTCATTTACCGAATCGAGAAAAAGAAAAAGCATAAGGTGACTTCGGTGAATCTGGCCGGGAACACGCACTTGCCATCGTCCCAACTGAAGCCAAGCATCGCGGTCAAACAAAAGAGCTTCGGATTTTGGTCCCACGGCGACTTCAGCCAGAAACTCGTGAGCGACAGCATCAATAATCTTTCCGGGATCTATAATTCCGAGGGTTTCAGCAGCGTCAAGGTGACCTCTTCGGTCAAAACCGCCAACGGGAACATTGAGGTGTATTTCCGTGTGGACGAGGGTCCTCGCGACATCGTGAATGCAGTCGCCATTGAGGGCGCGGACACACTTCCTGAATCCCAGTTTGCGCCGAAAGGGCTCCAAGTCCGGGCCGGTCAGCCTTACTCGCAGGCGCACGTGGAGGCCGATCGCGCCGCCATCGTGGCGAATTACCTTAGGGCCGGCTATCTCAACGCCAGCTTCCGCGAGACCGCGTCGCAGGTGTCGAAGCAACAGCCCCACCGCATCAACGTGGTCTACCACATTTACGAAGGTCCTCGGGTGATGACGGCGGAAAGAATCACGCTGGGCCGCAGGCGCACCCGCCCTCGTCTCATCGATCGCGATGTGGCCGCGATCAGACCTGAGCACCCCCTCACCGAATCGGCGCTGCTCACCGCCGGAAGCAATCTCTACAATCACACCGGCGTCTTCGATTGGGCGGAGGTCGATCCCAAGCGGGAAATCACCACGCAAGATAGCGAGGACGTGCTGGTGAAGGTGCATGAAGCCGAGAGAAACAGCATCAATTACGGTTTTGGATTTGAAATCATCGAACGAGGCGGAAGCATTCCCAGCGGAACCGTCGCCCTTCCTAACCTGCCTCCTATCGGGTTGCCCAGTAACTTCACCTCCAGCGAACAGACCTTCTGGGGGCCGCGCGGGACGTTCGAATATACGCGCAATAATCTCCGCGGCAAGGGTGAATCCTTTTCCTTCACGGCATTCGCGGGAAGATTGGACCAGCGCGGGGCCATTTATTACATCGATCCTAACTTCCGCTGGTCGCCCTGGACGGCGACAACATCGTACTCTCTCGATCGGAATGAAGAGAATCCCATCTTTTCTTCTCAGCAACAGCAGGGCAGTCTTCAATTTCAGCGCGCCGTGGACAGATCCCAAAAGAACATCGTTTTTTTTCGCTATAGTTACAGCAAAACCGATCTTACCCGGCTCCTGATCCCGGCGCTGGTGCCGCCTGCCGATCGGAACGTCAGACTCTCCACCCTCTCCGGCAACTTTACCCGCGACACCCGCGATAACCCCATGGACGAGCATCGCGGCGTCTTCGATTCCCTGGAGCTTGATTTCAACAGCAGCAAACTCGGTTCGACCGTGGACTTCGCCAAGCTCACTGGACAAGTCGCCTACTACAAAGAGGCTTTTCATCACGTTGTGTGGGCGAACAGCATTCGCATCGGCCTCGCCGAGCCTTTCAACAATAGCTTCGTACCCCTGAGCGAGGCGTTCTTTACCGGCGGCAGCAACACCCTGCGCGGTTGGCCTCTCGATAGCGCCGGGCCGCAGCGGCAGGTCGAGGTTTGCAGCAGCGGCTCCAGCTCGGCCTGTTCCTCCATCCAGGTCCCAACCGGCGGCAACGAGTTGCTGATCCTCAACTCCGAAGCTCGCATTCCGCTTTCGTGGCTCAAAAAGGGGTTGGGCTACGCGCTATTTTACGACGGCGGCAACGTTTTCCCTTACGTTGGCTTTCACCGCTTCACCGGGCTCTATTCGAACAGCGTGGGATTTGGCTTGCGCTACGCGACTCCTGTCGGCTCCATCCGCTTCGACGTGGGGCGGAATTTCAATCCCGTTGCCGGCGTCAGCGCCACGCAATACTTTGTCACCATCGGTCAGGCGTTTTAATCGCAGGTTGCTATGAATACTCCTGAAGATTCCGCGAATTCCTCCGAGCCGCCCGAACTCCAGATGAAGAGGCGGCTGCGCCGTGTCCTCCGCATCGCGGCGTGGACCATTGTGGGGTTGGTGTGCGTTGTGCTCGCAGGCGCCGCGGCGTTGCTGGCGTCGCTCAATTTCGACGGCGTGCATCATTACCTGCTGGGTTTTGCGCAGCGGGAAGCCAGCAGCACGCTTGGCGTGCCGGTCGAGATCGAAAACTTCACGATTCATCTGTCGAACCTCAGCGCCGACGTCTATGGGGTTCGCGTGGCGGGAGCGAGTCCCCGCCCCAACCCTCCGCTGCTCGAAATCGATCACGTTCAAGCGGGCGTGCGCATCGTATCCCTTGTTCATTTGCAGTGGTATTTGGACAATCTGCGCATCGACCGCCCGGTGGTGTGGATCCTGGTGGATAAGAACGGTGTCTCGAACCTTCCCAAGCTGAAAAGCAGCGGCGGCGGCAACACCAGCATATTTACCCTCGGCATTCGACACGCGCTGCTGGACCGTGGCGAGGTTTATTACAACAGCCGGCCCGGTGCGATCGCGGCCGATCTGCACAATCTGCTTTTCCGCGCCTCGTTCAACAGCCGTTTGCAAATGTACAGCGGGAATCTGTCCTATACGGACGGGCGTTTGAAATACCAAAGTTATCAGCCCGTAGCGCATAACCTTTACGTCAAATTCAACGTGACTCCATCCGACTTTCAACTGATGCAGGCAAAGCTTTCGAGCGGCGCATCGCAAGTAGTTCTCTCCGGCGGCGTGGAAAATTACAGCACGCGTCCCGTGGCTGACGTGAAATACGCGATTACGATCGATGGCGGCCAGATCGGTGCACTGCTCAATAACCCCACCTTGCTCGCCGGGATCGTTCGCACCTCCGGAACGATGAGTTATCGAAGCGAGCCGGGGCGGCCGCTGCTCAAAGCCATTACCGTGGATGGCGATCTCACCAGTCCGCAGATCCTCGTTGCGACCGCCAAAACGCGCGCCGTATTGGACGACATAGCGGGGCAATATGCGATAGCGAATGGCGACGCCCGGTTGACCGATCTCCGCGCCAAAGCGCTGGGCGGCGGATTCACTGCGCGGGGAACCATCAAAAACCTCGGCGGCGACACGCGGTCCAACTTCAATGCGGCGTTGCATGGAATCTCCCTCGCGGAACTTCAGCGGACTCTGGCGCCGTCGGCGCCGATGCGCACCGTCGCGGTTTCAGGAGCTCTCGACGCCACCGCCGGCGCCTCGTGGGGAAAGGCGCTCAACGACCTGGTGGCCCACGTAGACGCCACGGTGAAGGGGAGGCTGACAAAGGCTGAAACGTCGCAAGGCGCGCAGCTTGCGCCTGCGAATCATGAAGCCGTATATCCGGCGCCGATGCCAGTGGTTGCGGCCATTCACGCCATCTACTCCAATGGCGCCCAGACGCTGCAACTTGCGAACAGCTATCTTCGTACCTCGCAAACGACTCTGGACTTCAATGGAACCGTGGGTAAGCGCTCCAGCCTGGCCGTCCATTTCCAGGCGAATGACCTGAACGAGTTAGCGGCCATGGCGAACGCCTTCAGCAGCGGCGCGGCCACGGCCGCGCCGCTCGAACTGTCGGGTAAGGCTTCGTTTCAAGGAACGGTGCAGGGATCGACGCTGGCGCCGCACGTTTCCGGTCAGCTTGCGGCCGAGAATCTTCGCGTCCAAGGAACGTCCTGGAAAACTCTGCGCGCGCATGTCGAGGCCAGCCCTAGCGGCGTAAGCCTTCAACAAGCGCAACTCGAACCAGTTTCGCAAGGCCGAGTTACCGTCAACGCGAGCGCCGCACTGACAAAATGGAAATTCTCTCCGACGAACCATTTCCAACTCGAGCTTTCCGCGTCGCGCATCCAGATGGGGGAATTTGCCCGGTTTTCGAGCAAACCGATGCCGATAACGGGAAACCTGAGCGCCAATATCCGTGTCCGTGGGAGCGAACTGAACCCGGTAGGCGGCGGCGTGGTGACGTTGAGTGACCTCAATGCGTATCAACAACCGATTCAATCAGCCAAAGTCGATTTTTCCGCCACCGGAAACCAGGTGAAAGCCAACTTAATGGTGCAGCTTTTGTCAGGCAGACTGAACGCCAATGTGACAGTGCAACCGAAGCAAAACACTTACACTGCGCAACTTACCTCGAGCGGCATTCAAATTGGCCAGTTACAGCTTTTGAAGGCGCGAGACGTCACAACCTCAGATGTGCTGACGCTCAACGCCACGGGCCAGGGCAGCTTCAGCAATCCGCAGTTAAATGCGGCGATTCAGATTCCTTCGCTGAACGTTGGAAAGCAGAGCTTAAGCGGGGTAAAGCTCCAAATGAAGCTTGCCAACCACGTTGTGGATGCGGCTCTCGAATCCACCGCGTTGAATACCTCGATTCAGGCCAAGGCGAAGGTTGAACTGAGCGGCGACTATCGCGTCGACGCGTCTCTCGACACCAGCGTGATCCAGCTCGAACCGTTGCTGGCCTTTTACTCTTCCGGCCAAGCGTCGGGCCTGAGCGGTCAAACCCAGATTCACGCCACCATCCAAGGGCCGCTGAAGGAGAAGAAACTGCTTCAGGCCCACGCCACCATTCCTGTTCTTCACGTGGCGTACGGGGGGCTTCAGCTTGGCGCCGCCGCGCCGATCCAGGCCGATTATCGGAACCAAACCTTCGATCTAAAGCCTGCGGAGATCCGCGGCACAGACACCGAGTTGCACCTCCAGGCACACGTTCCGATGGCTGCTGGAGCGCCGATGTCGCTTGCAGTCAACGGTTCGGTCGATCTCAAGATTGCGCAATTATTCGATCCCCAAGTGCGTAGCTCGGGACAAGTGAAAATCAACATCGATTCCCACGGCCCCATCACCCAAGGCAACCTGGGGGGGGAGATTGACCTTGTCAACGCCAGCTTTACACCGGCAGACTTGCCGGTTGGGCTGCAGAATGGAAATGGAGTCCTCAAACTTTCCACCAATCGCGTCTCGATTTCCAAGTTCGAGGGCGAGGTCGGCGGCGGAACGGTTACCGCGTCGGGTGGAGTGGATTACCGGCCGAACCTTCGCTTCGATCTCGGCCTTTCCGCCAAAGACGTTCGCATTCTCTATCCCCAGGGATTGCGTGAGAACGTGGACGCCAATCTTCGTTTCAATGGAACGACCACAGATGCTCTCCTCGGCGGTTCTGTCGATCTCGCCAACCTCTCTTTCACGCCCGGCTTCGATATCACGAGCTTCATCGCCAATATTTCCAATGGCGTGGCGGCCCCGCCCTCGCAGGGATTCAGCCAGGATCTCAAGCTGAATATCGCCATCCATTCCACGAATAACATCAATCTGGTCAGCCGCACGCTCAGCGTGGACGGCTCGGCGAACATCCAGGCGCGCGGCACCGCGGCGGAGCCCGTCATTCTGGGCCGCGTCAATCTCACCGGCGGCGACGTCATCTTTAATGGCGACCGCTTTCAACTCACGGGCGGCACGGTGGAATTTGTCAATCCCACGCGCACCGAACCGGTGCTCAACTTGACCCTGACCACCACAATTCAGCAGTACGACATCAATCTCCGCTTCAATGGACCCGTGGAGCAGATGCACAGCGAGTACAGTTCGAATCCTTCTCTGCCGCCGGCGGACATTATCCACTTGTTGGCGTTTGGCCAAACCACGGAGGCTTCCGCCGCGAACGCCACGCCCGCAAATCAAGCGGCTGAATCCCTGGTAGCTTCGCAGGTTTCGAGTCAGGTGACCAGCCGCATCGCCAAGGTGGCAGGCATTTCGCAGCTCTCCATCAACCCCGTCTTGCAAGGGAACAGCGAACAGGGTCCTCCGGGAGCGGATATCACCATTCAACAGCGCGTTACAGGGAATCTTTTCATCACTTTTACCACCAATGTGGCGACAACCCAGGACCAGATCATTCAGGGTCAATACCAGATCTCACCGCGCGTGGCCATCAGCGCCACGCGGGACCCGAACGGCGGATTTGCCGTGGACACCCTGATTAAGAAAACCTGGTGAGTTGAGCGGCAGGGCCTAGGTATGGCGATGGTACGCGGGGGGACTCGCGGTGACCATCCCGCTATTCTGCCGCCCGTGAATGTACCAGAAGCACCAGGCGCTTTCATGCGCCGGCGCGTCCTCCGGCGCGTCAAGGTCGCGGTAGACGACATTTCCATAGAGATAAATTCTCTCCTCCCAGTTTTCAACCCGTTTTAGCCGTTCCGCGGTTCCGCAAAGCTTCTTCACTTCTCCGCGGCTGAAGGACGCGATTTCCACGGTTTCGCCGGGAAGCAGAATCACGGGTTCGGCCGGCGTGGAAGGATCGTTTTTGAATGCGGGCGTTGGCGGGAGATGTTTTTCGTCGACGGCGATGATCGCCTCGTCCACTGTGGAGACAATGCGCGCAGGACCGCGGCCGCGATTGGCGGCCATGATCGTGAAGCCGTCCTGGACGCTTTGCGAGGGCTGGATGCTGGTCATGATCCAGGGGCGCTCTGCGCGCTGCATTGACTCGGCATAGAGCAGCGCGGCCCGGGCGCTTTCAGCAGCGGCCGCTATGGCAACTTCTCCGCTCCGCGTGTGGCGTTCGATTTTTTTCAGAAGGGAAAGCACCAGCATGACTGCGGCGTACCCGAGCACGACCAGCACCAGGTTGGCGACCCAAGAAATGCGATCCTGCACGGGCCATGGGGCCGGCGCAGGAGCCGGTGTGGCGATAGTGATGTGAGGCGGCGACAGATCGCAATCGGCGCCCACACACGCGGCGCTGGAGGTTGAGCCCCCGGCGGCCGCAGCCGCTGGAGCACTCGATTGCAAAGCGGGCGTGCGCTGATTCGGGGCGGCCGGAGTTGAGGGAGTTTTCGCGGGCGAAGAAGCAGCGGACGGCGAGGCCGATGGCCGTGGCGGAGCAGCACCGGCTTGACCGGCGGAGCCTGGCTGCGGAGAGGCGCGCGGAGTCAAACCAGGAACGCGCGCATTTGCGCTGGACGCCGGCGAGCTTGAGCGCGACGCGAACGGACTCGAAGGGGCAGGCGCAATCGAGGGAGTCCTGGTTGGCGCAGTCGCGGCGGAAGGCGGGGCGGTTGCCCGTGGCGGCGCGGCGGCGGCCTGGCCGGCTGACGCCACCTGCGGGAAAGTGCGCGGAGTCAAACCGGGAGAGCGCGGATTGGCGCTGGACGCCGGCGCACTCGAACGGGACGCGGGCGGATGAGAGGGGGCGGAAGGAATCGAGGGTGCCGGGGCTGGCGATGCAAGGGCGGAAGGCGAGGCCGAAGGCGGCGCGGCGCCGGCCTGACCGGCGACTGACGCCGGGATCGGCGCGAGCAGCACCGCAAAACACGCCAATCCCCTCTTCATCATGGCGCCAATGTATCATATACCGATGAGCGGTTGCGTCCGGACAATCGGATTTTGGATGTCATGGAACCCAATTTGGAACCCATTTGGGAAATACCTGGAGCCATAAGTGACTCATTTCGAGGAGGGTGGTGAGAATCTTCGCGGCGGGTCATGGCGATCATCCAAGAAGAGCATCGGGAATGATTTGCCGGCTGCTTCTCGAGGTGCTGGGGAATCGAGCTCTGCGAGATGCACCGAAGGCTCCCCTCCCTTGGGCGAATAAGACGCTTGGCGGCCAAGGCGCGGAGACATGGTCATTCCGCCGGGTCAACGCGGGGGAATGTACGGTTCGGCGCGCAGCAGGTTGGTGAGGATACCCCGTTCTTCCGGCGTGAAGACGTTCTGGTAGCGCTCCGAGTTGAGCACCGTTTGCCGTTGATCTAACGGAACTTCGCGCAAATCCTGAAACGCGCGCTTGACCAGGGCCTTGCGGTCGGCGGGAAGGCCGGCCAACTGGCGGTTGGAGGCATAGAGGTTCATGCGGTCTTGCGGCGACATATGCTCAATGGCTTCGGCGCGCCCCAGCCGGCGCTCGCGCTGCTGAGGAGGCAGTTGATCCACTTGATGCAACTGACGCATGAGTCTCTGCTGGTCGGCCGGCGCAAGCCTTTGGAAGCTGGGATCGTTGCGCAGAAGCTGTTCCTGTCCCTGGAAAGGAAGGTTCTGGTGCTGATTCAACCATGCTCCGAGATGGCCGGGCGGGGAGACGGGGTAATTGTAGCCGGGGCGCGCTCCGCTCGGATAGCCAGCCTGGCCGTTAGCCGCGCCCGGATAAGCGGGCCGCGCCGCCCCATAGCCGTTCTGAGGTCGAAACGCGTTGCGCACATTGGGTTGCGGTAGATTCCCGGGCCCGGAATAACCCCGTGTTTGCGGCGGGGCTTGATACCCACGCACCTGCCGCTGCTGGTTTTCCATGCGGGCCGGCCGATTGGGCTGCCGGTACGCACGCGGTTGGCGTGGAGAAGCTTGCTGGCGAGGCTGAGAATAGCGCGCCTGCGGGCGTGGGGCTCGAGCCCCTGCCCCGGCGCGACCGCCCTCCGCGCGCTGGCCCCAAGCGATTACTGCGGGCAAAAACAGGACCAGGATGGCCGCAACGAGAGCCGCCGCACGCAATCGTCCCGCGTTCGGTATCCAAGTCACAATCTTCTCCCGGCCCAAGGCCGCAATAAAAACATCAATGAACGGCACGTGCACCAAGCTTCGGACCGCGCCCGCGTCGAATCGAAGGCGGATGCCGAAGCCGGTCTTGAAACCCAATAAGAGCTTTCCCCGGCCCGCCAACGCTCCTTACCGGCTCTCAGGTCAAGCTCCAAATTCCCATCCAGGGGTGGAATCGCTTCGCCTGCAATTCCCAGATCGCGGCGGCGGTCGCCTAATCTCCGTTGTCGGTGGTGGTCAGGCTCTCCAGCGTGTCCAGCACCTGGGCATTGTTTTCGAGCGTCTGCAGATCGTGAACCACCGCGGCGTCGTTCGCCGTCTGCCGGGGCTGAGGCCAGTTGTTCAGATCCAAATACGCCCCACCACCGACAAGCAGCACCACCGTGAGCGCCATGGCGGCGAGAGGACGCATATGGGTGCGGGGGCCATAGGCGTACCGCGCCCGCAGCCGGCTCAGCCATCCAGCCGGAGCCGCCTCGCGCTCTTCGCGCATACGCGCCCCCAGCCGGGTTAGGAAATAGGGGCTGGGCTCCGGAGCCTCCCAGCCATCCATCAGCGCCATCGTAGCTTGCAGTTCTTCCAATTCGCTGCGGCAGCCCTCACACTCCGCAACATGATCACGAACCTTGGCAGGCACGGCCGCCGGATCCAGGAGCAGATCCGCCAGCTTCGAGTTCATCCCTTGACAAGCTTTGTCCAAAACCCTCATACGAGCCACCCCGCTCTCCGCCGGTTCACTCCGGCTTGTTTCCACTCACTTCTCACACAAATTCCTTCAGTTTTTCCCGCAGCGTCTGGTAGGCCCGAAACAGCAGCGACTTGGTTGCCGATTCGCTCAGTTTCAGCACCTCGCCAATCTGGCGGTAATCCATGCCCTGGTACTTGTGCATCAGCACTGCCATCCGTTGCCGCTCCGGCAGCGCCATAACATGGCTGCGAATCGCCGCCATGCGTTCCTCGCGCAACATCCGCTGCTCCACGGTCGGGTCGTCATCGGCCAAGTCCGGCGTCGTGCCGGTTTCCTCATCCGGCGCATCCAGGTAGACCGTTTGAGCCGCCCTCTCGTGCCGGGTGTCGCGCGCGTAATTAACCGCCAGGTTCGTGGCGATCCGGTAAAGCCAGGTGGTGAACCGCGCCTCGGCCCGGTAACTGTCCCGCGCCCGGTAAACGCGCAGAAACACCTCTTGCGCCAATTCTTCGGCCACGGCCTGGTTGCGCACCATCCGAAAGAGAAAATGGATCATCGGCCGGTGGTACTTTTCAACCAGAAAATTAAAGCTGGCTTCGTCTCCGGCGGCAACGCGGAGCATCACTGCCGCGTCGCTGGTGGGATCCAAGCCCCCGCGCAGCTCCGCGCTCGGGCCCAGTCGCGAGCTTTGCCATGAACTCTCGCTCGCTCCCAGGGCCGGCTTGTCCAGGACCATGGTCGCCATGTCTTCAGGAACCCCATTCGGACCGGAAGGTTGCGCTCCGGGCTCGAATTCCGGTCCGGAAATCGTTCCTCGATCCGACCCGGGCCTGGGCGTTCTCCGGTCCCTCGGCAGCGCCATTGCAAAACCAGTCCAGCCGCGCGTCCAATCGTTCATCCAGCCCCCGGTCGGGAAACCGATCCCGCCACAGCCGCCAACCCCCCACCCTACCAGACGCTCTGGAGCAACATCCGGTTTGCCGGCGCAGCGCGTTTCAGTCCGAGGGTCCGCTTCGTCACCACAGGGGGACTCGAGGTGTAGCGGCTTGGGCTCGGGTTTCCTGGGCATTGGCGCCAGTGCGCGGCAAGGGGGCCCCCCCGGCGCTTCGCAACCGGGTTGGCTCCGAACCGAGTGCTGGTGTTACTCTAACCCAAGGGATGCCCTGCTGGCGCGTCCTTCTTTCAACCGAGCGGTTGTCTGCATTTCGGGCGCTTAACTCAGCGGTAGAGTGTCACCTTCACACGGTGGAAGTCGTAGGTTCGAATCCTACAGCGCCCACCAAATCAGGAATTTACGGACGGTGTGGTCGGATCCGGGCGGGAATCGCGGCCTTTCCGGCGCATGGAGACAACCGCGGCCAGCGTGCAGGTGACCAGGGAGGCGCCGCTGGTGCTTTCCGCGACCGGTGGATCTGCTCTGGGGCATGGAAGACAAGCTGGTGAGCTTTGCCAACGCGGAGATCCTGCTCGAGCAAATGCCGCAGGTGCGTGTCACACGCCTGGAGGGCTGGGGACATGTTCCCCACTTCGATTGCCCGCGGCGTTTTATTGAGGCGCTGAGCGCTGTCCTTCGCGAACCCGTTCCGGAAACAGGAGTCCCATGATTGCCGACGGCATTCCCGTCGCTAGCAAGCATACGCCTTGCCCGTACAAATACCTGACCGCGCAATTAGGAAATCTTTAGAAATTCATCAGGACTTTGTTAGAACCGACCGCCTATCGTTTTCTTGGCAAGGAAATTCGTGATTTCTCGCGGGGAGGTTCACCTTGACCGAATGGATCGTTTTGGGCGGCGCCGGCGTTTTGGGTGTTCTGTTTCTTCTCTACGTGTTCGTTCATTGGAGCCGAGA
>JASHOC010000032.1 GCA_030041305.1 Acidobacteriaceae bacterium
GTCTCGCGCAGGCACTCGACGGCAAGCTCGGGTGAGAGGGCGATGGGCACACCGAGGGCTTCGAGAACATCGGCGGCGCCACAACGGGAGGTGACCGCGCGGTTGCCGTGCTTGGCCACCTTGCCGCCGGCCGCCGCGGCCACCAGCGCGGCGCCGCAGGAGATGTTGAATGTTTGCGGTCCGCCGCCACCCGTGCCCACGCAGTCGAGCAACTGGTCGCGCTCCGCTTCGGCGAATGGCATGGGCGTTGAGTGCCGGCGCATGACGTCGACAAAACCGGCAAGCTCCGGAGCCTGCTCGCCGCGCGTGGCGAAAACGGCCAGCAGCGCCGCGACTTCGACTTCGGGCGCCGCGCCCGAAAGAATCTCCTCCAGCGCGCTCGCTGCCTGCTCCCGGCTAAGCGCAGCGCCATCCTCGGCAAGCGGCTTCAATAATTCCTTCAACAAACCCATACCACTCCATGGTAAAGGCGCGGCCTGCGCCCAACCCGCGCGTTGCTCCTGGTTTGTCCGCCAAGATACTATTTGAGTTGCAGATTCTTCCTGATTTTCTAACCTGCTCGACAAAAATGGCGAAAGCCGAATTTCCTGAGTTGCGGCGCAGAAGCCGACCCAGCCCCGAGATGAAAATTCCAAGATGAAAATTCACGAGTATCAGGCAAAAGAAATCCTGGCGAAGTATGGCGTGCCCGTGCCCAAGGGCGAAGTGGCCAACACGCTGGAAGAAGCCAACGACGTGGCCCGCAAGCTGTTCGCCGATGGCGCCAAGGGCGTGGTGGTGAAGGCGCAGATTCACGCCGGGGGCCGCGGCAAAGGCGGCGGCGTGAAAGTGGCGCGCACCCGCGACGAGGCCGAGCTTTACGCCAAAAATATTCTCGGCATGACCCTGGTGACGCACCAGACCGGGCCGCAGGGGCAGAAGGTGCAGCGGTTGCTCATCGAAGAAACCGCGGCCATCGATCGCGAGCTCTATCTCGGCATTGTGCTCGACCGCGCCGCGGGCAAACTGGTGTTTATGGCGTCGCAGGCTGGCGGCATGGAGATCGAGGAAGTAGCCGCCAAGGCGCCGGAGGCCATCTTCAAAGAGACCATCGATCCGGCCGTGGGTTTTGGGGCATGGCAGGCGCGCAAGCTGGCCTTCGCGCTGGGCCTCAAGCCGGCGCAGATCAACCAGGCAGTGCAGTTTTTCCAGAGCTTGCATAAGGCGTTTGTCGAGACCGACGCTTCGCTGGTGGAGATCAATCCCTTTATCACCACCAAGGACGACAAGCTTTTCGCCCTCGACGCCAAGATTAATTTCGACGATAACGCGCTATTCCGCCACGCCGACATCAAGGCGCTGCGCGACATCGCCGAAGAGGACCCCCTGGAAGTGGAGGCAAGCAAATACGCGCTCAACTACATCAAGCTGGATGGGACCATCGCCTGCATGGTGAACGGCGCGGGCCTGGCCATGGCGACCATGGACATTATCCAGTACGCCGGCGGCAGCCCGGCGAATTTTCTCGACGTGGGCGGCGGCGCCACCCAGGAACAGATCGAACACGCCTTCGGGATTCTCCTTTCCGACGCGCACGTGAAGGCAATCTTTATCAACATTTTCGGCGGAATTTTGCGCGTGGACCGGCTGGCCACAGGCGTGGTCGCCGCGGCGCGCAATTTGCACGTGACCGTGCCCATCGTGCTGCGCCTTGAAGGCACAAACGTGGAGGAGGGACGGCAGATTCTGCAGGACTCCGGACTCAATTTTCAAGTCGGAGCAACCATGAAGGAAGCAGCAGAGCTGGTGGTGAAGGCAGCTTCTAGCTAATGATTTCGGACCTCGAAGGCGGGTTAAGGAAGCGAATGTTAGCTGAGAAAATGAAAGAGCACATTTCGACGCTTGAGGGAATTGTCGAGCGCCTCCTCAGCCAAACGCCGATTCCTTACAGCAAAGCAACACCGTCGAGCTTTCCGGAAGCTAGGGGCGTGTATGCAATAACCACTCTGCAAGACGAAGTAATAAGGGCGGGAAAGACTGGCCAGGGGAACGCTACACTTCGTGATCGGCTTTACCGGAATCACTTAATGGGTAATCAAAGCGGCAACTTGCGAGCTCAGCTTGTGGCAAGCGGTCGACGCACAGATCTTGAAAGCGCGAAAGATTGGATCAGAAAGAATTGTTTGGTCCGGTATCTTGAGATCGATGATCGGGCCTTTCGCGCGAATGCTGAACACTTTATCCTTGCGGTTCTTCAGCCGGAATTCTGTGATGACAACAAGTCCTTAGGAGAAAAGTAGGATGGCTGTACTCGTCGATAACAGCACGCGCCTCATCGTGCAGGGCATTACCGGCAAGGAAGGAACCTTTCACGCCAAAGGCTGCGCGGAATATGGAACGAATGTAGTTGGGGGAGTAACTCCCGGTAAGGGAGGAACAACTCACGAAGGCTGGCCGGTGTTCAACACCGTGGCCGACGCGGTGCGGGCAACCGGCGCCAACGCCACCATGATCTTTGTGCCGCCGCCGTTCGCCGCCGACGCCATTCTCGAAGCCGAGGACGCAGGCATTCCGCTGATCGTCTGCATCACTGAGGGCATTCCCACGCTCGATATGGTGAAGGTGTGGTCCAAGCTGAAGACGTCCAAGTCGCGGCTGATCGGGCCCAATTGCCCGGGCGTCATCTCGCCGGGCATGGCCAAAATCGGCATCATGCCGGGGCGCATTCACATGCAAGGCTCGGTGGGCATCGTCTCGCGCTCGGGCACGCTCACCTACGAGGCCGTGCACCAGTTGACGCAGCGCGGCATCGGCCAATCGACCGCCATCGGCATCGGTGGCGACCCCATCATCGGCACCACGCACATCGACGCGCTGCGCCTGCTCAACGACGATCCCGGAACTGAAGCCATCATCATGATCGGCGAAATCGGCGGTTCGGCGGAAGAGGCGGCCGCAGAGTTCGTGAAGCAGCACGTGAAGATGCCGGTGGTGGGCTTCATCGCCGGCCAGACTGCGCCTCCGGGCCGGCGCATGGGCCACGCGGGCGCAATCATTTCCGGCGGCCAGGGCACTGCGGCCGACAAGATGAAGGCCATGAGGGCGGCGGGGATCCACGTGGTGGTGTCGCCGGCAGAGATCGGAGCGACGCTGGCCCAGGTGATCGGCAGGGCTTAGCGATATTGAAGAACACGAAATTGGCAGATGGATTTGGCGAAGTGAATGGGTTTTGGCGGCTTGGGAAATCGAAAGCGGCGCTTTCAATTTCTCAAACGCAAATTTCGCGAAGAATCTCCTAAAGGAGCAAGTTCGAGTGGCGCAACGCACGTTCAGCATCATCAAACCCGACGCCGTCCGCAACGGCGCAACGGGAGCCATCCTGGCCGAGATCGACAAGGCTGGATTTCAAATTGTCGCTATTAAGAAGCAAAGCATATCCAAGCAGCAAGCGGAGGGATTCTATTACGTGCATCGCGAGCGGCCGTTTTTTGACGCGCTCACTACCTTCATGTCGTCCGGTCCGCTGGTGCTGATGGTTCTCGGGAAAGAGAACGCCATCGCCGATCTGCGCAAACTGATGGGCGCCACCAATCCCGCCAACGCCGAGGAGGGAACCATCCGTAAGAAATTCGCGGCTTCCATCCAGGAGAACGCCATCCACGGCTCCGACGGCGAGGAGACCGCAGCCTTCGAGATCGGCTACTGGTTTGCCGGCTACGAGCTGATTTAGGCGCAGTCACAACAAAATCCGGCCCAAGCGGAGAAGCATTTCGGCAAAGGAGGTTCAGTCAGCCATGACAGCATCGCATACGCAAGTGGCATCGCTGTTTCTTGATACGGCCCGCCGCAGCCTGGTGGAGCAGGCTTGGCCGAGGATCAAAGACTGTGTGGCTCCGCTTAGCGAGGAGCAGCTATGGTGGCGCCCCAACGAGGCCAGCAACAGCATCGGTAACCTGCTCTTGCACCTGAACGGCAACATCGGGCAGTGGCTGGTGGCGTCGTTCGAGCGCCGCGAAGACACGCGCAATCGGCCGCAGGAGTTCAGCGCGCGCGGAGCGGCCACAGCCGCCGAGTTGCTGGAGCGGCTGGGCGCAACCGTGGAAGAGGCGGGCCGCGTGCTCGCGCGCCTGACGCCGGAGGAACTGCTCGCGACTTACGAGATTCAGGGCTACACGGTGACGGGACTCTATGCTGTGTTTCACGCCATCGAGCACTTCGCTTTGCACTACGGCCAGATCGCCTTTATCACCAAGAGCCTTTCCGGCCAGGATCTGGGCTTTCATCGCGAACTGGAGAAAACCGGGCGGGCGCGTTCAAGGGGCTAGTTCAACGGGTCGGCCGCCGCGCGGCGGCGACTCTGGGAATGCCCTGCAGATCGGGCGTGAAGGCAATCTCGCCAAATCCGCTTTGCACCAGCAGTGCATGGACGGGCCCTTGCTGTCCGCAGCCGACCTCCAGCACCACCCACCCGCCGGGGACGAGGGTCGCGCACGCCTGCGGAATGAGCCGGCGATAAATGCCAAGCCCCTCCCCGCCGGCGAAGAGAGCCGACGCCGGTTCGAAATCTCGCACTTCGACGGCGAGCGTGGCGCGTTCGGTCCCGGCAACGTACGGAGGATTGGAAACGATGATGTCGAATTGTTCTGCGGCCACGGGCGCCAGCAGATCGCCGTGCAGGAACCGGATGCGCGCGGCGACGTCGTTGCGCGCACCGTTCTCGCGAGCGATTTCGAGCGCCGGAAGCGAAAAATCGGTAGCTGCAATCGATGCCTGAGACAAATGGTGCGCAACGGTCACCGCGATGGCCCCCGAGCCCGTACCCACGTCCACGATGCGCGGCGCGCGAAACTGCGCCGCCAGCTCCAGCACCCGCTCCACAACGTGCTCGGTTTCAGGCCGCGGAATCAGCACATCCGGGGTGACGCGGAAGGGTAGGCCGTAAAACTCGGCTTCACCGGTGATGTACTGGATGGGCTCACCCTTAGCGCGGCGATTGAGGAGCGCGGCGTAGCCGATCGCTGCGCATCCGGCAAAGTCATCCTCCGGGTGGGCCATAAGCCAGGCGCGGCTCTTGCCCGTGGCCTGTTGCAACAGAATTTCGGCGTCGCGGCGCGCGCGTTCAGGGTGCGGACCAGCGTGGAGTTCCGCCTCGCCGTTCGTCAGCCACTCGCCGAGCGTCATCAGGCCGCCTGCGGGGCGCCGGCTTTCAATTGCTCGGCCTGATAATGCGCGATCAGGGCGTCGACAATGGGCTGCAGACGGCCTTCCATGATCAAGTCCAGCTGGTGCAGCGTAAGTCCCATGCGATGGTCGGTCAGCCGGTTCTGAGGAAAGTTGTAGGTGCGGATTTTTTCGCTGCGGTCCCCCGAGCCGACCATGGAGCGGCGCTCCCGGGCCAGCTCTGCCTGCTGCTTTTCCATTTCCATTTCATACAGCCGCGAACGCAGCACGCGCATGCCTTTATCGCGGTTCTTGATCTGCGATTTCTCGTCCTGGCAACTGACCACGGTTCCCGTGGGCAAATGCGTGATGCGCACGGCGGAATAAGTCGTGTTGACCGACTGGCCGCCGGGACCCGACGAGCAGAACGTGTCGATGCGCAGATCCTTGGGTTCAATTTTGATGTCTACTTCCTCCGCCTCGGGCAGCACGGCCACGGTGACGGCCGAGGTGTGCACGCGGCCCTGCTGCTCCGTCTCTGGAACGCGCTGCACGCGGTGGACGCCGCTCTCCCACTTGAGCTGCGAATAAACGCGTTCGCCCTCGATGATGGCGATCACTTCCTTGTAACCGCCCACGCCCGACTCGGAAAGCGACAGCACTTCCACCTTCCAGCGCTTCTGCTCGGCGAAGCGCGTGTACATGCGGAAGATCTCGGCGGCAAAGAGCGACGCCTCGTCGCCGCCCGTCCCGGCGCGGATTTCGAGGATGACGTTCTTTTCGTCGTTAGGATCTTTGGGCAGCAGCAGCACTTTCAGCTCTTCTTCGAGCGCATCGGCGCGCGGCGTCAGCGCGGCAATCTCCTCCTCCGCCATGACGCGCAGTTCGGCGTCGCGCTCGGCGAGCATCTGGCGAGCGTCGGCGATTCCCTGCTGCACCTGTTTCAGCTCGCGGTATTTTTCCACCGGCGTTTCAATCTCGCGCAGGGCTTTGGCAGTCTTCTGATATTTCTCGTGGTCGTTGATGATCTCGGGCAGCCCGAACTGCGCCTCGAGCTCGTTGTAATGCTTCTCCATTTGTTCCAGACGATCGATCATATGTTCCTCGATTACGCGGTGAACCATGCGCGCCGGCATGCTTGCTTTCGATTCTGAGGGATTCCGAACGAGCGAACGAGGATGGTCTGCGGCGGGCGCCGCTAGAGGAGGGCCGAAATGGGCTGGTGGAGGGCCACTTCTTCTCTATTTTAGCGCGAAAACGTGAATCTAAAGGAACGGATTCACAATGCGTACGCCGTCGATCACCTGACCGTGCCGCATATCCTCCGATAGCAGGATGCGGCAGCCGGACTGCTTTGCGGCGCGCAAAATAAGGGCATCCCAGAACGAGACATGATGGAGACGATAGAGATCGATAGCGGCGAGAATGTCCTCGACGCCCGGTTGGAATACATGAAAGCGGGCGTAAAATTCGACCTCTGCGCGGGCAATTGCAGCGTCGAGCTTAAGTTTGCCCGTAAGAGCATTGAAAAATTCCTGAAGCACCTGCAGGGAAACAACGCCCGTATGTTGACGTCTATGCTGAACGGTTAGCTCAAGCGCCTTCGCCCGCTTCGCCGGATCGATCGGGTCCTCGGAATAGACGAGGATGTTGGTGTCAAAAAACGTACGCGGGGACTTAGTCGTCACTTTCGCGGCCACTTCAACCGTTCCTCATACAGTTCATCGCGGTTCCATTTCCAGCCCTGTGGGTTTCCCTGGCCAGAGAGGCGCAGAAATTCCTCGATGTCGCGTTCCACATCGTCGTCTCCGGCAATGTGCTGAAGGTGCTCGCGAATCTCCTGGTTGATGCTTTTGCCCGTAGCCTTCAGGCGCTCGCGGGCACGCTCAACAATTTTCTCATCGATGGAGAGGGTGATGTTCATGAGCACAGTATATGTGTGCACATAATATGTGTCAATATGGATAAATCGCTCGATTCCAGCAACCCGAAGCCCGGAACCGGGCCCTTGCGGCCGCGGTTTATCCTTGCCTCGATGCCCAAGACCCTCTCCATTGTGATCATTACGCTGAACGAAGCGGCCAACCTGCCGCGTACTTTAGCCAGCGTGCAAGGGATGGGCGAGATTGTGGTCGTCGACTCCGGTTCGACGGACGCGACTCCTGAAATCGCTCGCCTCGCCGGGGCGCGCGTCTTCACGGAGCCGTGGAAAGGCTTTGGCGCGCAGAAGAATTCGGCTATCCGCCATGCTGCGGGTGACTGGATCCTCTCGCTCGACGCCGACGAAGAAGTAAGCCCGCAGCTTGCGCTGGAGATGCAGCGGTTGTTCGCCGGAGAGCCGCCCTACTCCGCCTACCGCATTCCGCGGCTTAACCATTTTCTGGGTCAACCGCTCAAGCACGGCGGCTACTGGCCCGATCCCAAGCTGCGATTGTTCCGCCCGGGCGCGGCGCGGTTCGAGGAGCGCCCGGTGCACGAAACCACGCAAACCAGCGGGCCGGTGGGCCAGCTCCGCGGCCACCTGATCCACCGTTGCTACGCTACGCTCGAAGAATACATCGACCACATGAACCGCTACAGCACGCTTGGCGCGGAAATGCTGGCTGCATCGGGCCGGGCCCCGCGCTCGCTGCCCTCGTTTCTCTGGAATGCGCTCCTCAATCCTGCTGCAACCTTCGTCTACAACTACGTTTGCCGGCTGGGCTTTCTCGACGGCCGCGCAGGCCTCCTGCAGCATTTGAACCACTCCGCGTATATCCACTGGAAATTCGTCAAGGCCTGGCGCCTTGGCCGGCGCGCGTAGGCGCTGCACGGGAGCCCATTTCGAACCTTAGGCAGCGCGGCGCGAGCGTCCTCTCGAGGGGACTACGTCGTCACGATCTCTTTGGGCTGCGAGCCCCATATTCCGTACCACGCGATGTACAGGTAGCACGCCAGGGGTAGGACAAAGGAGCCTTGAATCCCAATCTTGTCGGCGAGGGCCCCCAGCAGATACGGGATGATGGCGCCGCCGACAATGGCGGTCATAATCAGGCCCGAGCCCCGGCTGGTGAGCGGCCCCAGGCCTACGATACCCAGCGCAAACACGTTCGGAAACTGGATGGAGTTGCAGAACCCGCAGATCACCAGCGTCCAGATAGCTACCGGGCCGCTGGTGAGCATGGAGACGATGAGCAGCACGGCGCCGGACGTGGCGAACACGCCAACCAGCTTGCCTGCGGGAAACTTGGTCAGAATCCAGGAGCCGAGCAGACGGCCGACCATGGCGCCAAGCCAGTAGAGTGAAACCAGGAACGACGCCGTTTTCAGCGAGCTCATGCCCTGGGACTTGAAGTAGTTGACGGCGATCGACGCCAGCCCCACTTCGACGCCGACGTAAAGGAAAATGCCCAGCGCGCTGAGCACCGTATGCCGGTAATGCCAGATGCTGCGCGTGGCGGCCGCGTCGCCCGGCGCGCCAGGGTGGGACTCCTGGCTCTGCGCGATATGCGGAAGGTGCGAGAAGGCGACCGCCAAGCCGAGCAGCAGCAGCCCGCCGGCGATGGCGATATACGGCCCGCGCACCTCATTGGCGATCACGGACTTGGGGACCTCTAGTTCGGAACCGGACAGGATGAATGCGCCGCCCACCAGAGGCGCAATGGCTGCGCCGATGGAGTTGAACGCCTGCGCCAAGGTAAGCCGCACCGGAGCGCTATGCTCGGGGCCGAGAATGGCGACATAGGGGTTGGCGGAGGTTTGCAGCGCGGTGACGCCGGCGCCCACTAGGAAAATGGCGACCAAAAAAAGTGGAAAGTTAACCAGCTTGGCCGCCGGAATAAAGAGCACGCAGCCCACCACCTGGATGAACAGCGAAACCACCATCGTCCACTTGTAGCCGATCCACTCGATCAGCTTGGAGCTGGGCGCGGAAAAAACGAAATAGGCCAGGAAAAAGGCCGATTCTGCGAGCATGGCCCAGGCGTAGCTGAGGTCAAAGATGCGGCGCAGGTCAGGCACCAGGGCCATGTTGAGCGTGGTGATGAACCCGAAGATGAAAAACAGGGCGGTGACGGTGATGAAAGGCATCGCATAGCCTGGCGAGGTCAGCGCCGAGGATGGTTTGGGAGTAGTCGCCATAAAAACTCGAATTCCTGCTTTCTCAAGCGTCTTTGTCTGGCTCACGCTTGCCATGCGTGGGCGCGCTCATTTCTACTCAACGCTAAAAAACCATCTTCGGCAAGCGAACGCACCGCGCCGGTCTCAGCATCGCTGGCTGCCGCGGTGATTTCGAGAGGGCGGTCCCGCAAACTCGTGGCCAAGTCCCCGAGCAAACCACCCCCTGCCTTCGATGCCCCGGTCTCGCACCTTCCAACTATTTCCGTTGCTCCCAACACTATATGCGAGACGGCCTGGTCGCGGCGGGGAAACCAGGGCGGTCCATCGCGGCTACTCTACCTCGTAATCGCAGATTCCGTTATCCTCAATGGGAAAGACCCATGGATCTCATGGGATTACGAGGAAATACCATGGCCATTGCAATGTTGAGCGGCGCCAAAACCAAGAAAATTCTCGCCGCCCTGGAAGGCAACTGGCAGGCCGAGATGGAGGGTTACCACACCTACCGGGCTTTGGCCGACCGCGATGCCGAGCCGGTGCGCGCCCAGGTCCTGCGCCACCTGGCGGCGGCCGAACTGGAGCACTCAACCCTGTGGGCCGAACGCATCAAGGAGCTGGGCGGAACCGACCCGGTCTATCGGGGCAAGGCCGGGGGCGACGCGGATTCGCTGGCTAACCGCGCCGGGGGCATCCGCATGGCGCTGCGCCGGCTCGAGATCGAGGAAAGCCGGCACATCGCCAATTACGGCGAGCAGTTGAAGGCTATGGGCGACGAGGGCTCGATCGCCATCCTCGAACAGGTGATCGAGGATGAAAAGGAACATTACCGCGAGCTGGGTTCGCTGCTGCGCGGTCACTACACCGCCCCGGCCGGCGCGCCCAAGATCGAGGCCAAGGCCGTCCTCCAGGAGTTGCTCGCCAAGCGCAACCAGGGGCGCAAGCAGCCCGGCGCGTGGATCGGCGACGCGATTTACGGCGTGAATGATGGACTGGGGGCCATCTTCGGCATTGTTTCCGGCGTTTCCGGCGCGACCGCCGGCAATCCGACCTACGTGCTGCTGGCGGGGCTTTCGGGCATGATCGCCTCCGCGCTCTCCATGGGCTCGGGCGCATACCTGGCCGCCAAAAGCGAGCGCGAAATCTACCACGCCGAAATGGCCCGCGAGCGTCAGGCCATCCAGATGAACGGTCCGGAGGCGCGCGAGCTGCTCTCGCTGTATTACCAGGTGAAAGGCCTGCCCGAAGTAGACGCGCTCCACATGGTGAACCACATTGCCGAAGATCCCGAGCAGTTGCTGCGCGCGCTGGCCAGCGAGCGGCTGGGCTCATCGGAAGAGGCTCTGGCCAACCCCACGGTTTCGGCGCTGTCGGGCGCGCTCTCCACGGCTGTCGGCGCCATCATCCCAGTCATTCCGTTCTTTTTCCTGCAGGGAATTCCGGCCATCATTGCGGCCGCCGTTGTCTCGCTGGCCGCGCACTTTGCCGTCGGCGCAGCCAAGTCGCTCATCACCGTGCGGTCGTGGTGGTCGTCAGGGCTGGAGATGACGATTGTCGGGGCTCTCGAAGGCGCTGTAACCTACGGAATCGGCATTCTGCTCGGCAAGGGCGGCATGTAATGGGCGGCCTGATTCCGCTCGGCGACGCATCGCGGCGCCCGCGCAGCTTTGCGAGCGTCACTTTGCTCATCATCGCGGTGAACGCCTGGGTCTTCCTGCTGGAGCTCGAGGGCGGCAATCGATTCGTCCACACCTGGTCCGCCGTGCCCGTCCGCCTCACGCACGGCCATCACGCCATTACGCTGCTCACTTCCATGTTCATGCACGGAAGCTGGATGCACATCATCGGCAACATGGTGTTCCTGTGGGCCTTCGGCCCCGCGGTCGAAGACGCCATGGGGCATTTCACCTATCTGTTCTTTTATCTCGCGGGCGGCATTGTGGCCATGCTGGCGCAGGTCCTCGGCGACCCCAGTTCCCGCATTCCCACTCTGGGCGCAAGCGGCGCCATTGCCGCGGTCATGGGCGTCTTCATCGTCACTTATCCCCGCGACCGCATCCGCACCCTCGTCTTCTTTTTCATTATCTTCCGCATCACCTTTATCCCCGCGGTTTTTCTCATCGGCTTCTGGTTCCTGATGCAGGTGCTGGATTACGGCGTCGTGGCCGAAGTGCGCACCGGCGGCGTCGCCTACCTGGCGCATATCGGCGGCTTCCTGTTTGGGGTCGTCCTGGGCCGGCTGTTTATCGATCACCGGCGAGTGGCGCTCCTGCGTGGGCCAAGCTGGCCAACCTACTGAGCGAGGACGCGCGCTGCCGCCCGGGCGCCCCGGGTCTCGCTTTTGAGACCTGGGAAACCGGAACGCATACACATCCAGCAGTCAGAAACCTAAAACGCAAAGCCGCAAACCACGGCGTAGCTGGGCGCGCCATTTTTCCAGCCGACGCTTAGACCTCCCAGAACTTTGGTTGGCTCTTCCGGCCGGGCAATGAACACGCCCAGGCCGCCTTCCTCATAGCGATCGACGTGCGCCACATTGAAGCGCGTGAAGAAATCGAAGTCGAACCACGACGCCAGCTTGGGAATCACCACCGCATCGGTGTAAATGGGAGCCGCATACAACTTCTCATACGCGCCTAGGTAACCGCTGGTTTGATTCACCACTGAAAACGGAGAAAGCCCGGCGCCCGACTGCAGCACCGGCGTGTCAATCGTCACCGGCCTCAACTCGTCGACGTTATTGGTGCGCTGCACACCCGCCGCCGCGCCCAGAATCACGCCCGTCCCGGTTTCGCTGCTCAGATTGAGCAGGACGTTATATGCGGGCAGAATGCGGAAGCCATCGAAAAATTGCTTCACCGGTTCGGCGGAAGCGCTGGCGACAGTGGTGAACGTAGAACGCGTGTAGGAGAGCGCAACCAGCGCCCAGTCGTCGCGCAGATGGGTTTTGGGCGTTTGTGTGCTCAGATCGGCGAAGGGCGAGTGATACCCGAGGGAGGCCAGCACTCCAAACGAAGGCGGGGCGTTGCCTTTCTGAAACACCTGATTTTCCAGGCTGCTCGCCGGCTTTCCGAACACGTCGAAACCATATTCAAGCGACTTGGGGTTGAAGCCGTACTTGAGCGCTTTGCCCGCGCCCTCATGCAAATAGCCGGCGTCGAATTTTACGTCGCTGACATTGAACACGATGCTGGCCTTGGCGTTGTTGAGAAAAACGCTGGTGTTTCCGTCCGCGGTTTGATAGGCGGACGTTTGCGCCCACACCCCCGCCGTCAGGCTTGCCGCAACGATCGACATGATCACGAGCCTCACAAACATTCCTCCTTACTTGAGCGTCACGTTGGCGGTGAAAATCGAAAGCATCTCTGGCGGAATCTTGTCTTCGTGCTTGAAATCGGTGGGATCGGCGCCAGGCGGGGTTTTGGGCGTGAATTTTATTTCCAGGGTCCACTTCGCCGCCGAAACCCCAACCGCCCGAAAATCCACCGGCGCGGGACTGGAGAGTTCCAGCTGCGCCGCGCCGGTCCACGCGCCGGAGGAGTCGCGCGCCATGTCAATGAGCTTGCCGTCAATCTTCAGAGAGACGTTCGTGGGTGGACTGCTGACGGAAGCCGAGATGTCATATTGGGTCATGTTCACCTGTTCTCACGGTCAACGGGCTGGGGAAAATACCATCGCATCCTCGCGTCCGGCTCCGTCCGTTCACCGGGAATGTTCGTGACTAGACCCATTCGGGAATGCGCGGGTGACGTACGCCCTCAGCATGGTCGCTCTGAGTCGACGACCGGAATCGAAGCTTTTCCTCGTAGCGCCAGTAAAGCCGCTACGCCCATTACCTTCTTGTCAAATTTGTTGTTGTCAAGATCGCAGCCGGGAAGAAGAATGTCAAGACCTAATTCCGCCCGCCGCGCGGATGATGGCGGCCGTTGCAGCTAGAGACGGGCGGTTGAGTGCGCCGCCGAACCGGCTTCGCTTCGCTGTCGCTGCAGGATCGCTCAGCTTGCTTGCGTCCGCTCGGCCTGGAGATACCCCAGCCACTTCTCCATGCCGGCGCCGGTCTTGGCGCTGGTTTCAAACACGCGGATGCCGGGGCGGATTTCATTGAGGTTGCGCAGGGCCAGTTCACGGTCGAAGGCGCAGGGTTCAGCAAGATCGATCTTGGTGATCACGGCCGTGTCGGCAGAGTTGAACAGCGTGGGGTATTTGAGCGGCTTGTCTTCGCCCTCGGTCACGCTGAGCAGGGCCACGCGAATGCGCTCGCCCAGATCGTAACTCGAAGGGCAAACCAGATTGCCCACGTTTTCGATGAAGAGGTAATCGAGCGCGGCAAGGGCCATGCCGTCCGCGCCGGCGGTTTCGCCCCAGCTCTCGAGATGCTTGCCGACCATCTCGGCGTCGAGATGGCAAATGCCATGGGTATTGATCTGCCGAACCGGCGCGCCGCTCGCGGCCAACCGCCGCGCGTCGTTGTCGGTTTCGAGATCGCCCACCAACGCGGCCGCGCGCGCGCCCGCTTCGCGCAGCTTCCGCAATGTCCATTCCAGAAAGGTCGTCTTGCCCGTTCCGGGACTCGAAACTAGGTTCAGCACCAGCACGCCGGCAGCAGAAAATCGGCTGCGCAAGCCCGCCGCCAGCTCGTCGTTTTTCTTCAGGATTCCCCGTCGCAGCTCCACAATGCGCGTGGTCATTTTCACCTTCCCGTCTGACTCATTGCCTTCCAGCGGGCCCCGCTGACTCGCTCACTCGCTGATTCGCTGACGTGCCAACTCGCTGGCTCGCTAACCTGCTAACCCGCTGACTCGCTCACTCGCCGGCTCGCTCGGCCCGTCCGGCTCTTCCAGCTCAATCGACTCAATCTCCAACTCGCGCCCTTGGCCCAGGTCCGCGGCCAGCTCGCCGCAACGCGGGCAGCGGAAGCTCTGCACGCCTTCGAGCTCCGCGTCTACGCCGCAGCCGGCGCAATGAATCACGACCGGCATCATACGCACCACCAACTTCGCCCCGGTCAGGGGCGTCCCTTCCGTGGTAATCTCCCAGCAAAATTGCAGCGAGTCCTCAACGACCGCGGCCAGCGCGCCCACGCGCAGCCGCACCGCCGTGACGCGCGCGCCGGGATACGCAGCAGCCGATTCCGTGACTGCGTCCACGATGCTGGCCGCGATGGATAGCTCATGCATGGAAACTCAATTTTACGCCGCATGGCGCACGCCCGCCGCGCATAGCCGGCCTCAGATAGTGGGTTTGTCCGCAGGGTACGGGCTTCCAGTGAAGGGCACGGGCTTCCGTGAAGGGTACGGGCTTCAGCCCCCGAGGGAATGCGAAGTCAAACCGGCCCATTACCGGGCGCGGCGACGTCCGCAGAGACGGCGAACTAACAGAAACCCAGCAACGGCAGCGCCCCCGGTGTACACTTGCACTTCACGCAGAAAGATGGCTCAAGCTTCACGCGGAGATGGAAGCCGTTATGCGCAAACTCGCCTTTCTACTTTTGGCTGGCCTCAGTCTTCTATGGATTCGGCCCTGCACCGCCCAGGAAAAGCCGTCCAAGCGCCCCATGACGTTCCAGGACATGATGAACATGAAGCGGCTCGTCGATACGGCGGTTTCTTCCGACGGCAAGTGGCTGGCCTATTCCGTCACCACCGTAAACCTCGACCAAAACACCAAGACAATGGAATTGTGGATGCAAGAGATTGCGGGCGGTGAACCCATCAGGCTGGCCGTTGGCCAGCCGGGCGACAGCGGCCTGCAATTTGCTCCCGATGGCAAGCGAATTCTGTTTTTGGGCGCGCGGTCAAGATCGGAGCAGGTGTGGATCGCCGACTTTGACCCGGCCACGGGTGCAGCCACCAACGCCCGGCGGCTCACAAACATTGCCACCGGCGCCGACAACGCCATCTGGTCGCCCGATGGCCACTCCGTCGTTTTCGCTTCGGATGTGTATCCAGATTGTCCACCGATCACCACGGCGGATTTTTCCACGGGCAACAGTTGCAACGCCGATCGCGACAAAGCCTTGGCCGCCAACCCAGTGAAGGCGCAGATTTTTACTCGCCTGCTCTTCCGCCACTGGGACCACTTCACAGGCGACAAACGGTCGCATCTGTTTCTGGCTTCTGCCGCTGACGGCGCGATGCGCGATTTGAATCCCGGCGATGTACACGACGCGCCGCCGTTTTCGCTCGAAGGCGGAGGCTGCGGGTGCGCCTTTGCGCCCGACTCCAAAGAGCTGGCGTTTACCGAGAAAGATGTGCCCAACCCGGCGATCTCGACCAATGCGGATATCTTTACACTCGATTTGACCGATCCCGCGGCGAAGCCGGTCAAGGTGAGCACGTCCTTGGGCGGGGATTTCGATCCGGCCTACTCGCCGGATGGGAAATATCTTGCCTGGCGCTCGCAGGCACGCGCGGGCTACGAGAGCGACCGCTTCCGGCTGGTGCTCTACGACCGGGCGACGAAGACGATTCGGGACTTGACGCCGAATTTTGAGAACTGGGTCGATGAATTTGCGTGGGCGCGGACATCCTCCAGGATTTTCTTTGTTTCTGGAGACAAAGGCGAAGAACCAATCTTCCGCCTTCAACTGAATACAAATATCAACCCTATCGTTCAGGTCACAGGGGCTGCAGAATTCTCGTCTCTCCACCCGCTTGCAGACGGCAATACGGTTCTAGCCACGAGGATGTCAGTAGAATCTCCTTCGGAAGTGATTGAAGTTCATCCCGATCAGAAGCTTGACGTTGTGGACCCCGCCCCACAGCCAGGCATGGTGCTCATTCCGAAAAACATGCGTCCTTGGTGGCGTGGCTCTGGGGGTTGGGTAGCATGGCAAAGTGTGAGCGAGCCCGTCACCCATTTGAACGACGCCCTCCTCGCCCAACTCGACCTTTCTCCCATGGAGCCCTTCTGGTTCACGGCCAGAGATGGAACCAAAGTCGAGGGCTTCCTCGTCAAGCCGCCTGGGTTCGATCCTTCCAAAAAGTATCCGGTCAAATTTCTCATTCACGGCGGCCCGCAGGGCGCTTGGGATGAGTCGTGGAGTTACCGCTGGAACCCGGAGCTGTTTGCCGCCAACGGCTATATCGTCGTCATGATCAACCCTCGTGGTTCCACCGGCTACGGTCAGGCGTTTATCGACGGCGTGAACAATGACAGGGGCGGCAAACCATATACCGACTTGATGGAGGGCCTCGACTACGCCGAGCAGCACTATCCCTTCATCGACAAAACGCGCGAGTGCGCGCTGGGCGCAAGCTACGGCGGCTACATGGCCAACTGGATCCTGGGCCACACCGGCCGCTTCAAGTGCATCGTTTCCCACGACGGCATGTTCAACGCCGAGTCGGCCTACGGCTCGACCGAGGAGCTGTGGTTCAACGAATGGGAGTTCCGCGGCAAGCCGTGGGATTACTATGGCAAGCCCGACAGCGAAGATCCCTTCCGCAAATGGTCGCCCTCGCTCTACGCCAAAAACTTCAAAACCCCGACGCTGGTCATCCACAGTCAGCTCGATTACCGCCTGGATTTGAGCGAGGGCTTGCAGCTCTTCACCACATTGCAGCGGCTCGGCGTGCCCAGCAAGATGCTTTATTTCCCCGACGAAGGCCACTGGGTGCTGAAGCCGCAAAACTCCCAGCTCTGGTACAAGACGGTCAACGACTGGGTGGACGAGTGGACGAAAAAGACAGCCGCTAGCCGCTAGCTTCTAGCTGCTAGCATGCTAAAGGCCAGAAGCTAGGAGCTGGAAGCTGGCGCTGCGATCCAAAGCCGGGAAAACCAGGGCGCCGCTCGACGAGCCCGCCCTCTACAACTACGCTGTCAAGGCGCTCGGCCGCCGCATGCGCACTGAGGCCGAGCTGCGTCGTCTAATGCGCGCGCGCGTGGAGCCAGGCGAGCGCGGCGAGTCCATCGTCGCCGCCATCCTTTCACAGCTCAAAGAAAAACTCTATCTCGACGATCAGTCCTTTGCCGAGACGTATGCCCGGTTGCGGCAGGAAAACGAAAAGCTGGGCGCGCGCCGCGTCCGCCAGGATCTGCGGCAAAAGGGCATCCGCGCCGAGCTGGTCGAAGAAGCCGTGGACGCCCGCTACGGCGGCGCCAACGAGGAGGCCCTTGCCCGCGCCTATCTCGAGCGCAAGCGCCTCCGCAAACCCGAGAACGAAAAAGAGACCGCGCGCGTAATGCGCCGCCTGGTGGCGGCCGGCTTCTCGACGGGCGTGATCACCAGAATCCTGCGCCAATGGGACGTGCCGGACGAAGCCCTCGCCGCTCTCGACAATCTCGACGACGAGCCGCGCGAAGAGTGACGCCGCGGGTCTTTACCTCCGCTGCCAATTACACTAAGAAGGTCATGCAATACCGGACGGGAAATGAGATACGCGAGCTGTTTCTGCGCTTTTTTGAGACGCGACCGGACTGCGAGCACCGCCGCGTGCACTCGTCCTCGCTGGTTCCGGCCAACGATCCCACGCTGCTCTTTACCAACGCCGGCATGAACCAGTTCAAAGACGTCTTTCTGGGCGCGGAGAAGCGCGATTATAAGCGCGCGACCACCTCGCAAAAGTGCGTGCGCGCGGGCGGCAAACACAACGACCTTGAAAACGTGGGCTTCACGCGGCGGCATCACACCTTTTTCGAGATGCTGGGGAACTTCTCGTTCGGCGACTATTTCAAGCGCGAGGCGATCAAGTTTGCGTGGGAACTGGTGACCAGCGAAGAGTGGATGGGCATTCCCAAGGACCGGCTCTATGTGACCATTTTCGAGGGCGCGCCCGACTACGGTGTACCGCGAGACGATGAGGCCGAGCAGTATTGGATCGAAGCGGGCGTAGCGAAAGAGCGCATCCACGAGGGCGGACTCAAGGACAACTTCTGGCAGATGGGCGAGACGGGGCCGTGCGGGCCGTGCTCGGAGATTTTCTACGACATGGGGATCGAGGCGGCCGAGACGCCGGGCGTCGATAGACCTTTCGGTGAGGATGACGCGCGGTATGTCGAGATTTGGAACTTGGTGTTCATGCAGTTCGATCGCTTGCCAATAGTGGACAACGGCAAGACGCTAGGCTACACGCTTACACACTTGCCCAAACCCTCCATCGACACCGGCATGGGCCTGGAGCGCGTGGCCGCGGTGCTGCAAGGCAAGGTGAGCAACTTTGAGACGGATTTGTTCACGCCGCTCATCGCCCGCGCCGAGGAACTGACGGGCAAGCGCGTCAGCGAATCGGCCATCGAGCAGGAGAGCCGGACGGCGGACGACGAAGCGGCCAGCCTGCGCATCATCGCCGATCACGCTCGAGCCGCGACGTTTCTGATCAGCGATGGCGTGCTGCCCTCCAACGAAGGCCGCGGCTACGTGCTCCGCAAAATCATGCGCCGCGCCATTCGCCATGGCCGTCTGCTCGGCCAGGAAAAGCCGTTTTTGTTCGAGATGGTCTACGCTGTCCGCAATCTGTTGCAGGGCGCGTACCCGGAGCTGACCGATTCGGCCGCCCGCGTGGCAAAGGTTGTTGAGGCGGAAGAAAACCAGTTCGCGCGAGTGCTAGAGCTAGGTGCTAAAGAGTTCGAAGACTACCTCGGTGGGCTCACGGTGCCCGGAACGATTGCAATAGATCGACTGGTCAACGGAAAGCCGGAACTCGCAGATTTCCTACTAAAGGCCACGTACGGACTTCTGAACGATGAAACCGCTTACCGCGCGGCTATTTTGTCTGAGGCGAGAAAACATGTTCTCCCGGGTGAATACGAGGGATTCAAGAAAGAATATGAGGCCGCGGCCCCCGAACGCCGTGTTGTGTCGGGCAAACACGCATTTCATATTTTCGAAACCTTCGGTCTGCCGCTCGACTTCATGGTCGACGCAGCGCGCGACGCCGGCATCGCGTTCGACATGGAGGGTTTCGAGCGCGCCCGCGCCGAAGAGCAAGCCCGCGCCCGCGCCTCCTGGAAAGGCGGCAGCCAAAAAACCGCCAGCCCGGCGTTTCGCGACCTGCCCAAGACCGTCTTCGAGGGCTACCGGCAACTCACCTCGGCCAACTGCGAGGTTCTGGCGATCGTCAAAAACGGAACCGGCGCGCCCGCGGCCGCAGCTGGCAGCGAAGCCGAAGTCGTGCTCGACCACACCAGCTTCTACGGCGACTCGGGCGGACAAGTGGGCGACACCGGCTGGTTCACCTCGACCGACGGCAACGAGACCATCGCCGAGATCACCGGCTGCGTCCTGCCGGTTCAAGGCGTCCGTGCCCATCGCGCCATCCTCAAGCAGGACCTTGCCGTCGGCGACCACGTGAACACGATTGTCGATGGGCAAAGGCGCGACGCGATTCGACGCAACCACACCGGCACGCACCTGCTGCATGCGGCGCTGCGCGAGGTGCTGGGCACGCACGTCAAGCAGGCCGGTTCGCTGGTGGCGCCGGACCGGCTGCGCTTCGATTTTTCGCACTTCGCCCAGGTGGCCGACGAGGAGTTGCAGGAGATCGAAGACATCGTGAACCGCGAAGTGCTCAAAAACGCGCGCGTGGAGACGCTCGAAGACGTGCCCATCGACGTGGCCGTCAACGAGCTGCACGCCATGGCGTTGTTCGGCGAAAAGTACGGCGACAAAGTGCGCGTGGTGAAGCTCGCCGACGGCTTCTCGACCGAGTTGTGCGGCGGCACGCACACCGCGGCCACGGGCGAAATCGGCCTGTTGAAACTCACCGGCGAGACCTCCGTCAGCTCCGGCGTGCGCCGCGTGGAGGCCATCAGCGGGCTGGGCTCGCTCGACACGTTCCGGCGTGACGCGGCGGTGGCGCACGTGGCTTCGCAAGTCGCGGGCGCCGCCGGCGACGCCAGCCTGGCCGATTCCCTCCGCGCACGGCTCGCCGCCCACGAGGACGAACTGAAGCGCCTGCGCCGCGAACTCGAAGAGATGCGCATGAAGTCCGCCGCCGGCGCGCTCGATGAAGCCATCGCCCGGGCGACCGAAGCCAAGGGCGTCAAAGTGGTTACGCACCGCGCCGATCAGCTCGAGCGCGGCCAGTTGCGCACGCTGGTCGACAACCTGAAGCAGAAGGTGGGCGAGGGCGTGGTGGTGCTGGCTTCGGCGCAGCCCGAAGGCAAAGTGGCGCTCATCGCCGGAGTCACGCCGGGGCTCGTCAAGCGCATCCAGGCGGGCAAGCTGGTGGGCGCGGTGGCCAAGCTGGTGGGCGGCTCTGGCGGCGGCAAGCCGGAGATCGCCGAGGCCGGCGGCAAGGACCAGACGCAGATCGATGCGGCCATCAAAGCCGCGCCGGCAATCGTAGCGGATCTGCTCGGCTAGCTGGCCACCAGCTTTGGCATCGAGCGCCCGGCCAGCAGCGGCAGCACCTGGATCATCGCTTCGTCCACGGTGATCCCATACCGGGCGCGAAGCTGGTCGATTTTGCCGTGCTCGATAAAGCGGTCGGGCCAGCCCATCCGGACCACCGGAATCGAAAAACCCATTTCATCGAGCGCCTCAATCACCGCCGAGCCGAAGCCGCCCATCTTCACGTGATCCTCGAAGGTGACAAAAGCCGCCACCCGTCCGGCGTATACGGCGAGCATGTCGCGGTCCAGGGGCTTCACGAATCGCGGATTGATCACCGCGGCCGAGTAGCCGTCATGCTCCAGGCGCGCGCCCAATTCCTTTGCTAGTGCGATCATCGGCCCCAAGCCGAGAATCGCCACATCCGAGCCGTCAGCCAGCACCTCGGCTTTGCCCACGGGCAGCGTCGCAGGCTCGGGCTTGCGGGCCACGCCGGCCACCGCTCCTCGCGGATAGCGGATGGCGCTCGGCCCGGGAAGCTCCAAGGCCGTCTTCATCATGTCGGCCAATTCATCCTCATCCTTGGGCGCCATGAGCACCATCTCAGGAATCGGCCGCAGATAGCCGATGTCGAACAGCCCGTGATGCGTGGGGCCGTCATCGCCGGAAAGTCCGGCGCGATCCATGCAGAACAGGACCGGCAGCTTTTGCAGGCATACGTCGTGCACCAGCGGATCGAAACCGCGCTGCAAAAAAGTGGAGTAAATGGCGCACACCGGCCGATAGCCGCGGGTTGCCATGCCGGCCGCGAAAACCACCGCGTGCTCTTCGGCAATGCCCACATCAAAATAGCGCTTGGGATGCCGCGCGCGAAAAAGATCGAGGCCGGTGCCGTTGGGCATAGCCGCCGTAATCGCCACAATGCGCTCGTCCTTGGCCGCCAGATCGGCTAGCGTAGTGGCGAAAACCTCGGAATACGTCGGCTGGCCCAAAGCAGCAGTCATGCCCGTCTCCGGGTCGTAGGGGCCCAGGCCGTGAAACTTCTTTTGCCCGTCGAGCGCCGGCTGAAAACCACGCCCCTTTTGCGTCAGCACGTGCAGCAGCACCGGATGGTCCGCGGCTTTGAGGAATTTGAAGCTTTCCACCAGCAGCGGAAGGTTATGCCCATCGATGGGGCCGAAGTATTCCAGACCGAACTCCTCGAAAACAATCGAGGGCCACAACATGCTTTTTGCCGCTTCTTCGGCGCGGCGCGCAACCTTCACCGCCGTCTTGCCGGCAAAGCGCTCCAGCAGTCTCGTGGCCTTGTCGTGCAGGTGCTGGTAGTGCTCGTTCGTGACAATGCGGTGCAGGTAACGGGCGATGGCGCCCACGTTGCGATCGATCGACCACTCGTTGTCGTTGAGCACCACGATCATCCGCTTGGTTTGCTCGGCAATGTTGTTGAGTGCCTCAAACGAGATTCCGTTGGTGAAGGCCGCGTCCCCCGCCACCGCCACCACGTGTTCGCTGCCGCCGGCCATGTCGCGGGCTACGGCCATGCCCAAGGCCGCCGAAAGCGCCGTCCCGGCGTGGCCGGCGCCGTAGCAGTCGTGCTCACTTTCGGTGCGCAGCATAAAGCCGTTCAATCCGCCCGGCTGGCGAATGGTGTGGAACCGGTCCAGACGGCCGGTAAGCATTTTGTGCACGTAGGCCTGATGGCTGACGTCGAAAAGTATTTTGTCTTCAGGCGTGTTGAAAACCGCGTGCAGAGCAATCGTCAGCTCCACCACCCCCAGGTTCGGCCCCAGATGGCCTCCGGTTTTTGACAGAGTTTGAATCAGGCAAGCGCGAATTTCTTCGGCAAGTTCGCCCATTTGCCCGTAATTTAGTCTCTTTACGTCGGCAGGCGAATGGATGGACTCCAGCACTGCTCCCATGTACGTCCTTCCCCCGGGAATATTCACCGGGAATCCAGGGAAAACCCACGGCGGAAAGTCCCTCAAAAAGGGAGTCTTTCATCCCAAATTGTCAACCACCAGTATACCCGTGCGGCGAAGTCATCGCCCAATCGCGGATCGCCACACACCCGCGCTGGACGCCGCGATCATCCCATGGCGCGCCTTGCGGAAAAGGTGCATGACGCGAAAACCGGCTGCGGACATCGACCTCGGCGCCGCCCCGAACGCTTGGACGCCTCGAATCCCGCTGAAGCCGACCTGGGAGCCATGCCAAAGAGCAAGGGAAGGGCCGCGGCCTGCGCTCGCTCCGCGCACGCCGTCAACCCGGCCACACCCCGCAAAGCGCTGGGGCAACCCGGAGATAAAAGCTCCTCCGCGGCCCGCCGATGCCAACCCGGGCGCAAGTCCCGCTGCATGGTGCGCGGAAAATGAGGGCCTAACTTTTCTTTGAGGTAACCGCCGAGAACGCCGTCACCAGCTGCGCAACCTGCTTGCTTCCGCAGTGAGGGCAAGTCACGTCGTCCTTTTCACGGTCTGACATATGGAGCGTTCGGGTGAACTCCTTCTGGCAATCCTCGCAGTGAAAAATGTATTCCGACATGGCAGTTTCTCCACCCAGCATCATACCGCCATTCGGGCTCTCGGGGAACCCGACTCCTCTCGGGGAACCTGACTTCTCTCGGAAAACTTGACGCGTGGAGTGGTTCGAGCGCGCCGCGCCGTCGGCGACGGCGAAGTTGTACGATGGGCTCACCGGTTTTTCTTCTTAAACTGGTGGTAAGGGGGTGCGCGCGGTGGCAGGGCAGCGAAAGATCTTCCTCCTGGGCGCGCTATTGGCTGGCGTGATAGCGGGCGGCGGGCCGGCCAGCGCTTCCGCTCAGCTCCTCGAGCCGGGCGCGCCCGCGCAAGCGCCCAATCCCCTGACCGACTCCACCGTAAATCCGGGCAAGATGCTGCTTTTCGACCTCGAGGCGCGCTTCGCCAAAGATGTCGCCACACGCGGCGGTCCCGGCTTCGCCTCCTGGTTCGCCGACGACGGCGTGTTGCTCGGCAATGGCGCCGCGCCTGTCGTCGGCAGGGTGGCTATCGAAAAATCCTCCACCTGGTCGCCCAAGGACTATCAGCTTACCTGGACCCCGACCGACGCCGTCTTGGGACCCTCCGGCGACATCGGCTATACCTGGAGCCTCTACGAGGGCCACAGCAAAGACGCCAACGGCAACCCCGTGAACACCAGCGGCCGTTTCATCACCATCTGGCGCAAAGAGCCGGACGGCTCGTGGAGGGTGGCGCTGGACGCAGGCGCCAACGCGCCCGCCGAGGCTGGAGCCTGCTGCAAGCTGCCGGAAGCCAAGTAGCCCGCGCCGCGGACCGAATCCGCACAATTTCGGTCTGGACCGGCGCCAGGGGATCCACACCGGAGACCCATGGCATTTGCGCGCCGCTATATCCTTCGCGGCATTTTCCTTTTCAGTACCTTGGTTTACTCTTTAGTAACCCAAATCCGTGAAACCTCCGTTTGAAAAAGAGGGGTTACTTGAGTGGTATTCCTTTGGGCACCCTTCTGCCCGATTTGTGCCACAGCCACTGCAAGCCAACTGCACCATACTGACTGCGGGTGCGCGTGTCGTGCGGGCAATGTTGCTGTCCCAATTCGGGGAGAGCCAGGAAGTCTTTTTGCGCTCGGAATCTATCGTTTTCGATCGCAATCCGGATCCTGCTCTCGATGAACTGACGGAACTCGCTGCCGTCTTGTGCGGGGCCGACTACGCTTATCTGGGATGGATGGACTTGAACCGCCTGTGGTTCAAGGCGCGGTACGGCTTTAAAGCCGCCGAACAGGCGCGCGACTCCACGGCCTGCCAATGGATGCTGGATACAGGCGCCCCGCTTTTGATCGAAAATGCGAGCGAGGATCCGCGTTTCCCGCCCGAGGGCATCTCGTTGCCGGGCGCGCCGCCTTGCCTTTCCTACGCGGGCGTGCCGCTGGTCAGCAGCGCGCACCTCGTGGTGGGCACGTTTGCGGTGCTCGCGCTTGAGCCAAACCGGTTCACCCCGGAGCACCTGAAACTTTTGGAGGTTTTGGGCCGCCAGGCCATGACGCGGCTCGATCTCTATGGCCGCATCCGGGCCCAGGAACAGGCGCAAAGGGCTCGCCAGCGGAGCGAGCGCGCCTTGGCCGTGGAACGCTGTTTTGTGGCCGCCACGCTCGACTCCATTCCCGCCCTGGTGACCGTGCTCGATACGGCCGGGCGCATCGTGCGCATGAATTATCCCTGCGCCCAGCTGACCGGCTTGAGCGTTGCCGCATCGGTGGGCCAGCCCTTCGTCGACGAGGTGATGGAACCCGCGGATCGCCCCTGGGCGGCCGACAAGCTGCGTGAGGCGGCCGGCGGCCAGGTTTCCGGTCCCCACGAAACCGCGTGGCGCACGGCCGGCGGCGAAAAGCGCGTCAGTTGGACCCTCCGCCCGCTGCAAGGCCCCAATGAGGAAATTCAATACGTCATCGTCAGCGGCCAGGACGTCACCGGCCAGCGGCAGATGGAGATGGCGCTCCATTCCAGCGAAGCGCGCTACCGCGAAGTGGTCGAAAACAGCTTGGGCTTTGTCTTTACCTGCTCGATCGAAGGCCGGCTGACTTCGCTCAATGCGTTTACGGCGGAGACGCTCGGTTATCGCGCCGAGGCCCTGGTGGGGCGTGCGCTGGCCGAACTCATGGAACCGGCCAGCGCCTCCGCTTTCCACGATTCCCTGCGTACGCTCGAAACCCAAAAGGAGTGGCAGGGCGCGCTGCTGCTGCGCCGCAGCGACGGGATTTACCGCCGCATCGCCTTCCGCAGCCGCCGCATTGAGTTGCCCGGCGAGCGTCCTTTCATTCTTACCCATGGCTTGGATTTGACCGAACAGCACCAGGCCGAAGAAGCTCTCCATTCGGCCATGCGCCAGCGCGAGCTGATCCTCGAATCCGTGGGCGACGGCATCTATGGCATCGATCTCGAAGGCAAGCTGACCTTCATCAACGAGGCCGGCGCACGCATCCTCGGTTACCAGCCGGAGCAGTTGGCGGGCCGCGACATCCACGAGGTCATCCGTCACAGCCGCGGTGACGGAACCCCCTATTCCCGGTCAAGCAGCCCCATCCTGCAGGCGCTCCGCCGTTCCGAGCCCATTCGGATGCGGGATGAAATTTTCTTGCGGAAAGACGGACTCGAGATTCCCGTGGAATATAGCGCCAACCCGCTGCTTGAGGAGGGCCGCGTGGCCGGCATGGTCGTGGCGTTCCAGGATGTTTCCGAGCGCCGTCGGCTCGAGAAGATGAAGGACGAGTTCATCTCCACGGTCAGCCACGAGCTGCGCACCCCGCTCACCTCCCTGCGGGCCTCGCTGGGCCTCATTTCCTCGGGCTCGCTCAACCGGCGCCCGGAAAAGCAGCGCCACATGTTTCAGATGGCCATCGACAACTGCGACCGCATTATCCGCCTGGTCAACGACATCCTCGATTTCGACCGCGTGGAGCGAGGCCGCTTGCCCATGGAGCGAAAGCCGGTCGAGGCTGTCGATCTGCTGCGCATGGCGGCCGCCGCAGCCCACCGTTCGACTGCTCAGGCGAACATCGCCATCCGCATCGAGGCGCTGCCCGCCGTAGTCAATGCCGACGAAAAGCGCGTCCTCCAGGTGCTCAATGAGCTGATCGCGAACGCCATCAAATTCTCCGAACCCGGCGCCACCATCCTTCTGGCCGCGCAGCCGGCCGCGTCCACCGCCGCGGGCGCCGTCGAGGTCTGCTTTATCGTCGAGGACCAGGGCTGCGGCATCGCGCCGGAAAAACTCGGCCGCATCTTCGAGCGTTTCGAGCAAGGCGACGCCTCGGACTCGCGCGCCATGGGCGGAACCGGATTGGGCCTCGCGCTCTGCCGCAGCATCGTCGAACAACATGGCGGCCACATCTGGGCGGAAAGCACCCCGGGCAAGGGCAGCAAGTTCCAGTTCACCCTGCCCGCCGCTACGCTCGTCGAAGCCAAATAGGCGCCCGCGCAGCGCGCCGGCAGTATAATCCTAGGCAAGACTCCATGAGTCCCGACACGCAGCGCGCAGCTTCACCCTATTTCCGCGCATCCCGGGAGCGGTCTTTGCCGGCGCGCGCAAGAGATTTCTGGAACCGCGTCTCCGGCGGGTTGAATCTCTATGAGCTATGGAATCAACTACGCGCCGACGCCCGCTCGACTTACCGGCTCTATTCAAGCGAGATTGATTCCCGCCGCCGCGCTGGGGAATCGCAAAGCAAATATATATTCGCCGTGGCCCGGAAGTTCTTCTGGGCCATCCTAAACAAGCTCACCCCTGCCCGCCGGGTGCTTTTGCTGGCGGCCTTGGTGCTGCTCTTCATTCCGCAATCGTGGGTGGTCGATCGGCCTGGAAATCGGTGGGAGGTCGAATTCGAAACGCACCAAACCGGCGGACTTCTCATTTTCTGCGTGTTGCTCCTGGAGTTGACCGACCGCGTGGCGATGAAGCGCGACCTCCAGATCGCCAAGGAGATTCAGGCTTGGCTGTTGCCGGCGCGCCCGCCCGAGGTCCCGGGCTTGGAGATCGCTTTCGCCACCCGCCCCGCCAATACCGTCGCCGGCGATTACTACGACGTTTTTCCCCGCCGCGCCGCCCAGCCTGGCGCGCCTCCGGCAACCTTCCTCATCGCGGTGGCCGATGTGGCCGGCAAAAGCATTCCCGCCGCGATGCTGATGGCCACCATCCAGGCCAGCCTGCACACCCTCAGCGCAACGGCTGGCTCGCTCCCCGAACTGGCTCTGCGTATGAACCGCTACGCCTGCACCAACAGCCAGAACGGCCGGCGTTTCACCACGGCATTTCTGGCCGAATATGAACCTGCTTCACGAGTTCTCACTTTTGTGAACGCCGGCCACAATCCACCGCTTCTACGTCGCTGCTCAGGAAAAATGGAGGCGCTCGAGACGGGAGGGCTGCCGCTGGGCGTCCTCGAGGATGCCGCGTATCAAAGTGGCGCGGTCACACTCGCGTCCGGCGACCTGCTGGCCATTTTCACCGATGGGGTAGTCGAGGCGGAAAACGTGCAGGGCCAGGAATATAGTCAAACCCGCCTGCTCGCGGTGCTGGAGGCGAACGCCGCGGCCCCGCCCACCATCCTGCTCCCCACGATTCTTTTCGACATCGCCCGCTTCGTCGGCTCCGCGCCGCAGCACGACGACGTCACCCTCCTACTCCTCAAAGCGGCCTGACGCCGTGCACAGCTTGCTTCTTGTACCAACGAGGGTGCCCCATCCTTGCGGCGTTTTTGTTTTTGCAGCAAGCGTGGGAGGCACAAATTCACGCGGTCACAAGCCCTAGTGTCCCCGGCTTGAAGACGCGCCGGAAGACGAAGCCGAGGCATGGGCGCCCGCCGAAGCGCTGGACATGGACGGGCTGGACATCTGAGCGCCCGAATTTCCACCCATGCGACCTTCGCCGCCCTCATCACCGCGCCCTATCGCCGCTGGCGCAGACCCCCGCCGCATCGAAGTTACGCCTGCGAAGCTCTCCCGGCCATTTGTCCCACGCATCGTCCCAGCTTGCAGATAAACGGGCGTGCTCGCTGTACCTTTGGCCTCGGCGCGTTCCGAGAACTCCTTCAATTTGCCTAACGCATCGCGCGGAACGCCCAAACCCGCCGAATCCTTACGGAAGACGAACGAGTTGGTCCCATTGAGTTGGGAGCGGACAAGCGGCTTCTGGTTCACCATCAGCAAGCCCGGTTCACCCGCACGCGGCGGATTCACGGGCATTCGCGGAACTGTGATCGGCCCCGTCAGACCCGCGAAACCAACCGCGTTGTTGATCCCCATCCAGCCGCCGGCGCCGGGCATCCAGCCCCAGCCCGCACCCGGACAGAAGGACCACGACCCGAAGTGGTACGGCGTCCATCCCCAGGGATACGGAGACACCCACGAATATCCCATGCCGCCATACCATGCCCATGCGCCGTTTGAATACGGATTCCAGGCTGCGCTGGCAAAGTAGGGCTGCCACATCATGCCGCAGCCGCCCAGGTCGGCGAAGCTCCCGTAATACATCATGTCGTTCAGGCCGTAGGCGTAAGGCGCGCTGTTGAAAGCGCTCACCGTGGCCGCTCGCGCCTGATATTCATCGGAGCTCTTGTCCCAGGAGTCATACGGATCGGATTCCACCGACTTGGCCACCGTCGGCTCCGAGGAGCCGGTCATCGCGAACGTGACCGTTCTCTTATGCGGAATATCCATAAGCCCGTCGGGGCCTTTGATCTCAAGGTCGCCGCCCAGCACGGCAAGCTTCGCCTCGTTTCCCGCCAATTGCAACCGGATGTGGCTGGTGGGCGGAAGTTCGAGGTTCCGCTGCCCGAAGAGAAGATTGAACTGATTGGCCGGGGTTTTCATCAGGCTGACGTACGCCATCCCCTTCAGCACGCGAACTGAAGAGAGCGTTCCGCCGTTGGCCATCCGTTCCAGCGTCGGAAATTCCACCTCGGAATCAGGCCCCAGGCGCACAGAGCTATTGTCTTCAAGTTCCACTTCGGCCACGCCATTGCCGGTCTGCAGCCGGCAGTTCTCGACAATGGGAAGATTGGCGATGGCGGGCTCGAATCCGCGGCCCACGCCGCGGTCCATTTGCACCTCGCCCTTGACGTCACTCAGCCGTACGATGCGAACTTTCGAAACCGTCGGGGAAGCGGCGGCCTGTTCGTCGGATTGCGCCGCGACTGTCGGCGTCAGCAGCAGAACCGCGAGCGACGCGGCTGCGATGTGAGCAGCGGAGATGTTCATTATGTCCGCCTCCTTGGTGGGAAATCTGGGCGAACCCTTGCCAGGTTGGAGAGGCCCACGCTGCAACCTGACCTGAGCGGGGACAGACTTCGGCCATGATGCTAGCACGAATGAGGTAGCCATGGCGAGCCGGAAATCCCCTTTCCTGCAAAGAGTCCTCAAAATCCCGCCCGGGCTGCCTTTCCTGAGGGCTACAGGCCCCGGCCATGCCGCCGGGAAGCCGTCGCCAGACTCGGCTCGAGCTTCTTTCGCGTCCCTGTCCTAGCGTTCTCCCCACTCCGCCTTCCGGCGGTTGATCCCGGTTCGCCCCCCTGCGCATGAGACAATGCCTTCGACGGCTTCCTTTTCGTAACCCACGCCCGCGGACGAAGGTTCATGCCCCTGCCCAGACGTATTCTGAATTTCCTCTTCGGCCGTCCGCTGGCCACCAGTGAGGAGCGCGCCGAGCACATCGGCCCTTTAGCCGGCATTCCCGTCTTCGGCCTCGACGCCCTGAGCTCCGCGGCGTACGGCCCTGAAGCCGCGCTCACCCTGCTCATCCCGCTTTCGCTCGCCGGCGTGCGCTACATCGTGCCGGTGAGTTTCGCCATTATCGTCCTGCTGGGAATCGTCTACCTCAGCTACCGCCAAACCATCGAGGCGTATCCGCAGGGCGGCGGCTCGTATACCGTAGCCACTGAAAATCTGGGCGCGGGCGCGGGCCTGCTGGCTGCTTCGGCACTCATGATCGATTACATCCTCACCGCATCGGTGGGCATATCGGCCGGGGTCGGCGCTCTCATTTCCGCCGTTCCTAGCCTGCAGCCGCACACCCTGGGGTTCTGCCTCGCCGTCCTGGTCCTGCTCACCGTGGTGAACATGCGCGGCGTTCACGACACCGGCGTGGTGTTTATGATCCCAACCTATGTGTTCACGGCTACGCTGTTGATCGTGATCGCCGTGGGCGGATGGCAAACCGTGTTCGCGGCCGGTCATCCGCATTCTGTGACGCCCATGCCCCCGATTCCGGCGGCGACCGCCGCCATCAGCTTGTGGCTGCTGCTGAAGGTCTTCTCGTCCGGTTGCACCGCCATGACCGGCGTGGAAGCGGTAAGCAACGGCGTGATGGCCTTTCGCGACCCCACGCGCAAAAACGCTAAGACCACCCTGACCATCATCATCGCCCTGCTCGCCATTCTGCTGGCCGGCATCGCTCTCCTTTGCCGCGCCTATGGAATCGCCGCCACCGACCCGGGCAGCCCCGGTTACGAAAGCGTCCTCTCCATGCTCACGCGCGCGGTCATGGGCCGCGGTTGGTTCTACTACGTCACCATCGCCTCGGTCCTGGTGGTGCTGGCGCTCTCCGCCAACACCGCCTTCGCCGATTTTCCCCGCCTCACCCGCGCCATCGCCCTCGACAATTACATGCCCCACGTGTTCCTGATCCGCGGCCGCCGCCTGCTCTATTCATGGGGAATTTACGTGCTGGTGGCGCTCACTGGGCTGCTGCTGACCTTTTTCGGCGGCGTCACCGACCGCCTCATTCCCCTGTACGCCGTTGGTGCTTTCATGGCCTTCACGCTTTCGCAGGCAGGCATGGTGATGCACTGGAAGCGTCAAGGCGACGCGCCGCTGCGCATGTTCGTCAACGGCTTCGGCGCTCTGGCCACCGGCATCACCACCCTGGTCGTTTTCCTCACCAAGTTCATTGAGGGCGCCTGGATCACCGGACTGCTGGTGGTGGCCATGATCCTGTTCATGCGCGCCGTCAGGCACCATTATGTCCGCGTCGCTCGCGAGATCGATCTCAACCGGCCCATCATTCCCGCCGAAGTCACCGAGCCCATCGTGGTCTTGCCCATCGACCGCTGGAGCCGGATTTCAGAGAAGGCGCTTTCCTTTGCCCTCTCCATGTCCACCGACATTCGCTGTGTCCACGTGATTACCGGCGAAACACCGGACTCGTTTTGCGACCAGTGGGAGAACCTCATCGCCGTGCCGCTCCGCGCTTCAGGCAGGTGTGTCCCCCACCTCGTCACGCTCCGTTCGCCCTTCCGCTATGTCCTGCAACCGGTGGTGGACTACGTGCTCGAGGTGGAGCGCGAAACCGGCTACCGCAAAGTCTGCGTGCTGGTGCCGGAGTTGGTGGTGCGCCGCTGGTGGGAGGGCATGTTGCACAACCGCCGCTCCGACCTGCTCAAGGTCATCCTGCTCATGCGCGGCAACCGCCGCATTGTCGTAATCAATATTCCCTGGTATCTGGAACGAACTGAGACCGCCGCTGCCGGCGCCAGCCGTTGAAGCCACCCGCCATTATGCCGATTTCGGCAGCCTCACGTGCAGCCTGTCGCGCAGGTAGCGGATGTTCACGGCGAGATTGTCATCGATGCTTCCCGTGCCGTCGTCGGGCCTCGGCGCGTCCAAGTCCAGCGCCACCCAGCCTTTAAAATTACGCTCGCGCAGCACTCGGAGCACAGCCGGAAAATCCACTCCTCCCGAGCCCAGGTCATGGTAAACGCTGGCCTTGCGGAACTCCTCCCGCGTGGGCGTCGAATGATTGCCGCGAAACCGGGGGAAGGTGTCCTTCAGGTGCACTTCCGCGATGCGCGGAAAATAGTCGCTGATGATCTTCACCGCGTCCATCCCGCCCAGGGTCAGGTGGCCCGTATCCGTGGTGAGCCACACATAGTTGGGATCGGTCAGCTCTATCACCGTGCGCACTTCATGCTCGCGCTCCATCGGTCCCCAGATATGCGGATGCGGCGCCAACCGCACGCCGTAGCCGATGGTCTTCTGGCCGATCGCGTTGAGCGTGTCGGCCAGCCGCTTGAGCTGATCCTCGCTCGGTCCGCCCTCCGGCCGGCTGCCCATGTTGGTTTTCCAGTGGTCGCAGCCGCAAGGGGCCAGAAAATCGCGCGCGAAACTCGCCATTCTCTCGATCAGCTCGGCGTTCCCTTCCGGATCGAGCCAGGGTGAGGTCCGGTTGGCTCCTCCGCCTCCGGAGTGTGCAGCATGCTCCGCCTGCCCCCAGCCCGGCGGCAGATCGCCCACGTCGATCAGCACGATGCCGGCCACGTTGCATGCCTTGCGGAGGCTGAGCGGATCGCCAACATATGCGCCCACCTGCCCGCCGTATGGCTCGAAGCCCTCGAGACCGACGCGCGCAATATCGGCCGCAATCTTGCCCACATCGGTCCACATGCGCAAGTTACCGTTCACCCAGTCGCCCCACAGCGAGCCGGTGATGCCGTAGCGAATGTTCGCGCCCACCGGGTCGAGAGATTGGCCCGAAGCTGCCCAGGCGCGCGCGGGTCTCAGCGCCGCCACGGCTGAAGCCGCGCCGGCAAAGGCCCCGGCGGTCGAGAGAAACTCTCTGCGTGACAGAACGCGGTGAGGAATGTCGGGGTGATTCGGCGCGCCGGTGAACATGGGCAAGCCTCCGCTCGGTTTTTTCGCCCATCATCGTATCAGACACAACGACGGCGTGGCGACGCTCCCCCTGACGGACTTCGTCAAACCAAGGGGGTAGAGGATAGTCTAAGAAGGTACTGGAAACCACTCACAGCGCCCGCCCCGGAGCCAAGAATCCGGACTCAGCCCGTGTGCCACGACAGTGGATCGGCAGAAAGCAGCGAGGAGAGTTTTACGTTGAAAAGGACGTTCTTGCTTTTGACCTTGGCCGCCCTCATGCCGTTCGCGGTTCGCGGTCAGGTCACCCCGGAAGCCACGCCCGGTCCGCCCCCGGCTGCGACGTCATACAAGTACAGAGCTTACGTCGGATACGCCTACACCAGTTTGAACCAGGTCAACCAGTCGCGCTACGGCTTGCAGGGCCTTGAGGTCGCGGTCACGCACGATTTTGGCAAGTACTTCGGCATCTCGGGAAACGGCGAGTACTACAAAGTGGCCGCAGGATCGGGAACGGGCAGCCAGGCCAATCCCGGCGATCCCAGGGTCTATTCGGCGCTTGCCGCGCCGGAGGTCCACGCCAGCCTCTTCGGCCCCCTGAATGGTATTCTTTTTGGCGAGTTGGGCATCGAACACACCTCCGGCGAACACATGATCCCCAGCACCTCGTTCGCCGGCGGTTTCGGCGGCGGCATGAGCTACAACGTCGGTTCGCGCTGGGCCATCCGCGTCACCGGCGATCGCTTGGGCGCCTCGTTCTCGCTCATCAACAATTCCCCGGCCCTCAACTATTCCACCCACCGCACCTGGAACCCCCGCGCCACCATCGGCCTGGAGTTCAAGTTCTAAATCTCTCAAAGCTCACGGATGCGCACGCGCCGGGCGCCCCGGTCCGGATCTTGGCCCCGGGGAAGGCATGAGGTGCACTCTCTCAAGTTTTCAACACTGCGGTGTTGACAGAGTTTCCCCCAAGCCTGCAGAGTCTCGCTCTTTCAAAACGCCGGCTTCTTCGTGAGCGTGGAACGCCAGAACACGCCAAAGTTTCCATAACACAAGTGCGAGCGCTGCATCGCTGGCCCACCATAGGGCCAGCGTAAAATCGCAGACCCACGCGGGCGCTTCGTTCACACGGCGCAAAAGAAACGGTAGAAAATTCCAACAGGTGATGTGAACGTAATCCCACGGGTCGCCATGCATAGGCGCGTTGGTCAGTCCCCACGCGTCCATCCTCCCCAGCGCAAAGGCTGCGATGTTCTTAAGCCGCAGCCAGATGACGAATGTCGGATGGCCGAGCGTCTCTTCCTGATACAGCTCAAGCGAGAGCCAGAAGGCCACCGAGGCGGCCTGGACCACGGCGCCGGCGCAGATGAGCGCGGCGCCGAGGGCGCGAACTGAGCGGCCCAGTTCGCGCCAGAGCTGCAAGAGCAGCGGAACGGCAGGCAATGCGGCAAGCTGAACGGTTGTGGAAACGTAGCGGTCGCCCCAGGCCGAGTCGCCGGCAAAAGTGAAATAACGCGCATAAAAGCTGATGTAGGCGAACAGCATCGCCATTGTGGCCAGCACATACGCCTTTACGGACGGCGTAAAGCGGCGCCACGCGACAATTGCGACGAGCAGCATGAGGATGAGCAGCGGATCGAAGAGAAAGATGGACTTCTCGGGCGCGAAGAGTGCGCCCAGGAAACCGGCGTGAAAAGGCGCGCTGAAGGGGAAGTTGGGCGGAAACTGCGGATTTTGCGCGCGCCACTGGCGCGCCGCAATCCCCGCGTAGGTATTGAAGAAGGAACCGAAGCGGTAGAACTGGTAGAGCCGGTCGAGCATCATGAAAAAGGCGTAGACGGGCAGTACGATGGCGGCGTAGGTTTTGGCGCGCGCAAGCAGCGCGGCGCCGCGAATGCCCGCCAGCCGGAGCGCGAGATCAACGAAGAGCGCGCAGGCGAGCAGGTCCATGCCCGTAGTGAGCCGCGTGAGCAGATTGAGGCCCAGCGCGGCCGCGCCAATCAGCAGCGCGCGGCGGCTGCCGGTCTGCGCCCATTCCAGTTGCCAGCAGAAGCCAACCAGCGTCAGCATGCAGATGTAATTGTTCTCCATCATGTTCTGCGTGTAATGGAGGTGCGTGGTGAGGAGCAGCAGCGCCAGAGTCCCGGCCGCGGATTGGCCGACGGAGAACCGGAGACGGCGTAGAAAGCCGAACGAGACCAGCGCGGTGAGCACGTTGAGCAGGATGTTTGTGCCGTAGCTGACGACGATGTTGCGCACGCTGGGGTCGTTGCTGTTGTAATTTGCGAAGACGGGCAGGCGCTCTATGTATGTGCCGGCAACGTCGAACGGAAGCATCAAGAGCGACTGGCCGATGCCGTACCAGGTTTGCAGTTTGCCATTGCGTCCAGGGATGCCAAACTCGGGATACTCGCCGGGTAGGACGGGCGGATCGCCGGTCCAGAGGGCGTGGGCGGCATTCTCGCGGTGTTGGGTGTCGGACGAGCCAAGTTCACCGGATTGGACGACGACGGCGATGAGCGCGGCGGCCAGGGCAAGGGGAACGAGCGGACGAAAAAGCCAGCGGGGAGATCGAGAGTTGCCCGGCATAGGTCAATCTTAGAAGCTGCGTGAGCAGCTTCTGCGGCGCCAACTCGTACAATGGCGGGGAAAAACGGACGCGCCAGCGCGGGCTTGCGCCCGGTCCAATCTTCTCTGCTTTCCGCCCGCGCGCATCTTTTTCGATCCTTTTTACGGGCAGGCTCTCAGTGGATCGTCCTCGACTTGTGCTGCATGTAATCCATCAGCAGGTACTGGCCCAGCGTGTCGGGGGTGGTGAAGTAGGCTTTACCGCGGCACATGGCGCTGACCTTGTGGACGAACTGCACCAGGTCGTAATCGGAGGCCAGCATAAAGGTGTTGATCATAATGCTGGAGCGCTTGCAGCGCGCCACTTCTTCCAGCGTCTCGCTCACCACCAGCGGATCCAGTCCATAGGGATTCTTGTAGATGCGCCCATCGGGCAGCGTCAGCGCCGAGGGCTTGCCGTCGGTGATCATCACGATTTGCTTCATGTCCTTGCGCTGCCGCGCGAGCACCCGTTGCGCCACCCGCAGTCCCTCGCGCGTGTTGGTATGCCAGGGCCCGACTTTGACCCGCGCCAGGTGCGACACCGGCATCTCCTCGGCTGAATCGTGAAACAGCACCAGCGAAAGCGAATCGCCGGGATATTGGGTGCGGATCAGATGCGACATGGCCATCGCCACGCGTTTAGCCGGCGTAAAGCGGTCTTCGCCGTAGAGAATCATCGAGTGCGAGCAGTCGAGCATGACCACCGTGGCGCAGGAGCTTTGATATTCGCATTGGTGAACATGGAGATCGCCATAGTCGAGCTCGAGCGGCAGGCCAATGCCTTCGCGCATGATCGCCGAGTTGAGGGTGGCTGTGGTGTCGAGGTTCAGGGTGTCGCCGAATTCATAGCGCCGCGAAGCTCCGCTGGCCTCGATGCCGGTCGCCCAGTGCCGCGTGTCGTGGCGGCCGTAGCTCGATTTGCCCAGCGAGCCCAGCAAGTCGCGGAGCGTTTTAAAGCCGAGAAAATCGAGGCTCTTATCGGTCACCTCGAAGCGCACCTCGCCTTCCACCTTGCCGATCTGCCCATTGCCGGCCGTCGTGCGCTCCGCGTCCTGCCACGGCTGCGACGACGAAATGTAATTCTCCTGCTCCATGCGCTCGATCAGCTTGTCGATGACTTCGTCGAGCTTTCCCTGCGCAGCGAGCTGCTCCAGTTGCTCGCGCAGCGATTCGTCGAACAAATCGCTGTTTTGGAGGGCGCGCCGCAAGGCTTCGCGCAGATCGTCGAGAGTCTGGTCAAGATCCTGGAACGAGGTGTACGGATCGTAGAACCCGGAGTTCAGAAAGTAATTCGAGAGCGCCTGCAGCAGGCTCTCGAGATCGATCTCCGAGGCCAGGTCCCCGTTGTACTTGGTGTAGCGAACACGCTTCATGAAACCCCGCTTTCAGCTCTCAGCTCGGAAACTGCAGGCTCTAGCCCCTGGTCCCTGGCTGCCGCCCCAAAGCCCTGCACTTCCTCGGTCCTCGTCGACCCCTTTTTCCCGAGTCCCTTAGTCCCTCAGTCCCTCAGTCCCTCAGTCCCTTAGTCCCCTCAGTCCCTCGTCCCTCAATTGAACCCGCCCCGCCGCGTGCTCTTCCGCGACCGCTGCCAGTCTTCGTACTCGACCTCCAGTTCCTGGCGCTCTTTGCGCACGGCGCCTTCCGGCGCGGCAAACCCGCGATCCTCGCGGCGGCTGAGCTTGCGGTGGGCCACCATGCCTTCCAGCAGAAACTCCGCCGCGGCCACCACCTTGGGCGCCGGGTCGGAGGTCTTCACCTCCACTGCGCGCAGCTTATCGAGCAGACCATGGATTTCCTTGAGCTCTTTGACCGCCTGCGCCGCCGGCTGCGCGTCATCGAGCTTCACCGCGCCGCCCAGGTTGAACCAGAGCTCGATCTGGCTGGTGTCCTCGCCGTCGAAATAGCGATCGTAGATCTTGCCCACGGCGGCGCGGATCAGTTCCCGCACCACGGTATCGGCGCCGCGCATCTCCCCCTCGTACTCGAGCTCCAGCTTGCCCGTAATGCCGGGCATGGCCGCGTAAATGTCGCTCACCCGCGCCAGCGCCGGCTTTTCCCCATTCAGCAATGCGCGCCGTTCGGCGTTCGACGCCACCAGTTCCAGCGTCGAGATGGGCAGCCGCTGACTGACCCCGCTGCGCTTATCCACTTTTTTGTCTTCGCGCGCTGAAAACGCCACTTGCTCCACGACCTCGCGCACGTACTTCGGAATTTCGATGGGCGCGCCGCGCTGCTGCCATGCCTCCTGCGCAGTGATGGCGATGCCTTCCTCCAGGGTTTCGGGGTAGTGGGTGCGAATCTCCGAGCCGATGCGATCTTTGAGCGGCGTGATGATCTTGCCGCGGGCCGTATAATCCTCGGGATTCGCGCTGAACACCAGCGCCAGATCGAGGGCCAGCCGCACCGGGTAGCCTTTGATCTGCACATCCCCCTCCTGCATGATGTTGAACAGCGCCACCTGGATCTTCCCCGCCAGGTCCGGCAGTTCGTTCAGGGCGAACAGACCGCGATTGGCGCGGGGCAACAGGCCGTAGTGCATGGTCAGTTCGCTCGAAAGGTCCTCGCCCCCGCGCGCCGCCTTGATGGGATCGAGATCGCCCACCAGGTCGGCAATGGTCACGTCGGGCGTGGCCAGCTTTTCCACATAGCGGTCGTCCCGGGTCAGATACGCGATCGGGGCCGCATCGCCGCATTTGGCCACTAGGTCGCGGCAGCCCTTGCACAGCGGCAGGTAGGGATTGTCGCGAATCTCGCACCCCGCCAGGCAGGGCAGCCGCTCGTCCAACAGCGCGGTGAGCGCGCGCAGGATGCGGCTCTTGGCCTGCCCGCGCAATCCCAGCAGAATGAAGTTCTGTTTCGACAGAACCGCGTTCACAATCTGCGGAATCACCGTGTCTTCGTAGCCGATGATCCCCGGGAAGATCGTTTCCTTCGCCTCCAGCCGCGCCATCAGGTTCGCGCGCATTTCGTCTTTAACGGTGCGTAATTTCAAACGCGCTTCGGAAAACGATGGGTGAGCGCGCAGTTGTCCCAAAGTTTGGGGAAGCTGGGCAAGGGGCATCGAATGGCTCCTGTCTGGCCGGCTTGCGCACGCAAAACCGGCTGTGTTGTTAAAGACGCGTCAAGCGGAGATTCGTTGAGCGAACCCGGCAACGGTCTTCGCCCTCACGCCGTTTGCGCCGTCCATCTTCGTTTGCGAATGAGTGACTCGGCTCGGGGAAATCCTGGCCGCGCGTTTCCCTGCGCAAACCAGCGATGAACGCAGTATGCGCCCTTTGCGGAAAAACGCAAAATGAATCTTGAAGAGGTGGATTTGCCCCCACGTCCGGAAGCCGGGGGGATCAAGCCTGCCGCGAGGGCCCGGGCTTGCCCCGCACGCGATCCCACGGATCGCTCGGCATGGAGCATTCCTGGATAGACCGCTGCCGCTCCGCCCGGAACCGCCGACGAACCGCAGCCGTTTCCTGGCGCAGCACTGAGGATTTCCTGGACAGGCCCTGCGAGTTGGCCCGCACGGCCTGGCTTCTCGCAATCAGCGCCGCAATGTTGGTCAGCCGGCTTTCGGGAGGTTCGAGCACCGGCACGACCAGATCGAACACTGACTCCGCGCAATCGTTGTGCGTTTCGCGGAAAAGGATCAAAGGCGCCGCAGAATGCGACCGCGTCACGTGCACAGCCTCGTCCGGGGCAAAACGCTCACTCTCGGTAAAAGCCACGGCGTCCGCGTCGATTGCCGACTGCAACGCGGTGCGAAGCTGCACCACCGATTGGCAGTCATCGATCGAGTACCCTGCGCTTTGCAGGACCCAGAGCCGATGGCAGTTGTCCGCCCCAAAATGAATGATCCGCGCAGCCATAAACCAAGACTCCAGGCCTCTGAACTCACGTTCGAAATTAGTCCGATGGGAAAAGAATACATGTCTTCATGAAGGTTGGATAGCGGAAACCGCCGCTGTGGATGCCTGCCCCTACAAAAAACAGGGAATCCCTTACACCTCGCCCGGTATTCACCCGACAACGGTTCCCTGCTTAGCCCAAAGGAATCTTCACCAGATTCAAGCGGCGCATCTTACCTCACGCAGGAGGAAAGTCCTGCTGGAGCCATGTTCCGGGCGTTTTGCATTGTGATATGCGCACTGTTGGCCGCGCCCGCCGTAAGCGGCGGGCAATCTGAGCGGCAAGATCCTCCTGCGGACCCCGAACCGGTGACCAAGCCCGTCCCGCCCACTCCCATCGCCGTTCAAAAAGCGCAACTGAACGAGGAGACCTGGGATCCTGCCTGGACCCGCATGATTGAGAGGGCGCTGCCGCGCAGACTGCTTTCGCGCCGGCATTCGACTGCGGTCGCAGACCTTTGTCCCCGTTATCGCGAGCTCGACCGCACCGACCGCCGCGCCTTCTGGGCCTACTTCTTTCAGGCTTTGGCCGGCGCCGAGGCTGGGCTCAAGCCCACCGCCGACGTCCGCCACAGCGATCCGGCCGTTGCCGTCATGGACCCCGTCACCGGCCGCATTGTGCGCCAGCAGGGTCTGCTCCAACTTGCCTATGAAGATAGCCGCCGCTATGGCTGCGATTTCGACTGGGCGCGCGACCGGCTTCTCCCGGAACACGATCCGGAGAAGACCATCCTCCAGCCCCGCAACAATCTCCTTTGCGGAATCCGCATCGTCGAGAACCAGATTGTCAAGCAGCACAAGCCCCTGCTCACCGACTCGAGCTATTGGGTCACCCTGCAACCGAGCCACGTCAGTTTCCACATGTTTTTGAAGCAGATGGCCAACGAACCGGCCTTTTGCGGCCGGCCCTTGGTGCCGGGTGTCCCTCCGCCCACCGTGCGCCAGGCGCCGCCGCTCTCCCAGGCCGACAATCGCCAGCCGGCGGCCGTCCCCCCAAGCTCCGCCGCCGACCCCGCTGAGGACGACCCGCCCGCGCCACGCGCTAAGTCGGCCGCCGCCACAACCGAGCCAGACCATTCCGCATCGCCGGCCGCGTCCACCCCGCCCTAACCCTACTTCCCTTCCACGCAAAACAGTCCCGGCATGCTCTCGCCAGCTTTGCCCTCGACCACGTTCGTAAAGGTAGCCGCGTTCAGCGGCGCCTCCGGGCCGATGTAGATCGTGCGCGCGCCGGCTTCGCGGGCCCAGTGGACAAAGCTCGCAGCCGGATACACAGAGCCTGAGGTGCCGACCACGATCATCACCGTGGCGCAGTCGATCTCGCGCTCGATACGCCGCATCTCCAGCGGAATCTCGCCGAAGAAGACGATGTGCGGCCGCATCCGCCCGCCGCAGAGGCAGCGGCCCACCTCGTCCAGACTCGCGTACACGGCATGGTCCTCCACCGGCGGCCGCCCGCATTCGTATTCGCAGCGCGACTTGCCCAGCTCACCGTGCATGTGAACAAGATTCCCTGAGCCGGCCCGTTCGTGCAGGTCATCCACGTTCTGCGTGCAGAGAAAAAAACGCTCGCTGCCCAACTTGGCCTCCAGCTCGGCCAGCGCAATGTGCGCGGGATTCGGCTGCGCCTCTTGTCCCTGGGCGCGCCGCGCCGAATAAAACGCCCACACCGCCGCCGGATCGCGCCGCCACGCGTCGGGCGTGCACACATCCTCGATGCGGTAGCCGGCCCACAACCCATCCGACGCGCGAAAGGTGGGCAGCCCGCTCTCCGCGCTGATGCCCGCGCCCGTAAGCACGAAAACATGGTCCTTGGCGTGAATCGGGATTTGATCCATTTGCTTCACTCCGAGAACCAGCTTCTACCTCCTAGCTTTCACCTTTTAGCAGTAACCCCGAGTGCCCTTTCGGTCCGGGTTGTGGTCTCGAAACATGATCGACCGTAGCATTTCTCTTCTCTTTTGTTTGTTTGCACCTTTCATGAAAGACGGCGCCAGGTCAAAAAATCGGCCGAACAAGATGAGAAGACAGAACTGAAAGCTGACAGCTGATAGCTGAAAGCTAAGAGCCAGAAGCTAGCAGCTAGCAGCTGCCTTTACGGCTCCAGCAGAATTTTCCCCGTCGTCTTGCGCCCTTCCAGGTCTGTCTGCGCTTGCGGCGCATCGGCCAGCGAGTAAACGTGCTCGGCGCGCAGCTTCAGTTCGCCCTTCGCCACCCATCCCAGCACATCGCCGGCGCGCCACTCCAGCTCGGCCCGCGTGGAGATGTAATGCCACAAAGAGGGCCGCGTTATGTATAGCGAGCCCTTGCTGCTGAGCTGGATCAGATCGAACGGCGGCACGGCTCCGCTGGCCCCGCCGAAAAGCGCCAGCAGCCCGCGCGGACGCAGGCAGTTGAGGCTCTGCTCAAATGTGGTCTTGCCCACCGAGTCGTACACCACGTCCACGCCTTTGCCGCCGGTAAGGCGCTTCACTTCCGCCTCAAAGTCCTGCTCGGCGTAAAGAATCGCCTCCGCCGCGCCGGCCTCGCGCGACAGCTCCGCCTTGGCGGGCGTTGACACCGTGGTGAAGACGCGCACCCCCAGCCGCGCCGCCATCTGCGTCAACAGCAGGCCCACGCCTCCCGCCCCGGCGTGCACCAGCGCGGTTTCGCCGGCCTTCAGCGGATACGTGGAATAGGCAAGATAATGCGCCGTCATGCCCTGCAGCATCGCCGCCGCGGCTTGCTTCAAGGAAACGCCGTCGGGAATCTTCACCAGCTGCGCCGCCGGCACAAGCGCATACTCCGCATAGCTGCCCAGCACGCTGGTTGAAGCAACCGGGTCGCCGGGGGCAAAGCCATTCACGCCGGCGCCGAGCTCCTCGATGGTGCCCGCCGCTTCACTGCCCGGCACCAGCGGCAGCGAGGTTTTGTATTGTCCTTTGCGGAAGTAAATCTCGACAAAGTTGACGCCAATGGCCTCGACGCGGATCAGCACCTGCCCCGGGCCCGGTTGAGGAATGGGCAGCTCGGCCAGCTGAAGCACATCCGGCCCGCCCGTCTCATGAATCTGAATCGCTTTCATATCAGCGTTAAGCATGAACCCTGGGGGCGGGAGGCCGCAAGATTATTGTGTTCGCGCCTCGTACTTGGAGCTGGACGCATAAATCCCGCTTTGAAAGGGCGCGGCTTCACAAGCTGCTGAAAAACTCGCCGGCTTTGAAAGGGCACGGCTTCAGCCGTGCCGCAAAAAGCCGCATAAACGACCGGGCTTTAGCCCCTGAGGGACGTTTCGCAACAGCGCCCAGCTCATGCAACCAGTCCTACGAGCGACGAACCCAACTTGGGGTGGACGGCCTTGCGGGCAAAAACTCAGATCGCCTGGCTTTTAAAGTTCGTCTCCCTCGCGCCGGTCCGAAAGCAGGCTCTGCTCTTCTCCCGGGGCCAGGCGCACCAGCCGATCGACGGCGTACGAGGCCGGATGCTGATTGGTGAAGTGATGGCGCACTTCCAGTTCCCCGAGAAGACCGATGGCCAGCATCTGAATGCCGGCCACAATCAGCACCGAACCAATCACGAACATGGGCGCGTGATCGTCCATCATGTTCTCCGCCGGATGCAGGATCTTCATGATGAGCAGCGCCACCGCCATCCCGCTGCCGCTCAAGATGCCCAGCATCCCCACACCGCCGAAAAAGTGCAAGGGTCGGCTCATGTAGCGGAGCAGAAAACGGATGGTGAGCAGATCGAAGAAAACGCGGAACGTGCGTCCGATGCCGTAATGGCTCTTGCCCCGCTCCCGGTTCACGTTCTTGATCGGAACCTCGCAGATCGACGCGCCATACCAACTGGCCAGCGCCGGAATGAAGCGGTGCATTTCTCCATAAAGAGGAATGTTCTGGATCACCTCGCGGCGGTAGGCCTTAAACGTGGTGCCGAAGTCATGGATGGGAACCCCGGAAAGCCGGGCCATCAGCCAGTTGGCGCAGCGCGACGGAATGCGCCGCAAGACAAAGTTGTCGGTGCGCTCCTTGCGCCAGCCCGAGACCACGTCGTAGCCCTCATCGAGCTTCTCCAGGAAGGCCGGAATATCGTTGGGGTCGTGCTGCAGGTCGCCGTCCATCGCCAGGATGAATTCGCCTGAGGCGTGATCGAATCCCGCCGCCAGCGCCGACGTCTGCCCGAAGTTCCGGCGCAGCTTCACCACCAGAACACGGCTGTCCACCGCGGCAATCTCTTCGAGCAGCTTGTAGGTGCGGTCGCGCGAGCCATCGTCGACCAGCACCAGTTCGAAGCTCTCTCCCACTTGCTCCATCACCTGCTTCAGGCGGGCGTAGAGAACGGTTACATTTTCCTCTTCGTTATGAAACGGAACGACGATTGAATACTTCTTCGCCATGTGAGGCCTTGGACGCACGATCGGCGCAAAAGTTCCGCCGCGCGCTCTCCCATCCCATTATTTCACACCTCCGCCGGAGCGGCCGCGGCAAAGCGCGTGTTCTATCGATCCAGTTCGCCCAGCATGGACTGCATTTCGCTTAAAGCGTGGCTGTTTCCATTGCGCGCCGCGCAACCAATGCCGGCTTTCAGCCGTTCGATGGCTTCCTGTTTGCGTCCTGCTCCGGCCAGGGTCTGCGCCGCCATAAAATACCCCGCCGTGTAATCCGGATCATTGGCCAGCAGCGTGTCGAACTCGGCCAGCGCCCCCGCAGTGTCGCCGCGGCCGGCCAGTTCCATGGCCACGCCATAACGGGCAAAGCTGTTTTTGGGGTCCAGCGCGAGAATTTCTTTGAGTCCTGAAATCTTGTCCATGACGCCTGTGAGCAATCCGCCCCGCGCATCGACGCCGCGGGAGATTTGCTTAATTGACAGGGATTGCCGAAACTGGAACAGGGACTGGTTTCCCGGTTTCGTAAATTGGCCGCTGTCTTTTCCTATTGTAGCTGGCCGCCTGTGGAAAGTTGAACCGGAGCGCAGCGAACGGCGAAAGGACGGCCGTCAACGGAGCCATAGCGAGATGAGCGAGAGCCAAACGAACCCGGCGGTGCGCACCGTGACCAGCACCCAGTCCGAGATGACCGAGATCATCCTGCCCAATGACACCAACACCCTGGGCAGTCTCCTCGGTGGACGCCTGATGCACTTCATCGACCTGACCGCCGCCATGGCCGCCTACCGGCTCTCGCGCGCCAACGTGGTGACCGCGGCCATGGATCACATCGACTTTATCCGTCCCGTGCGCTTAGGCGACCTGCTCACCTTGCGATCGAGCGTCAACCGCGCGTTCAACACTTCCATGGAGGTGGGTGTGAAAGTGTGGGCCGAAAACACCCGCACCGGCGAGGTGGCCCACGTGGCCAGCGCTTACCTGGTGTTCGTCGCCGTCGACGAGCGCGGACGTTTGCAAAAAGTGCCGCAGGTGCAGCCGGAGACGCCCGACGAGGTGCGCCGCTACGAGGGAGCCTTGCGCCGCCGCGAACATCGCGAGGCCGAGAACAGTTTGCGCAAACAGGCAAAACAGATCAGCGCGGCGCTCCAGGAGGCGGCGAGCCGCTAACAAAAATGGCGAAACAGGCTGCCGAACGACCCCGGCCAAATAGGCCTCGTCAGGGCATGGCCGCGAACCGGGGAACTCTCTTGGTCGGGTCCGGCGCCGAACGGCAACAAAAGCAAGGCAGGGCTTTATTGAAGACTGGAAAAGTAATGTCCTGTCATCCTGACCCTGAGCGCAGAGAAGGGGAAGGATCTGCGGTTGCTTTTCTCTATCGCAAGAGGACATTTGTTCTGCGGGAATCAAATTGACCCTGCGGGATTCTTTTCGCAGCAAAAAGGAGAAAACAAGAATTATGGCGCATTCACATGCCATGCCTCAGCCGGCGGCGCTGCCCGGCGTCGCCAAAATCGTCGCCGTCGGATCGGGCAAAGGCGGCGTGGGCAAAACCACCGTGGCCGTCAACCTCGCCATCGCGCTCGCCAAGACCGGCCAACAGGTGGGCCTCATGGACGCCGATGTCTACGGCCCCAACGTGCCGCTCATGATGGGCTCCTCGCAGCAGCCCAGGGTGGGTCCCGGTAACATGATCCAGCCCAACCTCACCCACGGCGTCAAAACCATCTCCATCGGCTACATCGCCCCGGGCGACAAGCCGATGGTGATGCGCGGGCCCATGCTGCACCAGATCATTCGCCAGTTTTTGCAGCAGGTCGACTGGGGCGAGCTCGATTACCTCATCGTCGATCTGCCTCCCGGCACCGGCGACGTGGCCCTCTCGCTGGTGCAAACTGTGCCGCTCACCGGCGCCGTGGTGGTTTCCACCCCCAGCGACGTGAGCCTTGAAGACGCACGCAAGGCCCTCGAGATGTTCGCCCAGGTCAACGTTCCGGTGCTGGGCATCGTCGAGAACATGAGCTACTTCCGCTGCCCGCATTGCAACGAAGTCATCGACATTTTCTCGCGCGGCGGCGCCGAGCGCACCGCCAAACAGTTCAACGTGCCGTTTTTAGGTTCGATTGAATTGATTCCCGCCATTCGCGAAGGCGGCGACCGCGGATTGCCCGTTGCCCTCGCCGGCCCCAAGAGCCCCCAAGCCGCCGAGTTCTACGGCGTAGCGGAAAAGCTGAAAGAGCAAGCCGACGCCGCGGCCGCCGCAGCCAACGATGTGATCGAGATTCGTTAGCCACAGCGACTCGATGATTCGTAGATTCCAGTAAACATGGGCGCCCAGGTCCGGGCTCTCAGCGAGCGATTTGTGCTAGCAGGGGCGGAGGTCCCGCCTTTCCGACCAAAAGAGAGCGGGGCCATGATGCGCCCCGCTTTCTTGTTCGCTTGGTCCCTCGGTCCCTGTTCCCTTGTTCCCTCGTCCCTGATTCCCTGCCTCACCGCCAATGCCCCTCAATCAGCACCCACCCGTCATGGCGATGCACCCAATGGTGCGCCACCCACACCGCTCCGGGGCGCGGCGGACGCACCCAGTACCCATGCACCCACACATACCGCGCGCCATCCCAGCGATGATAGCCCGCGAACCACACATAGCCGGGATGCGGCGGCGGCCCATAATGCTCCACAATGGGCGCCGGCGGCCCCACGCGCACCACAACCCCAACCTGCGCCAAAGCAGCCGCAGGCGCCAGAGAGAGAGCCAACAGAAAAGCAAGCACAGTCTTTTTCACTTCAGATCCCTACCTCTTCAAGGATTCACCGAACACGGTCATGATCCGCGTGGTCATCTATAACAACGCGCGCATGCTGAAGAAGTTGCGTCGCAAAGAACCTGCGCCCTGTTGAAAACGCTGGCAGCGGCTCCGACAGATGAGATATTCTCCGCGAATTCCCCTGTTCCCTGTTCCCTGTTCCCTGTTCCCTGTTCCCTGTTCCCTGTTCCCTGTTCCCTGTTCCCTGTTCCCTGTTCCCTGTTCCCTGCCTTTTCACCCCGCCACCGTTTCCGCCTCCCGCGGCGCAAAAACATTCCCCATCCGCTGAATCTGCGCGCCCACGCCCAGCAGCTTTTCCTCAAAGTGTTCGTAGCCGCGGTCCATGTGATACACGCGATCGATAATCGACTCGCCCTCGGCCACCAGCGCCCCCAGCACCAGCGAAGCCGAGGCGCGCAAATCGGAGCACATCACCGCGGCCGCCGAAAGCCGCGTCGGCCCGCGCACCGTGGCCATGCTGCCCTCCACCTTGATGTTCGCGCCCATGCGCACCAGTTCCTGCACGTGCATAAAGCGGTTCTCGAAGATGTTCTCTCGCACCAGGCTCACGCCTTCCGCCTGTGTCGCCAAAGCCATGTACTGCGCCTGCATGTCGGTGGGGAAGCCGGGATACTCCTCGGTCGAAATATCGGCCGCCACAAGCCGGCCTGCGGCGTGCACGCGCACCGCATCCTCGCCGAGCGCGTCCACTTGAACGCCGGCTTCGCGCAGCTTCGCGATCACTGCGCCCAGATGCGCCGGATTGCAATCCGCCACGGTAAGATCGCCGCCGGTAATGGCCCCGGCAATCAGAAATGTGCCCGCCTCGATGCGGTCGGGATTGATGCGGTAGCGCGCGCCATGCAGACTCGTCACGCCTTCGACGCGCATCGTCGCCGTGCCTGCGCCCTCAATCTTCGCGCCCATCGCCGTCAGCAGCGCGGCTAGGTCCACCACCTCCGGCTCGCGCGCGCAGTTTTCCATCAGCGTTTCGCCCTCGGCCAGCACTGCGGCCATCAACAAGTCCTCCGTGCCCGTCACGGTGATGCGGTCGAAGACCAGGTGCGCGCCGTGCAGGCGTCCCGCCCCATTCCCTGTCCCCGTACCCACGCGCGCTTCCAGATACCCGTGCTCCTGCGCAATCGCCGCGCCCATTTTTTCCAGAGCCTTGATGTGCAGGTCGATCGGTCGCCCGCCAATCGCGCACCCGCCCGGCATCGCCACCCGCGCCACGCCCATGCGGGCAATCAGCGGTCCCAGCACCAGCGAACTGGCGCGCATCGTCTTCACGATCTCGTACCGCGCCACGGGATCGGAAAGTCTGCGGCAGCTGATCGTGGTCTGGTCCTGTGCCTCGCCTTCGCGCAGCGCCACTTCCGCGCCCATCGACTGAAGCAGCCGCCGCTCCGTCTCGATGTCGCGCACCTTGGGAATATTTTCGAGCGTCACTTCGTCTTCGGTGAGCAGGGCCGCGGCCATGCACGGCAGCGCCGAGTTCTTCGCGCCTGAGACGCGAATCACGCCGCTCAACGGATTGCCGCCGCGAATGACGAACTTATCCATACAAACCCGAATGCCTCACCCGAAAAAGTCCCGAACCACTCGAATGTTCTGTCCCAGAATTTCTTGACAGAATGATCGATGTCATTCTGAGCGCACAGGGCCCCAAACGCTTTCCGGGGTCCCCACAGAGCGGTCTTTGCTCTTTGGGGTGGAGGCTGGGGGTGGTAAGCGAAGAATTTGCGGTTGCCTCTCCATCTTTTCTAATGCGAACTTCTGGGGCGCCACACTAGCTGCGCCCGCAGCAATCGAACCAAATCGCCTTTCCCCGTCGCAATAACCGCCCCATCCGGCACAACCGCTGCTTCCCAGTGTAACTGCAAGTGGCTGCGCGCACATTCCCACGCGCATCCTCGCAGGGATCGCGCCCAAACCACCCCGTTCCCGCCACGCCCTCAGCTTTGCCCGCTGCGCCGCGGCAAGACTATCCTTGAGGCGGAGCCACAGCGGAGAACCCCTCCATGCGCACCATCACCCTCGAAGAGCACTTCTCCACCGAAAAGTTTCTTCAAGCCACCGACGCCCACAGCCGCCGCGACGCCGCCTCCGCCTACTTCCGCTCCATTCGCGCCAAATTGCTCGACCTCGGCGAGGGCCGCATCGCCGACATGGACTCGGCCGGCATCGACATCCAGGTCCTTTCTCTTGCCGCCGGCGACATGGACCGCCTGGATCCCGCAACCGCCAACGCCCTGGCCCGCGACGCCAATGACGCCATGGCCGCGGCCGTCGCGGCGCACCCTCGCCGCTTCGCCGCCTTCGCCGCGCTCGATCTGCGCGAACCCGAAACCGCCGCCCGCGAATTGGAGCGCTCGATCCGCCAACTCGACTTCAAAGGCGTCATGGTCAACGGCGCCTCGGGCGGCCTGTTTCTCGACCATCCCCGCTTCACACCGTTTTTTGAGGCGGCGCAAAGCCTCAGCGCCCCCATCTACCTGCATCCTGCGCCTCCGCCCGCGGCCGTCCACCTGACCTACTTCAGCGGCCTGCCTGAGGACTTCGCCTTCCTCCTCTCCACGGCCGGCTGGGGCTGGCATGTCGAAACCGGCATGCACTGCCTGCGCCTCATCGGCTCCGGCCTATTCGACCGCTTCCCCAAGCTGTGTTTCATCATCGGCCACATGGGCGAAAATCTTCCCTTTTCCCTGGCTCGCGCCCATTCCGTGCTCACTCGCAGCCTCAACCAACTCCACCGGCCGTTCGCCGAGTATTTTCATCATCACTTCCACATCACCACCAGCGGTTACTTCACCCTCCCGCCGCTCTTGTGCGCTCTTGAAGTGGTGGGCGCCGATCGCATTCTCTTTTCCGTGGACTACCCCTTCAGCTCCACCGAGGCCGGGCGCCGTTTTCTCGATTCCCTTCCCCTCAGCCCCGCCGACATGCGCAAAATCACTCACCAGAACGCCGAACGCCTGCTCAACATCCCTGCGCAACGCACCTAACCCTCCCGCGCCGGCAATCAACATCGCCCGTCAACGTCCATCCAGTTGCAGGGCCTGTTCGATCAGCTCCGCCGCGCGTCCGGGTCCGTCCATCTCCCGGATGCTCCTCTGCAAGGCCTGCGCCGCCTCGCGGTATCGGGGCTCTTCCAACACCCGCAGCACGGCTCGGCGCAACCTCTTCGGGTTGAGCCTTCGCCAGGGAACCACCACCCCGGCTCCGCAGGCCTTCACCCGCGCCGCGATTCCCGGTTGATCGTTGCCCAGCGGCGCCGCCACCAGCGGCACGCCCTCTGCCAACGATTCCAGAACCGTGTTGATCCCGGCATGCGTAATCACCAGCGCCGCCCGCTTCAGAATTTCCAGTTGCGGAGCAAAGCGCACCACCAGCGGATCGCCCGCCAGCTTCCCCAGCCTCGCTCGATCGAGCCCGCCCCCCAGCGCAATCACCAGTTGCGCCTCCAGTCCCGCGCAGGCTTCGGCAATGGTTCTGAAAATAGCCGCCGAACCATTCTGAAATGTCCCCAGCGATGCATAAATCAGCGGGCGGCCATTCAGCCGCTCCCAGGGAAACTCCACCGCCGCCCGCTGCTGCGCGTGGATAAATGGTCCGGTGTAGTAAAGCCGCGCCGGCCGTTTGCCGGGAATTTTGAATTCCAGCGCTTCGGGCATCTGGGCGATTTGCATCAGCGGCGACAGCGCGTCCTCCGGTCGCTTGAAGGGTTTCATTCCCCATGCGCGACGCTGCCGGTTCACTTCCCTGAACACCGGCGCCGCCATCCCCGAAAGCAACCGAATGCCCATGCGGTTCCGAAAACGTCGCGCCCAATCCTGGCCCGGCCCCCAACCGAACCAGAACGGAGGGTACCCGTCGCACGGCACAAAGGGCGGAATCAGCGCGATCGAAACCCACGGCAGGCCCAAGTGATCCGCCACGCTTCCGGCAAACTCCACTTCGTCCACCAGCAGCGCTTCCATGCCCGCCGCCCGCACCGCCTCCGGACCGTCGCGCAGCACCATCCGCGCCGCGTCCCTCACCCGCTCCATCGTCAAGCGCAGCGTCACCATCCCCTTGGACTGCGCCATGCGCGCGTCCAGCTTCTTGAGCGCCCCCGCCGGATAATCTTCCGCGCCAATCCGATGAAATCCGATTCCCGCCCCGCGCACCCGCGCTTCGGTGTCCGCAATGCCGAAGATCGTTACCTCGTGACCTCTCAATTGCAAGGAACGCGCCAGCGCCGTCATCGGATTCAGATGACCGGTTGCGGGAAAACAAAATGCCCCCAATTTCGCCATGCGCTTGTGTAAATGTCGCTCAGTTCACCGCATCTCGCCCTGCGGACGGAGCAGGGCCTTTACGCCTCTGAATGCAAGCCCCGCCATTCGAACGGAGCCCGCTTGTGCGGGCAAAAGACGGTAGCCCCAGGCGCAAGCCCGGGGAACAAGCGTGATCCCTTCCTCCAGCCCCGGCGGGGCGGAAGATAGGCCGGCCTCCCAGGGCAACCTCTCCGCGTCCCGATCCCCCCTATCCATGGCGCAGCGCATTCACCGGCGATAGCCGCCCCGCGCGCCATGCCGGCAGCGCTCCCGCCATCAGCCCCGCCAGCACCGCGATGCCCAGCGCCTCGGCAACCACCCCCCACCCCAGCGCCGCCGAAACCAGGCTTGCCGTTTTCGGCAGCGCCGCCAGCATCCGCAGCGCGCCCCATCCCAAAGCCACGCCCACAATTCCCCCTCCCAGCCCCAACGCCGCCGCTTCCAGCTCAATCAGCGCCAGGATCTGCGCGCGCTTCCACCCCAATGCGCGCAACGTCCCGATCTCCCGCGTCCGCTCGTACACCGCCATCACCATGGTGTTGGCGATTCCCACAATCCCGATCAGCAGGGCCAGCGACGAGGTGCCCCACGCTGAAGCCTCAGCCAGCTTCACAAACTGATTGTCGCTGGCCCGCTCCGCCGCCGGCACCGCGCGCGCTCCCGGCAGCGCGGCTTCAATCTCGGCCTGCGCCTGCTTCAGGTAGCGCTCTTCTGATTCTCCCCGCGGCGCCGGCCGCAGCCGCACATCCACCGTCGACACTTCCCCTTGCATGCTGCTGATCTGTTGCAACTGGCTGAGAGGCATCACCACCGCGTCCGCTTCCAGCGCCGAAGCGCCATGATAGATCCCCACCACCCTGAACCGCGCACCCTGAATGTTCAGCGTGTCGCCGGTTCTCTTTTTCAGGTCCTGCGCCAACACGTCGCCGAGCATCACTTCGGGTTTCCCGTCGCTGAAGCGCCGCCCGGCGAGAATCTCGAGAGAATCCAACTCAAACGCGTCGGCCTTCCAGCCATACACCAGCGCATTCACGTCCGGCGTCAGGTCCATCAGGTTAAAAATCGTGGGCGAGGCCTGCGCCACCACCGGCAAACTCCTCACCTTCGCCGCCGCGCTTTCCTCCAGCGAACTGCTCAGAAAGCTCCCGCGGATCACCGCCAGGTCCGTGCTGCTGCTCGAGTAAATCTGCCGCCATTGTTGCGCAAACGCGCTCGAAAAACCCACCAGGCCCACAAAGGCCCCCACCCCCATGCCAATGCCGCCCAGGGTGAGCAGCGTCCTCAGCCGCCGCCGCCCCAGGTTCTTGAAGGCAAATCCCGATAGCGATAACGAGTTCCCCATTTTGCAGCCGGTCCAAGAGCCTCTGCGTTTTCCTTCATTGCAGCAGACCCCAACCCCATCCGCCGCCGCGGCTCTCCACGCGCACGTTCAGCATAAGTGCTTTACATCGAATTTACCATCCGTCGCGCCGCATAGCGCGCGGGCGCCCCATCCTGGCGACGCCTCTGTTTTTGTCGCTAGGGTGAGATTGAATCTCGCCCTTCCGCCAAAATGCAAAACCATTGTCATCCTGTGTATGACGACGTTGGCTATTGTCAAGGCAGACGAAAGCATCGCGGTGAGTGGCGGGGTCAAGGGCGCCGTTCTTTGGCGTTCATCTTGACCCTTGACGCCGCCACTCACCGCCCCACACTTGAGT
>JASHOC010000315.1 GCA_030041305.1 Acidobacteriaceae bacterium
TTGGCTTCAGACCCCAGATCGGGCGCGCCATAGATGGAGTTGGTTTGCGACGGGGTTAGGCCATTGCATCCCGGACCTCCGCCATACCCGTAAGGAAACCCCACGTTGTTATTGACGGCGTTGAACAGCTCTGCCGCCGTCACGTAGGGCGTCTCGCAGCTTGGAACCGGGGGCGAGTTCTGCTTGTTGGGGCGCACAAGGTGGGTGTGCGCGCGCACCGTGTTGGAAAGGCCCACAACGCCCAGAACCGCTCCGGCGAAGGTGTCGGGTATCTTAATCTCGCTGGCGTTGGAGAAATACGTAATCCCCCTCGGATTGCGATAGCTGTGGATCGAAGTTTTGAATGTGTTTTCGATCATGCTGCTCGGCCCGCTTGCCCGCACTAGAAACGGGGACGATGTCGCTTCCAGGTCCAATCCGCTCTCCCGCAGATAATTGGCCACTGCGGCGATCTGCGCGCTATCCGGGGCAAAACGGGCGTTGAACTCGCCTTTGGCCAGCCAGTGCTGGTAATTCCGGCTGTTCGTGTTGTAGATGTCGGCAAGCAGGGCCGAGAGCCCCGTCGCATTGCGCGGCGCCAGCACCACCTCGACCGTCATGCGGGCGCTGCTGAATTCGCCCATGTCAACGTCGGTCGTAGGCTTTAAGCTGCCGGGAATCGTGGAAAAACCATTCTCGGCCGCAACCCCGATCACCGCGGACAGGCTTAGGAACAGGATGAAACCGATTGACGCACAGCACAGCTTTCCTATTTTCGAAACCATGGCGCCTCCAGACGCTTCTAGGGCCCGAAGCCGGGCTCGGTGGGACGGCGTGACAACAACTCGACTTTGCAGCTTGGGATGGCCCGTTGCGGGGGAGGAACTCGTTGCAGGTAAACGTATCTCCACATTTCGAAGCTGTCAAGCGAAAAAGTCCTGTATTTCGGCCGTTTCGCCCCTCGTCGCAGGCTCCTGATTTGACAGCGGCTCTCGCGGCCGAAGTAGAATTTCTGAGACTGGCCGGCCTGTGGGGCATCCAAAGAACTGGCTCGCATTTTCGAGCTTTGTCTCGTGCGTCGATCGACGTAATCCGGTAAGAATTCGAATTTTACGGATGGCGATTGCCTTAACTCGAACGCATCTGAGTTTTGCAATCAATTTCTGCACTTTTAACTCGGCCGCCGGGCGCGCTTTCCCGCGGCGCTATCGAATCACGGGGAAATCATGCTGACTGGACATTCCATCATCCATGGCGAGTCCCACCCTGGCAGCACCGGGACTTTCGCAGGGTACGATCCTTCCAACGGAACCACGCTCGAACCCACCTACCATTACGCTTCACTCGAAGATCTCGCCCTTGCGGCCGATCTGGCCGATGAGGCTTTTGGCGTTTATCGCACGCTTCCCGGCAAGGATCGCGCGCGCTTTCTGCGCCACATCGGCGCCGGCCTCGACTCCATCGCCGCCGAGGTCGTCGACCGCGCTCATCGCGAAACAGGCTTGCCCGAGGCGCGGCTCAAAGGCGAGCTGGCGCGCACGGTCAATCAGCTTCGCCTCTTCGCCGATGTCGTCGAAGAGGGGTCCTGGGTCAATGCGCGCATCGATCCCGCGCAGCCCGACCGCAAGCCGCTGCCCCGGGCCGACATCCGGTCTGTCCTTCGCCCCCTCGGTCCCATCGCCGTCTTCGGCTCCAGCAACTTTCCCCTCGCCTTTTCCGTGGCCGGCGGCGACACCGCGTCGGCTTTCGCGGCCGGCAATCCCGTCATCGTCAAGGCCCATTCCGCGCATCCCGGCACAAGCGAGTTGGTGGGCCAGGTGATCGCCCGCAGTGTACGCGAGTGCGGCCTGCCGGCGGGTGTCTTTGCCCTGCTCTTCGGCGCCGGCTCCAAGCTGGGCGCGGCCCTCGTTCAGCATCCCAAGATCAAAGGGGTCGGCTTCACCGGCTCATTAACCGCGGGCCGGTCGCTCATGGACCTCGCCGCCTCGCGCCCCGAGCCCATCCCCTGCTTCACTGAGATGAGCAGCGTCAACCCCGTTTTCGTGCTCCCTGAAGCTCTGCGCACGCGCGGCGCGCAAATCGCCTCCGGCCTTTTCGGCTCCTTCACCCTCGGCGTAGGCCAGTTCTGCACCAAGCCCGGCCTCGTCTTCCTGCCCCGCGGCCAGGATGCCGACGCCCTCGTCGCCGGGCTCAGGAAACATGTCGAGGGGGCTTCGTGCTCGCCCATGCTTACGGAAAGCATCTCCAAGAGCTACCGCTCCGGCGTGGCCTCCCGCAAAGGCAATCAATGCGTTTCCACCGTCGCGCAAGCCGGCTCGCCGGTGGATCTCGCCAGCACTTACGCTATCCCCGTTCTGTTTGAAATTGCCGGCGCCGATCTGGTCCGCGATCCCGAATTGGCCGGTGAGGTCTTTGGTCCCTCGACCCTCGTCATCCGTTACGAAGATCGCGGCGAGATGCTCGCCCTCGCCCGGTCCGTCGAAGGCCAGCTCACCGCAACCCTCCATGGAACCGAAAGCGATCTGGCCGCCAGCGCCGATCTGATCTCCATCCTCGAACGCAAGGCCGGCCGCCTCATCGTCAACGGTTTCCCTACCGGCGTGGAGGTTTGTCACGCCATGGTTCACGGCGGCCCTTACCCGGCCACCAGCGACAGCCGTTTCACCTCGGTCGGCACGCAGGCCATCTATCGTTTCGTCCGCCCTGTCTGCTATCAGGACTTCCCGCAGTCCGCATTGCCCAATGAGTTGAAAGACGAGAATCCGCTCGGCATCTGGCGACTGGTCAACGGCTCCCTCACCCGCGAACCCTCCGCCGCAAACCGCGAGGAAATGCTAGCCGCCGTCAAATAGCCGCATCGCAGCCGGCATGCGGCCTCATCCAACCCTGCCTCGCCACCCGCCGCGTTTCTCAGGTCCCGCAGGGGACTTGAGAAACCGCGACGCCCACCCTGCATCATCTGCCATCGCGCTGCATCGATCTCTGATCTCTCCTCTCTGATCACTGCCTATTGACCGCTGCCCCCTGATCCCTGCTCGCATTTCCCCGCCTTCCACCCCGCTCTGCGATACTGGTTGGTTATGGCCATCGCCGACCTGCAGGAAGCCGCTCAAAGAATCGCCCGATTTCTCAATTCGCTGAACAAATTGGGCGGAATGCGCCTCAAGTACCGCATCACCGCGGGCGACGGCGCGCGCGATCCCGAGGGCCTTGAAGCCCGCCAGATCTATGTCGAACTGGGCGGCCCCGACGTCGGGCTTGTTACTCAGCACAACGGCGAATTGCTCCGAGCGCTCGAAACCATCGCCGTGCAGATCTTGCGCCTCGATCCGCGCGAGCACGATGCGGTTAGCTTCGACGCCGGGAATTTCAAGGCTCTGCGCGCCCAGGAACTTCGCCTCGCCGCGGAAACCGCCGCGGCAAAAGTGCGCCAAACCGGAGTTCCTTACAGTTTCCCGCCCATGAACAGCCGCGAGCGCCGCCTCTTGCACCTGGCCTGCCGCTCCCTCGAAGGCATCGAAACCGCCAGTGTTGGCGAAGGTCTGAGCCGTTTTCTCGTCGTCTATCCTCAAGGCAAAACCAACCTCCCCGTCGCGGCGCCCCAGCCGCGCGGCTTCGGCCGCCGGTAGGCAAACACAACCAGACCGCAAGGTGCCCCATGCTCGCTTCCGCAAAACTGGTCGCGTTCATCGCCGCCACCGATCTGGGGGTGGCGCGGCAGTTTTATGAGGGCGTGTTGGGCTTGAGGGTCACGGATGGCGAGTCTCCCGCGGCCTTGGTTCTCGACGCCCACGGTACCATGCTCCGCGTCACCCTGGTGAATGAGCACCACCCCGCGCCTTTCACGGTATTGGGTTGGGAAGTAGACTCCATCGAAGATGAAGTGGACAGACTGGTCGCGGCCGGAGTCGCTTTCGTGCGCTACGGCGGCATGAACGATGGCGATCCGCGCGGCGTCTGGACTGCGCCGGGTGGCGCCCGTGTGGCGTGGTTCCACGACCCGGCAAGCAATCTCCTGAGCCTCACGGAGTTCCCCCGCTCCGCCACCGGCTATAGCGGTTCTCCAATTGGTGTAGAGCAGAACCTCGAACGTTGAGTGGCGTTTTTCCCAAGAAAACGCCACCCGGCACGCCCCTCAAAACTTCACG
>JASHOC010000033.1 GCA_030041305.1 Acidobacteriaceae bacterium
TCTGGACGCGTATCTCGATGAGTTCGCGTTCCGCTTCAATCGTAGAAAGTCGCGCCGCCGGGGAATGCTGTTCTACCGGCTGCTGGAGAACGCCCTGGTCACAAAACCATCCCGCTACCGGCCATCGCGAGCAAACGCGCCCACCGGAAAGCACAACCAGTAGTGGTTACTGTACTAAGGGAGCTACCCCACTTTCCAAAATATTGGGAAAACTGCCTCAGAGGGCATTTCGTTTGCTGTTGTAGTCGATGTACTTCCAAACGGGCAAGATCCCAAGTTGCCCCTTCATCACATCATTCCCCTGAACGCGAATCGGTATCAACTGCCAAAGCCCTTCACAGGCGCAGCCCCAAATAATTTTTTGCCTGCGACCGGTGGGACAACCTCCATACTGTTCCCCGGAGATTCTACCGGCGGTCTGAAAGCAGTCCGATTGCACCTTGTCGATAAAAATAAAGTGCTTACAGCGCCGACGTTGACGAGTCCCGAAGAATTTCAAGCTCTTGCTCAGAGCAAGAGCTACATCGTGGCATTTGGCGAGGTCTTCTACCTCGACGTCTTCGGCGTAACGCACTGGACAAGATTCTGTAAGGTACAGGAATTGAACGGCCGGTTGACTAATCTAAGCACGGCCTGTGCCAATTTCGATGCCGTAGACGACAATTACAAATAGCCGCCATCTCAGTACAGACACTCCTCGCCGTGGCATTTCTGATGGCGTATGTGCGTCATCCGTTTTATTGCCGCCGTATGTGATTGAAAATGAAGGTGGTTGAATTCCTCTAGAATATTAGCGCAATACGCTCATATTTTATGAATCTTCTGTGCTATAGTTTGGATCAGATAGTTGTGAGCGGGGATGGGACCCGGCCCGAAGGAGCATAGGGTGCTCGGCGGTGTCCCGGGGATCGATCCCGCCAACTTCAAATTCTAGGATGCAATCAGGAGGAACTCACTATGGCAATCACACGTTGGGACCCGTTCCGCGATGTATTGGCGTTGCAGCACCGCATGAACTCGCTGTTTCGCGATTTCACCGACGAGGGACCGATGACCACGGCCACGTTTACGCCGGCTGCGGACGTTTACGAGGACGACAAGAAGGTTACGATCAAGCTGGAAGTGCCGGGGATGGAAGAGAAGGACCTGGACGTGAGCGTGGAGAACAACACGCTGACCGTCAAGGGCGAGCGCAAGTTCGAAAAAGAGGAGAAGGAAGAGAACTTCCACCGCATCGAGCGGCGCTACGGGAGCTTTTATCGCGCCTTCACGCTGCCCTCGACCGTGGACACGGAGCACGTGGCGGCGAGCTACAACGCCGGCGTGCTGAAGGTGGAACTCAACAAGAAACCCGAGGCGCAGCCCAAGCAGATCAAGGTGAACGTGGGCGGAAAGCTGGCGGCGTAAAGGCAGTGGTCAGTGATCAGTGATCAATTGAGGCAAGGCTGACGACTGAGCCTTGGTCATGGCTGATCTCTGTTTGTTTCTCGGAGCCGGGAGGACGGGCTTGGACGGCCCGCTCCCGGTTGTTTTTCTTCGGGTGGGTCGATTGCGGGCGTGCCGACGCGAGGATTTTGACTACCATATTGGCAGTAGGAGCGCAGGTTTTCGGTCGTGGGACAGTTTGACGAAAATCATCCCACAGGGGCTAAAGCCCACGTCCATTTTGCGGCGCTTTGTGGCACGACTCAAGTCGCGCCCTTTGAAAACAGCTTCGAACTCCCACTACGTGGACGAGTGGCGGAGCTTCTCGCGATTACGGCGGTTCTCCAATTCCCGTGGAGTTTTGAGGGGCGTGCCAGGTCGCGTTTTCTTGGGAAAAACGCCACTCAACGTTCGAGGTTCTGCTCTACACCAATTGGAGAACCGCTATAGCTGTTGACCGCTCGCAACCGGTTGCTGATCACTGACAGCTGACCACTGATCTCTGGAGTTTTTATGGCGATACGTTGGGACAAATTTACGGTGAAGTCGCAGGAGGCGATGCAGCAGGCGCAGGCGCGGGCGGCGGAGCGGGGCAATCCCGAAATGCAGCCGGTGCACCTGCTGCTGGCGCTGGTGGAGGACCGCGAAGGGGTGATTCCGGCGGTGCTCGAAAAGATTGGCGTGCCAGTGGAGCGGCTGGAGAACAACCTGCACGGGATTGAAGAAAAGCTGCCGCGGGTGGCCGGGGCGGCGAGCCAGCCGGGGGCGAGCCAGGCGCTGACGCGGGCGCTCGACCAGGCGTTCAAGGAGGCGGCGAACTTCAAGGACGAGTATGTGTCGACGGAGCACCTGCTGCTGGCGGTGGCGCACCTGAAGAACGATCCCGCGCAAGGCGCGCTGGTGGAGCTGGGGGCGACCCACGAGGCGATTTTGCGCGCGCTGACGGCGGTGCGCGGATCGCAGCGGGTGACGGACCAGAATCCCGAGGGCAAGTTCCAGGCCCTGGAAAAATACGCCAAAGACCTGACCGATTTGGCGCGGCGGGGCAAATTGGACCCGGTGATCGGGCGCGACGACGAGATTCGGCGCGTGATCCAGGTGCTGAGCCGGCGCACGAAGAACAACCCGGTGCTGATTGGCGAGCCGGGGGTGGGCAAGACGGCGATTGTGGAGGGGTTGGCGCGGCGGATTGTGTCGGGCGATGTGCCGGAAAGCTTGCGCGACAAGCGGGTGATATCGCTCGACCTGGGATCGATGCTGGCCGGGGCGAAGTATCGCGGCGAGTTTGAAGACCGGCTGAAGGCGGTGCTCAAGGAGATTGAGGAGTCGCAGGGACAGATTGTGCTGTTCATCGACGAGCTGCACACGCTGGTGGGCGCGGGCGCGGCGGAGGGCGCCATTGACGCGAGCAACATGCTGAAGCCGGCGCTGGCGCGCGGCGAGCTGCGGGCCATTGGGGCGACCACCTTGAACGAATACCGCAAATACATCGAGAAGGACGCGGCGCTGGAGCGGCGGTTCCAGATTGTGTATGTGGGCGAGCCGAACGTGGAAGACACGATTGCGATTTTGCGCGGGTTGAAGGAGCGCTACGAAGCGCACCACAACGTGCGCATCAAGGACGCGGCGATTGTAGCGGCGGCCACGCTGTCGCACCGCTACATCAGCGACCGGTTTTTGCCGGACAAGGCGATTGACCTGGTGGATGAGGCCGCGGCGTCGCTGGCGATTCAGATCGGATCGGTGCCGACCGAGATCGATCAACTGGAGCGCGAGGCCACGTCGCTCGAAATTGAGCGCGCGGCGCTGAAGCGCGAGACCGATGCGAACAGCAAGGAGCGGCTGGAGGAAGTGGAGCGCGAAGTGGCCGCGCTGCGCGAGCAGATTACGGCGCTGCGGGCGCGGTGGACGAAGGAGCGCGAGGCGATCGCGCGCATCGGCGAGCTGAAGAAGCAGATCGAGGCGCTGCGCTTTGAGGCCGAGGAGCAGACGCGCAAGGGGCAGCTCGATCGGGCGGCGCAGATCCAGTATGGCGAGTTGCCCAAGCTGGAACGAGAGCTAAAGAAATTGAACGCCGCGCAGGAGGGGGCAAAAGACGGCGGCGCCGAACGCATGCTAAAGGAAGAGGTGGATGAGGAAGACATCGCCAAGATCGTGAGCAAGTGGACGGGGATTCCGGTGGCGCGGATGCTGGAAGGCGAAGTGAAGAAGCTGATCCAGATGGAAGACCGGCTGCGGGAGCGGGTGGTGGGCCAGGATGACGCGCTGGGCATAGTGGCCAACGCGATTCGGCGCTCGCGCGCAGGATTGAGCGACCCCAAGCGGCCGATCGGGTCGTTTATTTTTCTGGGGCCGACGGGCGTGGGCAAGACGGAGACGGCGCGGGCGCTGGCGGAGTTCCTGTTTGACGACGAGCAGGCCATGGTGCGCATCGACATGAGCGAGTACATGGAGAAGCATGCTGTGGCGCGGCTGATTGGGGCGCCGCCGGGGTACGTGGGCTACGACGAAGGCGGCCAGTTGACCGAGGCGGTGCGGCGCCGGCCGTACGCGGTGATTCTTTTCGACGAGATCGAGAAGGCGCATCCGGACGTGTTCAACGTGCTGCTGCAGGTGATGGACGACGGGCGGCTGACCGACGCGAAAGGGCGCACGGTGGATTTTAAGAACACGGTGCTGATTATGACCTCGAACCTGGGGTCGGCGTTTTTGGCGGGCGAATCGCTCAAGACCGAGCGCGATTTCGACATGGCGCGGGAGAGCGTGATGCGAGTGCTGCGCGAGCACTTCAGGCCGGAGTTTTTGAACCGCGTGGACGACGTGGTGATTTACCGGCCGCTGGGCCCGGCGCAGATGAGCCAGATTCTGGAGATGCGGCTGAACGATCTGCGCAAGCTGCTGGAAGATCGGGCGATTTCTTTGGAGCTGACGGAGCCGGCGCGGCAACTGATTCTGGCGACGGGATCGGATGCGGCCTACGGCGCGCGGCCGCTGAAACGAGCGCTGCAGCGCATGGTGCAGGATCCGCTGGCGATGAAGATTCTCGACGGCGAGGTGCTGCACGGGGCGCATGTGCGGATCGACGTAGATCGCCGAAAGAACCAACTGGTGTTTGAGGCGATGGGCCGGGAGGCGATGGCGTAATTACCTGCGGTGGGGCAGCCGGCGCTCCGCGCCTACGCGGCCTTCGCCGATTCGGCGTGAAGAGGCAAATGGGCTCCGCGGGCGCGGAGCCTGTTTTTTTGACGGAGACCGGTTGCTCGAAGTGGAAAGGCGCCTGAATATCCCGCCCGCAGCGTAGAGCACTTCTCCTTCTCAGATTATCGGCAATTTACTGGCGCAACTCCACGAGCGTGGCGCCCATGCCGCCCTCGTTTTGGGGAGCTTCTTCGATTCCGGCGACGTGGGGGTGGTTTTTGAGGAAGTCGCGGACGCCGCGGCGGAGGATGCCGGCGCCGTGGCCGTGGATGACGCGAACGCGCGGAAGGCCGGCGAGGAAGGCGCGATCCAGATACTTCTCGAGTTCCTCGGTGGCTTCGTCAACGGTGCGGCCGAGGAGGTTGATCTCCATGCGCAGGTCGCCGGTGTTGGCGGGAGTGACGGTGACCTGCACGCCTCTTTGCCGGCGGGCCGCGGCGAGGGGGTCAGGGCGCTCGGCGGCCTGCGGCGCCGCGGTACGGACGATTTCTGCGATGTCGTCGCGCTTGATGCGCATCTTGATGGGGCCCAGCGCTGCTTCAAAAATGTCCTTTTCCACTTCGCGCTGAATGGTGGCGACGCGGCCCATGGACTTGAGCCGGACCTGGTCACCGGCGGCTACGTGGCGCACGATGTGAGGCTGCGCGTTGGCGTCGTTTTGGTCTGCGCCGGTGCGGTGGGCGACGACGGTCTGGTTGAAGCTCTCCTGAAATTCGCGGCGCAGGCGGTTGATGCGGCGCTCGGCTTCTTTGCTGAGCTTTTGCTGCGCGGCGCGGTCCTCAATGGCGCGAACGTTCTCGCGCATCTGGAATTCGAAGTCCTTGAGCAGGGAAGCCAGCTTGGCTTCAAGCTCACGGGTGCGGTTACGCAGTTCGACGTCGCCCTCGCGAGCGAGCCTGGCGCGCTCCTGGTTGAGGGTGTACTGCTGCTCGCGCGCGGTCTTGCGCTCAACTTCGAGCTGCGCCAACTCGTTGTGGAGGCGGTCGAGGAATTTGGCGATGTCGGCCTGTTGGGAGCCCAGGCGCTGGCGGGCGGCGGCAATGATGGCGGCATTCAGGCCCAGGCGCTGCGCGGTTTGAATGCCCGCCGACGCGCCGGGGACGCCGAGATGAAATTGGTAGTTGGGCGCCAGGGTCAGTTCATCCACGCCGGCGGCGGCGTTGCGTACGCCGGGGGTGTTGGCCGCGAAGACTTTGAGCGAGGTGTGGTGGGTGGAAATCAGGATCCATGCGCCGGCGGTGAGGAAGAAGCCGGCCACGGCAACGGCCAGGGCCGCGCCTTCTTCGGGGTCGGTGGCGGAGCCAAGCTCGTCGAGCAGGACGAGCGAACGGGAGTCGGCGAGGCGTGAGAGGCGGTCGAGGTTGACGATATGCGCGGAAAAGGTGGAGAGATCGGCAGCGATTGATTGCGCGTCTCCAATATCGGCAAGAAAGGCGGTGAAGACGGGGAAGCTGGCCGCGGTGGCCGGCACGGGCACGCCGGCCTGGGCCATCATGGCGAGCAGGGCGACGGTTTTGAGGGCGACGGTCTTGCCGCCGGTATTGGGCCCGCTGATGATGAGCTCGCGCTCGGCGGCGGTGAGCTCAAGGACCAGAGGGACGATTTGGCCGCCGGTGGAGCGCAGGCGCTTTTCGAGGAGCGGGTGCCGCGCGCCTTGAAGGCGAAGCTCGCCGGGGCCAAAGGCCGGGGCGACGCATTGGTAGGCGCGGGCAAAGCGGGCGCGGGCCAAAAGGCTGTCAACAAGGGCCAAGACGCGCGCGCCCTCGACCAGGCTTTGCGCGCAGGCGCCCACCTGGCGGGTGAGGGTGACGAAGATGCGATGAATCTCGGCCTGCTCTTCTTCGATGAGGCGGACGAGTTCGTTGTTTTGCTCGATGGTTTCAAGCGGCTCGACATAGACGGTTTGGCCTGAGGAGCTGGCGCCGTGGATCACGCCGGAGACGCGGCGCTTGAGCTCTGCGCGCACGGGAATGACGAAGCGCTCGCCGCGGATGGTGATGAGCTCGTCTTGCGTGGCGCCTTCGCCGGAGAGTTTGCGCAGAGCGGCGCGGAGGCTTTCTTCGATGAGGCGTTGCTGGCGCTCCTGCTCGCGGCGGATGCGGTTGAGCTCGGGCGAAGCGTCGTCGGCGAGCGAGCCGTCGGGCTGGATTGTGCGCTCGATGGCGTCGGCAAGCTGCTGCAAGGACGAGCTGTTGGGAGAGGCCCCGTGGGCGAGCGACGATGTGAGCTCCGAGAGGCCGGGAAGTTTGCCGGCGAGGCGAGCCGGGGGCTCTTTAATGAGCGCCTGCCATGCGGCCAAGTCGTGGGCGAGGCGGGCGATGGATTGGAGTTCAGCAGCCTCCAAGGCTGCGCCTTCGATTTGCGATTTGGCGGCCAATGGTGTGGGATCGAAGAGGCCACCGAGGGGGATGGAGGTTTGTTCCTCGAGCAGCAGGCGCACTTCGGCGGTGAGCTGGTGCTGGCGTGCGATCCAGGTCTCACCGGTGGAAGGCGCCAGGGCGAGGATGGCTTCGCGACCCACCGGCGATGCGGCAAAGCCGGCCACGAGGTCGAGCAGCGGCTGCCATTCGAGCGCGGCGAAGTCAGCGTGCGCGACGGGAGACGGGATGGGGTCGACGAGAGGCATACCTGCACTATGGTACGGCGGTTCGAGGCGAGGTTGGGGGTCAGTTGGCGGGCTTGCGTGAGCAGAGATGCGCGGCGGGCGGTCAGTCTTTGGTCGCGCTGGAGGCAGCAGGAGTGGATGAGCTAGAGGACTCGACTCCGCTGCTTGCGCCTTTCGACTCGGTTCCAGCTTCTTTGGCCGGCTTCTTGCCGGCGGCGCCGGTTTCGGCAGACCCAGATTCAGGAGACGCGCTGCTCTTGGCGGCGTAGTCGTTCACATACCAGCCGGCGCCTTTGAACTGCAGGCCCGGCGCGGTAAGCTGCCGCTCCAAGGCGCCCCCGCACTTGGGACACTTTTTTTCCGGCTCCGCATGGACCTTTTGGATTTTCTCGAAGCGGTAGCCGCACTCGGTACAGCGATAGGGGTATAGGGGCAAAGCTGCCTACCTGTCGGGCGAAAAATCACCTGCACTCTATTTTAGCGGGAAGGCTGCGCGTTGGAGCGCAATCCTTCCTCGATGAGAAACAGCGCTCTCCCGATTTTGGTGACCTCGTTCAAGGACGGCGAGTTAGCTCCGTTGCGCGGAATAGCAAGTTAGCGAGTTAGCGGAGCCCACCGCCTGCGACTTCAGGAGTCACGGGCGGCGCGGTTCTCAGTGGACGTGAATGGGAACCGATGCTGTCTCGTTTTCCCAAGCCAGGGTGAGCGTGCCGCGGTTGCCTCCGCGATCGGTGATGGTGTAGACGAGATCTTCAATGGTGGACGGCGGCTTGGACATATCCATCTTCACCCGTCCCAAATCCATACTCTTGTTGTAAGCGAGGCCCCACTCGCCGGTTTCCTTGCTCACAACCAGAGTCCATTGGGCGGGATCGGAAATATCGACGAAGAGGGTGTAGGTTCCGGCGGGGACGTTGAGATCGCCGAGGCTGATGTCGGCATCGGTGTGCATGGTGGTGGCGGCGTTGGCCCCAGCGCGCCAAACGGGATACGACTGGTGGGTTTGTTGGACAAGCCCACCGGGAGTGAAGATTTGGCCGGCGCGGCCCCGCACCCGGGGCGAGCAGTAGTTGATGGTGATGGTTTTGCCGGCGATGGTTCCCGTGGCTTTGGCGGACGGGCTGGGTTGCTGGGCGAAGACGGCGGTGGCGAAGAGAAGACCCGTACAGAGTAACAGGCGTCTCATGGCGTTTCCTCCGGGCGAAGTTCAATTCCAGAGTGGTGCTCCAGTTTACTTGGCGTTTCCTTTGTCGCGCAAGGCGAGCTCGGCGTCCGGCGAGCTGGCTGCGGCGGGGCTCCGGCCAGGCTTTGAACGGTCCTGCTATGATGCGGCGCAGGGAGGGGGATGACAGCCGGTCGGAACGGTCAACGGAGCGCAGGCGAGGAGCGGCCAACGGCGGGGGCGCGGTTTCGCGCGGCGATCGAGGCGGAGAAACCCCTCCAGATCGTGGGCGCGATCAACGCCTATACGGCGCGCCTGGCGGAAGCGAGTGGATTCCGGGCGCTGTATCTTTCGGGCGGAGGGGTGGCGGCGAATTCGCTCGCCGCGCCGGACCTGGGGATCAGCACCATGGAAGACGTGCTGACCGACGTGAGGCGGATCACCGACGCCACGGAGTTGCCGCTGCTGGTGGATATCGACACAGGATGGGGCGGGGCGTTCAACATTGCACGCACGATTCGCTCGATGGCGAAGGCCGGCGCGGCGGCCGTGCACATCGAGGACCAAGTGAGCGCCAAGCGCTGCGGCCACCGGCCGGGCAAAGAACTGGTTCCGGCCAAGGAGATGGTGGATCGCATCAAGGCTGCTGTAGACGCGCGCACCGACGAACGGTTTGCGATCATGGCGCGAACAGATGCGTTGGGGAGTGAGGGACTAGCCCGCGCTGTGGAGCGCGCGCAGGCGTACGTGGCTGCCGGCGCGGACATGATTTTTGCCGAGGCGGTGACGGAACTGGGAATGTACAGAGAATTTCGCGAGGCCACGGGTCGACCGGTGCTGGCCAACATCACCGAGTTCGGGCAGACGCCGCTGTGGACGCGCGATGAGCTGGCGCAGACGGGCGTGGATATGATTCTTTATTGTTGCGCGGCCTACCGCGCGATGAATGCGGCCGCGCTGAAAGTGTACGAAACGATTCGCGCCGAGGGCACGCAGAAAGACGTGTTGCCGCTGATGCAGAGCCGGGCCGAGTTATATCGCTATCTGGATTACCACGCATACGAGCAGAAGCTCGACGAGCTTTTCGCAAAAGGCAGGTAGACGGATCGGTTTCGCCGCCGTCTATCGATGGATGCGCAGCAATTTCCGGAGGATCGAATGAATGTTCAGGAGGCGCAGCAGGCGCCGGCCTACAAGGTGAAGAAGTCCGTGGCGTTGTCGGGCACGCCGGCGGGCAATACGGCGCTGTGCACGGTGGGGCAGCGGGGCAACGATTTGCATTATCGCGGCTACGACATTCACGATCTGGCCGCGCGGTGCACGTTTGAGGAAGTGGCGTATCTGCTGGTGCACGGCAAGCTGCCGAACGCCCGGGAGCTGGCGGCCTATAAAGCGCACTTGCGCGCCCTGCGCGGGTTGCCCGACGAAGTGAGACAGGCGCTGGAGTTGCTCCCGGCCTCGGCGCACCCGATGGACGTATTGCGCACGGGAGTCTCGGTGCTGGGCTGCGTGCGGCCGGAAGCCGAGGATCATAACGAAGAGGGCGCGCGCGAGATCGCCGACGCGCTGTTGGCGGCGCTGCCGTCGATGCTGGTTTACTGGCGCCATTTTGCGCACAGCGGCGAGCGCATCGATGTGGCGGGCGGCGACGGGGAGTCGATCGCGGCTCATTTTCTGCACCTGCTGCATGGCCGCCCGCCCAGCCTGGAGTGGACGCGGGCGATGCAAATCTCGCTGATTCTGTATGCGGAGCACGAATTCAACGCCTCGACATTTACGGCGCGGGTGATTGCGGGGACGGGATCGGATCTTTACTCGTCGATCGGCGGGGCAATTGGGGCGCTGAAAGGACCCAAGCACGGCGGCGCCAACGAGGCGGCGCTGGAAATTCAATCGCGCTACGCCTCTCCGGAGGAATCGGAGGCCGATGTGTTGCACCGCGTGGCGCGGCGTGAAGTGATTTTGGGATTCGGGCATCCGGTGTACACGCTGAGCGACCCGCGCAGCGACATCATTAAAGAGCAGGCGCGGGCGCTGGCCACCCAGCCGGCTGGGAAACGGCTGTTCGCGGTTGCGGAGCGGATCGAGGAAACGATGCGGCGCGCCAAGAGCATGTTTCCGAACCTGGATTGGTATAGCGCGGTGGCGTACCACCTGATGGGCATTCCGGTAGCCATGTTCACGCCGGTGTTTGTGATGGCGCGGACGGCCGGCTGGAGCGCGCACGTGATCGAGCAGCGGCAGGACGGCAAAATCATCCGCCCCGCGGCGGTGTACACCGGTCCGGAGAATCTGCGGTTCGCACCGATCGAGGAGCGTGATTAGCGCGGATGTTTGGCGGCTTGCCTGGCTGGCTTGCGCGCGGCTCATCGCGTTCGCGCAGCGCGCGGCTCACAGCGCTGAGGGCGCTTCCCTGCCTCGCCCCGGTCTCACGACGTACACTAAGATTTCGCTGTTTTTTTGAAGGAGTAGACCCGCATGGCCTATCCCGCGCAATACCGCTATACCCGCGAGCATGAGTGGATCGACGTCAATGGATCGATTGGCGCCGTCGGCATTACCGATTATGCGCAGAATTCGCTGGGCGACATTGTGTATGTGGACGCTCCCAAAGTGGGCGACGAGGTAACCGCCGGCGCGAGTTTTGGATCGGTGGAGAGCGTGAAGGCGGTGAGCGATCTGTTTTCGCCGGTGACGGGCAAGGTGACCGCCGTGAACGAAGAGCTGAAGACGGCGCCCGACAAGATCAACGAAAATGCGCACGGCGCGTGGATCATCAAGGTGGAGCTGGCGAATCCGGCGGAGCTGAATGCGCTGCTGGATGCGGCCGCGTATGAGGCGTTTATTGCGGAGGAGACGGGGCATTGAGGGACGAGGGGACGGGGGACTAGGGACTGAGGGACTAAGGGATACTTAGTACCTATCCATTTGAATCCTGCACATTTTGCGCAGAATATTTCTGGCGATGTACGTTTCGGTCAGTATTCATGCGGGATTTCGGCATTTTTTCAAAGGCTCCAACTTTCGGGAAAATGCCAGGTTTTGGTTCCGGCTACGCCGGGTTAGGGGACTGAGGGCTAGGAGTAAGCCGTGGGCGAGTCATTTCGGAATCTTGCCGTATGGCAGCGGGCCATTGAGTTGACGCTGGCGGTTTATGAGCTCACCTCGAGTTTTCCGGTTTCCGAGCGATTCGGCCTGACGAATCAGTCGCGCAGGGCGGCTGTGTCGGTCGCCAGTAATATCGCCGAAGGGTATGGCCGGTCGACCAAGGGGGAATATGTTCAATTGCTCGGTCATGCCCTGGGGTCGAACTCGGAGGTGGAGACACAACTTGTCATCGCGAAGGCGCTCGGGTTTGGATCAAAGCAGTCAATGAGCGCGACGGAGGGCTTATGCAGCGACGTTGGCCGACTGCTGGGCGCACTCATGAAGTCTTTGCGAGCAAAGTCTGTGACCGCCAGCCCTCAGTCCCTTAGTCCCACAGTCTCTTTTTCAAAAGGATTTGGAATAGGATGAGATACTTACCGAAATCGCGGGCGGAACGCGAGCAGATGCTGGCCGCGATCGGCGCGCGCTCGATGGACGATCTGTTTGCCATTATTCCCGCCGAGTACCGACTGGAACGCGATTTGGATGTGCCGCGCCAGCAGGCGGAAAGCGAAATCGTGGACTACTTCCGCGCCGCGGGACAGAAAAACGCGACCGATTACGCCAGCTTTCTGGGCGCGGGGGCTTACCGGCATTACCGGCCTGTGATTATCGATGCGCTGGTGCAGCGTGGCGAGTTCCTGACCAGCTACACGCCGTACCAGGCCGAGATTGCGCAGGGCACGCTGCAAGCCATCTTCGAATTCCAAACCATGATCGCCGAGCTGACCGGCATGGATGTGGCCAACGCCAGCATGTACGACGGGTCGACGGGAGCGACCGAAGCGGTGATGATGGCCGCGCGAGTGACCGGACGCCACAAAGCGGTGGTTGCCTCGACGGTGCATCCCGAGTATCGCGAGGTGCTGGCGACGTATTCACGCCGGCAGGAGATGTCCGCGACGGTGGTTGGCTACGAAGCGCGGACCGGCCGCGTGGATCTGGACGCCCTGGAAGCGGCGGTGAGCGATGAGACGGCCGCGGTGCTGGTGCAAAGCCCGAATTTCTTCGGCGTGATTGAAGACATTCCCGCGATTACGGAGATTGCCCATGCCAAGGGAGCGCTGCTGGTGGTGGCGATCGCCGAAGCGGTTTCGCTCGGTGTGGTGCGTCCGCCGGTGGAGGCCGACATTGTGGCGATGGAAGCGCAATCGTTTGGCGTGGCGCTGAGCTACGGCGGGCCGTATTGCGGAGTGATCGCGACCAAGGAGCGGTATGTGCGGCAGCTTCCCGGGCGGCTGGTGGGGCAGACCACCGACGACGACGGAAACCGTGGGTTTGTGTTGACCCTGGCTACGCGCGAGCAGCACATCCGGCGGGAAAAGGCGACCTCGAACATCTGCACCAATCAGGCCCTGGTGGCGCTGATGGCGACCATCTGCCTGGCGGTTTACGGCAAGGAAGGGGTGCGCGAGCTGGCCGAGCACAACCTGGCCAAAGCCGATTACGCGGCCCGGACACTGAGCGCGCAAGCCGGGGCGCGGCTGCTGTTTGACGGCGCGCCGCACTTCCACGAGTTTGTGCTCGAAACCGAGGAAGCGCCGGCGGCTTGGAGCCAGCGGCTGATGGAAGAAAAAATCGTGGGCGGCCTGGAGCTGAGCCGGTGGTATCCGGAGCTGAAGAATGCGACGCTCTGGTGCGCTACAGAGGTGGTCACGCGCGAACAGATCGACGCGGCGGCGCGGGTGCTGGCGGCAAAGCCGGTGGAAGCGTAAGGGCAGTTCCGTTGCGCGCTGGGGCCCTGGCGCTTCACATCCACGAACAGCGGTCAGGGCAGGTATAAATCTACATATTCATTGACCGGCATGGCCTCAAGCCGATCTTGATCGAGCGAGGCTTCGAGGATGCGCTGCTGTAGCGCTTCGTTGAAGCGCCGGCGCAGGTTGGTTTTGAATTTTTCGACGAGCAGGGGAATGCCTTCTTGGCGGCGGAGCTTGTGGCCGATGGGATATTCGACCGTTTCTTCGAGCACCGCGCCATCGTTCAGCTCGACTCGAAGTGAGTTCGCGATGGAGCGCTTCGCCGGGTCGTGGTAGTCGCGCGTGAAGCGGGGCTCTTCGACACAGTCGATTTTGGCGCGGAGGGCGTCGATGCGTGGGCCCGAAACGGGATCCAGCGCGACGTCGTCTACGTAGTCGGCGGCAGTGAGCCGGCCGAAGAGTAACGGAATGGCGACCATGTATTGCACGCAATGATCGCGGTCGGCGGGATTCGCGAGCGGGCCTTTCTTGTCGATGATGCGCAGGCAGGCCTCGTGGGTCTTGATGGTGATTTTTCGGATGGCATCGGCGGAGAGCCCGCGCCGGTCGAGCCTTTCGCGCAGCTTCATGGCGGCTTCGACGGCGGTTTGGGCGTGGAATTCGGCGGGGTAGCTGATTTTGAAGAGCACGTTTTCCATGACGTAGGAGCCATAGGGGCGCTGGAATTTGAATTCCTGGCCGCGGAAGGAGACATCGTAGAAGCCCCAGGTTTTGGCGGTGAGCGCGGAGGGGTAGCCCATTTCGCCGGCGCGGGCCATCAGCGCCAGGCGGACGGCGCGGCTTGTGGCGTCGCCGGCGGCCCAGCTTTTGCGGGAGCCGGTGTTCGGGGCGTGACGATAGGTGCGCAGGCTTTGGCCGTCAATCCAGGCGTTGGAGAGAGCGTTGATGGTCTCGTCGCGGGTAAGGCCGAGGAGTTGGCTGACGACGGCGGTGGAAGCGACTTTGACGAGAACGACGTGATCGAGGCCGACCTTGTTGAACGAGTTTTCGAGCGCGATGCAGCCTTGGATTTCGTGGGCCTTGATCATGGCCGTCAAGATGTCGCGCATACGGAGAGGAGCCGCGCCAGCGGCGAGGGAAGTCCGCGAGAGCCAGTCGGCCACGGCGAGGATGCCGCCGAGATTGTCGGAGGGGTGGCCCCACTCGGCGGCGAGCCAGGTGTCGTTGAAATCGAGCCAGCGGATCATGGCGCCGATGTTGAAGGCGGCCTGCACGGGATCGAGTTGATAGCTGGTTCCGGGAACGCGGGCGCCGTGGGGAACGACAGTTCCGGGAACGATGGGGCCGAGGAGCCGGGTGCAGGCCGGATAGTCGAGCGCTTCGAGGCCGCAGCCTAGAGTATCGATGAGGCAATACCGGGCGGTGGTGTAGGCCAGATCGCTCTCGATGGCGTAGCCGAGCGCGTAATCGGCAATGTCGGTGAGGACCCTGTCGGGGTCGGGGCGTTCATTGTTGCTGGGCGAGGACACGCGAACTCCTTGGATAAGGCCATTTCAACACGGGCGGATGGGGCGGCTCGCGGCCGATTACTTTCGACTGCACTTTTTGACCGTGGAGTTTGCCGTTGGCGATTGACCGCCGAAGGGGGAAACTGGCTGAAAGAGATGGGCAGGGAGCGGAGGTTGCCGATGCTGACGATTCCGGGAGCGACGCAATACGTGGACTGGAGTTTGCTGATTCTGCGGCTGGTGGTGGCGCTGGTGTTTGGGACGAGCGGGTGGAACCATTTGAAGTCGCCGCGGAAGCGCGCCGAGAGCCTGGGGATGAGCGTGGGGTTTACGGTGTTTTTGGGCGCGACAGAACTGACCGCGGCAATTGGGCTGTCGCTGGGCGTGTTAGCGCAGTGGGCGGCAGTGGGGCTGGTGGTGGTGATGCTGGGTGCGATCTACATGAAAGTGGCGAAGTGGAAGACAGGGTTCTGGGGCGAGAAGTCGATGGGGTGGCATTACGAAGTGCTTTTCATCGCCGTGAACCTGGTGATTCTGTGTACAGGCGGAGGGCGGTTGGCGCTGATGCCGGTGTAAGCGCCCATCCGCCCTCTCGCGGAGGTTTGCTTTTCGTCTACTTTTCCTGCAGGCTCGCCGGCAAATTCCAGCCCTGCGTAAGCGGCGATTTGAGCAGCAGGTAGAAGTCGTAGGTCTCGTTGTCTTGTCCCTGATCGTGAATCGTCTGCGCTACCTGCAAGGCTTTGCTGGGGTTCACCACCCGCTCGCCGGTAGCGAAGGAGTCAAAGATGTCCTCCAGCGTGCATGGATCGAGGGGCGGCTCATTGATGGTTGGAAGCTCGGGCAGCGACGGATCCTGCGACTTGAAATTCAGCGCAAGGGCAAGATTGGCAATTTCGTCTGAGGCGTCACGGGCCGTCAGCGGCTTCAGGAACCAGCGCCATTCGATCAGCTTGAGGACTGAGGTGTGGTCGTAGAGCAGCGAATTGATGGTCGGTTTGGCGGGATTACCGCGGGCAAAGGGGGACACGATGAGGGTGGGCACGCGGCAGCCGAGCAACGCTTTGCCGTCCACCAGGTCGGTGTCCACGGTGTTGGGGGCAATCACGCGCGGCGGGACCACGTGATCGAAAAATCCGCCCCACTCGTCGCGGTTGATCACCAGGACGGTCTTGCTCCAAAGGTCGCTTGCAGCGAGGGTGGTCACAATGTTGCGCAGAAAGATTTCGCCCTTGCGCAGGTCGGCGTGGGGATGGTCGTCGTTGCCCAAGCCGTCGTCGAGGATGGTGAACCAGGGGTCGACGAAGGACACGGAGGGCAGCGTGCCGGCCGCGACATCGACAGTGAATTGATCGATGAGGCTCGAGATGCCGATGTACTTCAGGCCCCACAGCGCGAGGAAGGGAACGTTCGAGTAGTAATAACGGCAGCTTACGCCGGCCGCTTGCAGGCGGTCCCAGATGGTGGGCAGAGTAGAGAGATCGAGCGTGTTGCTCAGCCGGTCAGTCTGCGCCGCGTGCTGGAAAACGCGGTTGGGATAGGTGGACGAAAGGATGGATGGAAAGTAGTTGCTCAGGGTGGTGAAGTTGCGCGCCAGCGTGCCGAAGAGGGGCAGGTCGGCCTCTTCGTAGTAACCGATCGAGAAGCTGTCGTTGGAGCTGGTGCGGAGCCAGCCGTCCATCTTGCCGTTGTCGTATTCCGATCGCCCTCCGGCGTACGAATGATCGGGGTCGGGGTGCGAGCAGCCGACGTAGTAATTGAGCCGGTGGGTGGATTGCAACGCGCCGTTTTTGTTGGGATAACTCAATCCGGCCTGGGCGCCGTTGGCATTGGGCATCCAGCCCAACAGGTGATCGAAGCTGCGGTTTTCCATCATCACCACAACCACGTGCTCGATGCCGGAAAGTTCCGGGTTGGGGAGTAAAGCTTCAAGGGGGCGAATGCGCGGCCCGGCTTCAGAGAGTGTGTTGGCAAGCGCGGCGGCCGAAATGCCGGCGGCGTGGCGCAGGAAGGATCGGCGATTGATGCTCATGGGGGCCCTCCATTGACGGCGTGACTTCGAGCGTGGGTACGCCGTGAGCTTGCTTATAAACCGAGGCAGTAAGGGAGGGATAAACCAATTGTGAACGTTCGATGAAAAACGTTCCGGGCGCGGCGCGAACGCGAAAGAGGAGCGCTCGCAGCAAGCGGATGCTGCTTACAAAACGCCTCGATCCGCGAGCGCGCGGCGGAGAGCATCGGAGCCTGTAAAGCGCAGAGCGGTGAGACCGGCGGTTGCGGCTCCGGCGACGTTTTCTTCGCGGTCATCGATGAAGAGGATGCGCTCCGCCGGACCGCCGACGATGTCGATGGCGCGCCGGTACATGGCGGGCTCGGGTTTACGCAGGCCCAGATAACAGGAACTGAGCGCGATGCGGAAATAATTGCGCAGGCCAAAGGACTTGAAGCGGTATTCGTTGATTTCGCGGGCTTCGTTGTTGAGAGCTCCGAGGAAGTATTTGCCGGAGGCGGCCAGCTCTTTGAGAACGTCCATGGCCCCGCCGGGAAGCAATTTGGACTGGTCGAGCAGGCAGGAAACGAATTGGTCGCGCGTGAAGGCGCGGGGCTGGTGAAAAATGACGAAATTCAGGTAGGCTTCGATGGTCATGCCGCCGCGCTCCCAGAGGCCATCGATTTCGAGATGGCGAGCTTCCAGGTCCCGGGCTTCAAGATGCAGCGCGGCAGCGACGGCGGCGCGTTCGCGCCGGTCCCAACTGTTGGTGAGCAGGACGCCACCGACATCGAAAAGGATTACGCCGAATGGAGCGGAATGGGGCACAGGGACCAGAGATCAGAGAACAGGGACCAAGGGAACAAAGACTAGGGAACAGAAATCAGGGATCAGGGAACAAGGACCAGCCGGGGACCAGGAACGGGTTATCGTGCCGTGTGAGTGGGTCATTGACGTTTTGCTTGCTCAGGTTCCAAAAAATGGGGCCCGGAAAACCGGGCACGAATACGTTCGATGCGGATTCGCGGGACGGCGAACCTAGAGTCACTTGCCGGGCGCACTCCCGCGGACGTGGCGGGCCTCGATGGCGAGCACTTTGCGGAAGCGGCGGGTGAGGCGCTCCTCGTTGGCCTGAAACTGGGCCGCGACGAAGGCCCGGGCCAGCTCGAAGGCCAACTCGGAGCCAATGATGCGGGCGCCGAGGACGAGGATGTTCATATCGTCGTGCTCGACGCCCTGGTGGGCCGAGTACGTATCGTGACAGATGCCGGCGCGAATGCCGGGAATTTTGTTGGCGGCAACGCAGACCCCGACGCCGGAGCCGCAGATGAGGATGCCGCGGGGAGCGGCTCCGCCGAGGATCGCCTCGCCTACTTTCTCGGCAAAGTCGGGGTAATCGTCGAGGGGATCGTAGGTGTACGCTCCGACGTCGACCAATTCGTGGCCGGCGGCGGCGAGGTGCTCGCGCACCTCTTGTTTAAGGGCCAGTCCGGCGTGATCGGAACCGATGACGAGCTTCAAAGTTTTCCTTTCCTGATTCCGCTCCGCGAGCCGACAGCTTTAACCGGCTGCGGGAACCAGCGAAAATGTGTAGCTGGCAATGCTGCCTGAAGACGTGGAACCAGACCCCGAAAGCGTAATCGCGCCGCCAGTTGTGACGGTTGCCGGCGCGGCGACAAGCACAGCAACCGGAGGACTTTGAATGTTCACCGTCGCGTAGGCGGGCTGGCTTTTCACGCCGAGGTTATCCGTCACCACCAGCGAAAACACAACCGGCCCGGACTTGTTGGGCACGGTGACATCAACGCTGGAGGTGGGCGCGGTGGTTGTGGTACTGGGTTGGGCGGGTGAGAGGACAACGGGTGCGGACGGAACGGAGCTGCCTGGCGCCTTCGCTGGAACCGGCGCTACGCCCGCAAGGGAGACCTGCGCCTCGCCGATCGCCATGTTTTGTCCCAAGATCGCGGTCGAGGCGTCATCCTCGGTTAAGTTCGACGACTTCGCCATGCAAGCACCTCCGCCCCTCGTCCCCGGTCAGGGACGCTGAATCTCCGGCTACTTTACCAAGGCCCTCGCCTTGGCGGCTACATTTTCCGCGGTGAAGCCGAGCTCGGCAAGGACTTTGGCGCCGGGGGCGGAGGCTCCGAAGCGATCCAGCCCGATGACGGCGCCGTTCTGGCCAACGTATTTCCACCACCCGAGGGTGGCCCCGGCCTCGACGGCCAGCTTGGGCAGGTTAGCGGGCAGCACGCTGGCCTTATATTCGGGCGATTGCTCTTCGAAGATTCTCCAACTGGGGAAGCTGACGACGCGGGCGTGGATTCCTTCGCCGGCGAGGAGCTTAGCGGCTTCGACCGCGGGCCATAGCTCGGAGCCCGTGCCGATGAGAACGACTTGCGGGTTGGGCGGGTCTTCGAGGATGTAAGCGCCTTTGCTCACAGCGGCGTAGAGGTCGCGGCCGGCGGGGTCAATGACGGGCAGATCCTGGCGGGTGAGGGCGAAAAAGGCGGGGCGTTTGCGCTCGAGGGCCAGCCGCCAGGCTGCGGCGGTCTCATTGGCGTCGGCGGGGCGGAAGTCAGTGAGGTAGGGAACGGCGCGCAGCATCATCAGGTGCTCGACGGGTTGGTGCGTGGGGCCGTCTTCGCCGAGGCCGATGGAGTCGTGGGTGAAGATGAAGAGAGCGTGGCGACGCATCAGGGCGGCCAGGCGCAGGGCGGGTTTGCAGTAATCGGTGAAGCAGAAGAACGTTGAACCGAAGGGGATGAGGCCGCCGTGAGCGGCGATGCCGTTGACCGCGGCGCACATGCCGAACTCGCGCACGCCGAAGAAGATGTTGCGGCCGGCGGGATCCTCGTGGAAGTTGGCGCCGGGCTTGAAGATGGTCTTGGTGGAGGTGGTGAGGTCGGCGGCTCCGCCGATGAGCTCGGGGAGCGGGGCGGCGAGGGCGTTCAGGACCGCGCCACCGGCGTTGCGCGTAGCGACGGGCTTGCCGGCCGGGAAACTGGGAATGGCTTTTTCCCAGCCCGGCGTGAGCTTGGATTCCTGGGTGCGGGTGAATTCGGCGGCGAGCTCGGGGAAATGTTCTTGATAGGCGGCAAAGAGCTGATTCCACTCCGATTCGAGCTCGGCGCCCCGTTCACCGGCTTTGCGCCAGTTGGCCAGGGCGTCCTCGGGAACGTAAAAGCTCTGATCCTGAGGAAAGCCGAAGAAGCGTTTGGTGGCTGCGGTGTCGGCGGCGCCCATCGCCTCGCCGTGGACCTTGTTGGTGCCGGCGCGGGGGCTGCCGTAGCCGATCACGGTGCGGACGTCGATGAAGGAGGGACGGGCGGTTTCAGTCTTGGCGGCTTCAATGGCGGCCTCAAGGGCGTTCAAGTCATTGCCGTCGGCGACGCGCTGCACGTGCCAGTGATACGCCTGGAAGCGCTCCAGGACATCGTCGGTGTAGCTGAGGGATGTGGGACCGTCGAGGGAGACGAGGTTGTCGTCGTAGAGGAAGATGAGCTTGCCGAGGCCGAGCGTGCCCGCGAGAGCGGCGGCTTCGTGGGAGACGCCTTCCATCATGTCGCCATCGCCGCAGAGAGCAAAGGTGTGATGATTGACGATCTCGAAGCCGGGACGATTGTAGATAGCCGCGAGGTGCTTTTCCGCGATGGCCATGCCGACGGCCATGGCGATGCCCTGGCCGAGCGGGCCGGTGGTGACTTCAACGCCCTCCGCCTCGATGGATTCGGGATGGCCGGGGGTTTTGGAGCCCCATTGACGGAAGCCCTTAAGGTCATCGAGAGTCATGTCGTAGCCGCAGAGATAGAGGGTGGTGTAGAGCAGCGCCGACGCGTGGCCGTTGGAGAGCACGAAGCGGTCGCGATCGGGCCAGCGGGCGTTGGCCGGGTTGTGCTTCATGAGCTTGTGATACAGCAGGTAAGCAATGGGGGCGCAGCCAAGCGGGGCGCCGGGATGGCCGCTTTTGGCTTTTTCGACTTCGTCGACGGCGAGCAGCCGGAGCGTATCGATGGAGAGCTGATCGAGAGAAAGCGTGGCGAGGGTCGAAGTCATCATGGATGAAACTCTTCCTTTCCGCTAAGAATCGTGGTGAAAAATTCACGGCGAAGACCGGAATGCGGAGGTGCTTCGCACATTGCAACGCGCGCGGCTTGGAAGCCAAAGCCGGTGTCATTTAAGATGCCGGCCCGTTCAGGAGGTTACGAGGAAGCGGCCTCGATCTTGACTTTCACATTGTACCCAAGCCAGTGGTCGCCTTCGGGCCAGTGGAGGGTCCATTGCAATTCCGCGGCGCCGGCCGGAGGAACGATATCGGCGCTGAAGCCGGCGCTGCCCCAATTACGGCTGAGGACGGAGTTTTTGGTTTCCCAGTTGTCCGAGCTCCAGGCCACTCCAAAATAGTCATCATCCAGGATGCGCAAGGTGCAGCCCGCGCCGATGGATTGGATGGGGCGCTGGCGAGTGTAAATTTCGAGGCCGCGGCGGATGTGGGTGCGGCCTTCAGGAGTCGAATAACGCTCATATACGGGGTCGATGCGGTCGAAGACCTTGCCATCCATGGCGGAGCGGAGGAGCTTGAGGTACTCGGCGTGCGCCCAGACCAGCGGCACGGCGGAGCCGGCGGGCTGGCCGAGGCGCAGATGACGTTCGGGGCGGTTGGCTTCGTCCCACACCTGCTCGGGAAGCATTTGGCCGCAGGTGGCGAAGCGCTCGTACGTGCGGATGAGGTGGTCGATATCGTGGCCGGCGGCGAGTTCGTAGTGAGCGCGTTCGCCGGTGAGCAGCGGCCACACGCGGCCCTGGCCCCAGTTGAGATATGGACCGCCGTCGGGGCGTTGGCCGTAGCCGTCGTTGTTGTAGCGGAGCCAGCCGGGTCCTTGGGGAAGATTGCGCTTGAGCATGGCGTCGACCACCTTGAGCGAGTCGACGATGAGGGGATCGTCGGCGCGCCTTACGCCATAGCGGACCAGCTCGAGGAAACCGGCGTCGATAATTTCGCGGGCTTGGAACTCGGTGCGGGAGCCGGGCGGGCGGTTGGCGAGGCGGATGGTCTCGGTTCCGCAGCCCTCGTGGGCGTAGGCCGCGCCGCACTCCGGAGGGCGGATGCGCATATAGTGACGGGGGATCTCGGGAAGCAGGACGCCGTTGTTGGTGACGGTCCAGTCTTCGAGGTGGCCTTCAATCCAGTCGGCAAACTCTTCGAGGAACTGGGCCAATTCGTTGGCATCGTAGGCGCGGGCAATTTCGGCGGAGCAGATGAGGCTGGAGATGACGGCGGCAAGGGTAGAGGGGGAATAGCCGGCGTTTTCTTCCCAGCGCTCCTGGTGGGTGATGGGGGCTTGGCGAACGAGGCAGCCGGCGGCGCGCTCGACGAAGGGAAAAATCTGCAGCTCGCCGAGGCCATTGGCCTTCCACAGCCGCCAGGCCAGAATGAGCGGAAAGGCAATTTCGTCGAGCTGTTTACCGCTCCAGTAGGGAGTGCCGTTGATCCAGAAATTCTGGGCGAAGCCGCCGTCAGGCTGCTGCGTGCAGGCGAGATAGACGAGGGCGCGGCGCGCCGTTTCAGCGCGTCCACAGGCCAACAGGGCGGATGCGGTCTGGACCATGTCGCGGGTCCACACCAGGTGATAGCCGCCGAGATCGTCGTCGCTTTTGATTTGGCCCCAGGGAATGGAGGCCGAGGCGACAAAGGCTCCGGAATAGATTTTGTCTTCGTGGGCCAGCACCACGTTGTGGCTGGCGCGCATGAGCTTACCGCCGTCCTGGGCCTTGGCGGCGAGCCACTCGGGATTGGCGGCCCGGCGCCACTGGTCGATGAAGCGCTGGCGCAGCTCGGGATAGGGCGCCGCCAGCGATGACATGGTCTTTTGCGCGGCGGTGTGATGGCCTTCGCCGACGCCGATGGCCAGGGTGAACTCGACGGCGGAAACGCCGGCGGCTCCGTTGGTGATGAGGGCGGCTTTGCCGTTCGAGCTTTCCGCTTGCTCGTACACGGTGGGCAGGGCGAGCTCGCCGATGACGGCCACATTGCCTTCTGTCGCGGAGCCGAACTCCCAATCCATTTTGAAGTCCTGCATCAGGTCGCGCCAGCCGTCGCTCTCGCCGACAAAACCGCAGCTTACGCGCGAGAAGTCGCAACTGGCGGCCATGGCCAGCGACCACTCGTTCTTCCAGGCCAGCAGCATTTTGCGGCCGGCCAAGTCAAGCGCGCGGGCGGAGTTTCCAGAACCGCCGCCATCGAGGTGCGGGGCCAGGAGCGCATAGACTTTGAGGCGCGGCAGCAGATCCTCATGGCCTTCGAGGCGGACACGGGTGAGCACTACCGAGTGATGCGGGTCGCAGATGATTTCCTTGGTGAGACAATATCGGCCTTCCGGATCGCGGTTGAAATAGCGGATTCCGAGCGCCTCGGGATGGATGTACTCGAAGGTCGTGTGCAGATCGCGCTTCTCTTCGTGGGCGAAGGTTTCCCCGTCGGTGACCAGGAATTCCATGTCGCGCACCTGGGGGCGGTCGATGGTGGGGTGGTAGACCTCGTTGAGAATGCCGTGGGAGCAGGTGAACCAGATGCGGCTGGAGGCGGCGTAGGCGGTGCCAACCGCGTCTTTCACGCTGGAGGTCCAGCGCGGCTTCATGCCCGGCGAGCCAAAGGCTTCGCCGTCCTGCTCGAGCCACCTGTACAAGGACTGACTGTTCATATATCCAATGCCAATTATCAGGTTAGAAGACGTGAAAGGGGGAAGATTGTGTACGGCTATCCCTTCGACGCGCGAAGCGGGTGGGGGGATGCGCTTTTTGCAGCGGAGAAACTGCCGCGGGAGGGGTGAGGATGCGGCGGGTCGGACGGGAAGGATTGAACGCGGGCAAGATAGTTGTTGCAACGAATATCTTCCTAGCGCATCTATTACGTGTACGGTTTGTGCCGGTAGAGGAGGTCGAAGATGTCGCTTCGCGCAGTACGTCAAATGTCAGAAAGCATGCCCACCATCGAAGGCGCGGGGGTAAAGCTCAATCGCGCTTTCGGCTTCGGCAAGACGGCCCAGTTCGATCCATTCCTGTTGCTGGACGACTTTCGCAATGAAAATCCGGCCGATTACCTGGCCGGTTTTCCCTGGCATCCGCACCGGGGAATCGAGACGATCACTTATGTGCTGGCCGGCGAGGTGGCGCACGGCGACAGCCTGGGCAACAAAGGGCGCATGACGGCCGGCGACGTGCAGTGGATGACGGCCGGCAGCGGCATTCTGCATCAGGAGATGCCCAAAGGCGACGGGCGCGGGCGGATGCACGGCTTTCAACTGTGGGCGAACCTGCCTGCGGCGCTGAAGATGACCGCGCCCCGGTATCAGGATATTCCGTCGAGCGCGATCCCCGAGGTGACGGAGGATGATGGTTCGCGCGCCCGGATCATCTGTGGCGAGTTCTGGGGCAAGCGCGGGCCGGTGGAGGGCGTGGCGGCGGGGCAATACTCGGTGGACGCTCGTTACGTCGACATCTCCGTGCCGCCCGGGCAGCGCAAGCGCATCCAGGTGGAGACGTCGCGCAACGCCTTTGCGTATGTGTTTGCGGGAGCGGGCAGGTTCCGCGACGCCTCGGACCCGCAGGCGGTGTTGACCGAGTCGGCAGTCGATCCGAACGCCGAGCCGGTGTACGATGCGAAGAACCACTCGCTGGTGCTTTTCGATCGGGGTGACGAAATCGTCGTTCAGGCCGGCCCCGAGGGCATCCGGTTTTTGCTCGTTTCCGGCAAGCCGCTCGAGGAGCCGGTGGCGTGGTACGGGCCCATCGTGATGAACACGCAGGAGGAGTTGCGCCAGGCGATGGCGGATCTCCATACTGGGAACTTTATCCGGCACGGATAAGCGAAAAATAGAAGCCTAAAAAGCTGCAATTGCTGGTTTCACTTTGATCCCGGTAGGATGTAGCTCCTTCCGGGGCTTTTTTATCCCTGAACTCCATTCGCGATTTGGACCCGGAAGATTATCACTAAAGGAGGGCAGACTGACGCCATGCCGATCAAGAATCCACCGCATCCCGGAGACTTCCTTCGAACGGAGGTCATTGAACCGGCTGGCTTGACGGTGACGATGGCGGCTGCAGCCCTCGCTGTTGCGCGTTCCACGCTTTCGAGCGTGCTGAATGGCCGGGCAAGCCTATCGGGGGAGATGGCCCTGCGGATGGAAAAAGGTCTTCGGCATCAAGATGGACACGCTGATGCGGATTCAGTCCGCTTACGACCTTGCGCAGACCCGCAAGCGCGAGAAATCCATTCGAGTGCGGCCTCCGACGACGGTGGCATCGAGGTAATTAGCGGATTGCAGTTCAGCTATCGCGGGAGGATACTGATGCCATGGCGACCCAACCTCTCGGCGAGCGAGCGGTGCGGCTGATCTCAGTGGAAGAGTATCTTTCCGCGATTTACGAACCTGACTGCGAGTACGACGAGGGTGTGGTCGTGGAGCGCAACTTGGGCGAGTTCGAGCACGCACTTCTGCAAACTCTTCTGGCAACTCTCTTCACGAACAATATGGACGGATGGGGCGTGTTCGCGCTCACCGAGCAGCGCGTCCAGGTCGCGGCCCGCAAATTTCGCGTGCCTGACGTCTGTGTGCTGCCCATTGGCGGCCAGACCGATCCGATCCTCACCCGCCCTCCACTGATCGTGATGGAAATCCTTTCGCCGGAAGACACCATGCGCCGAATAACGAAAAAGGCCGCCGAGTATCGCGAATTTGGGGTCGAAGATGTGTGGGTCATCGATCCCTTTGCGCGGGTCGCATTCCGGAGCGCAACTTCAGGCCTGGAGCGCGTAGCAAACGGCGAGCTTTCCGTGCCGGGCACGCCGATCCTCGTCCAGGTTGCGGAGTTATTCGAAAAGCTCGACCGGATTCGCGCGGCGAGCAAGCAGGGCTGACGCAGAGCTTTCACACTTCTACAGGCGCTTCCGCGGAGAGAATGTTCATCGGCGTGAGGCCGCGCTGGCGGAGGGCGCGCAGGCTGAGGGGGTCGTGGCGCTTGGCCAGGCGGCGGCCGTTGCAGTCGAGCACCAGACGACAGTGAAACCACGTGGGATTCTTGTAGCCGAGGGCGCGATTCAATAGAATCTGGCGCGCAGTCGACTTGAGCAGATCGGCGCCGCGGACCACTTCGGTGATGCGCATGGCGGCATCGTCAGCCACGCAGGCGAGCTGATAACTGGGCGCGCCGTCGCGCCGCCAAACCACAAAATCCCCGAAGTGCACGCCTGCCACGAAGCGCTGCGGGCCGAGATTTTGATCGACGAATTCGATCGCCTCGCCATCGGGCACGCGGAACCGCCAATTGCTGCCGTTTGGGGATTCGGGGCCGGTCGCGGCGGCGACGGGGAGCTGGGGCGCGTCGGCGCGCAAATGGCGGCAGGTCCCGGGATAGAGGGGCTCATCGTCAAGAGCATCGAGTTCGCCCTTCTCAATGCGGCCCTCCACCTCCCTTGAGACCCGCTCATGGGGCGCAGCGAGCGCGGTTTCGAGGTCTTTGCGGGAGCAACGGCAGGGGAAGAGATAGCCGCTCTCGAGTAACTTGCGCCAGGCGGCGAGATAGAGGGCGCGGCGCTGGCTTTGGACGTAAGGCGCGTAAGGTCCTCCGCAGTCCGGGCCCTCTTGCCAGCGAATGCCCAGCCAGCGCAGGTCTTCAAGCGCAGCCTCGGCGTAGACCTGTCGGCTGCGGTCGGGATCGAGATCCTCCATGCGCATCACCAGCGCGCCACTCGCTTCGCGAGCACGCTGCCAGGCGGTCCAAAAAGTGCGGGCGTGGCCCACGTGTAAATAGCCGGTGGGCGAAGGCGCAAGCCGCCCGCGATAATTCGATGGCGGTGCTGGCGGGAGGCTGGCCATGACTACGATCAGTCTAGGGCCTGTGATGCCCCAGCAGGCGCCGGGCCAGATGATCGAACGGCGGGCTTCTACACTACTGAATGCAGGATATGGCGGATTCAGAGACAATTGCCGCTGTCTCCACGCCGCCGGGACGGGGCGGCATCGGAATCGTGCGCCTGAGCGGACCGCTCGCCGCCTCGATCGCCGCGCAACTGGTGCGCCTGCGGCAGCCGCTCGAACATGCACGGGCGCGGCTAGCCGAGGTTCTCGACGCATGCGGGTGCGCGGCGGGCGAGCATCCCGAACCCGCCCGAATTGACGAGGCAGTAGTAACCTGGTTTGCGGCGCCCAACTCCTACACCGCCGAGGACCTGGTGGAGATTGCCGCGCACGGTTCGCCGGTGGTGCTGGATCTGCTGCTGCGCCGGGCGCTGGAATTGGGCGCGCGACTGGCCCAGCCCGGGGAGTTTACCTATCGCGCCTTTCTTGCCGGGCGGCTCGACCTGACACAAGCCGAAGCGGTGCGCGACCTGATCGAAGCGCAAACGCTGACCCAAGCTCGCCAGGCGGCCAGCCAGATGGGCGGCGCGCTCAGTCACCGCGTTGCGCCGGTGAAGCAGTCGCTCGTCGAGCTGATCGCGCTGCTTGAAGCGGGCATCGATTTCGCCGAGGACGATCTGGATGTGGCTCCGCAAGCAGAGATCGCCCGGCGCATCGGCGAGCTGACGCCGCCTTTAGCCGCGCTGGAGGCCTCGTTTGCGCGGGGGCGCATTGTTCACGATGGGCTGACACTGGCCATCGTGGGCCGGCCGAACGTGGGCAAGAGCTCGCTTTTCAATCGCCTTGTCGAGCGCGAACGGGCGATTGTGACCGCGACCCCCGGCACAACGCGGGACTTAGTGACCGAGCGCATCTCACTCGATGGCATTCCGCTGGAGCTAGTGGATACGGCGGGACTGCGCGAGAGCCGCGAAGAGGCGGAACAAATGGGAATCGCACGCAGCCGCGAGGCGCTGGCAGACGCTGCGCTGGTGCTGGTAGTGCTCGACGCGACGCAGACGCTGAACGAGGAGGAGCGGCGTCTGCTTGCCGCAGTGGAGGGCCGGCCGGCGCTGATTGCGGTAAATAAATGTGATTTGCCCGATGCGCGCCCGTCGGACGCAAGCGAGGCGGCGGCCTCACCCGGGAATGGGGGGATTGCCGCACTTTCCACCTCGGCGCTCACCGGAGAAGGCATCGCCGCGCTGCGCGAGCGCATTGTGGCGCTGGCCACTGGGGGAGCGGCTGCCGAGCCAGGTATGTTAACCAGTATGCGCCACCATCAGGCGGTCTCGGCCGCGCACGCGGCGCTGGCGGACGCGGCGCGCGCCAATGCGGCGTCGATTCCGCATGAAATGATTCTCCTCGATCTCTACCGGGCGCTGTGGGCGCTCGATTCGCTGACTGGCCAAACCACGCCCGACGACATACTGAATCTGATTTTTTCGAGGTTCTGCATCGGAAAATAGAGTAAGGTCCAATGCGGTACAAGGAAATATAGAAATTGCCAAGTAATCCATTTACTTACAGCAAACATAGTCCTATAATGTCTCTCAGAGTCCCAGGACAGCGTAAACGCTTTGGGACTCCAGTGGGACTCCATAACGGAGAAATGGCCGGAAATGGCTCTGGAGTCCCAGAGGGGAGGCAAGATGGCGCTCAAGGATGCTCAGATCAAAGGGCTGAAACCCAAAGCAGAAACGCGGTACAGCAAGGCAGATGGAAACGGGTTGCTTCTCGACATTACGCCGGGCGGGGTGCGGTCATGGGTCTACCGCTATCGGTTGAATGGCAAGCGGGAAAAGCTGGTGCTGGGCCGGTATCCCGATCTATCGCTCAAAGCGGCGCGCACCAGGCGCGATGAGGAAGCGGCAAAAGTCGCAAAGGGCGAATCCCCCGCACTTGAAAAGAAGCTGGCGCGAGCGGGAATGAACATAAATCCCACCATGCGTGAGTTTGGCGATCAGTATTACAAAGATCAAATCGAGGGGAAGCTGAAAAGTGCATTGGACTTCCGGCGCTACCTCGATGCTGAAATCTACCCGACGTTGGGCGACAAACCTTTGAAGGACTTGAATGCTCTGGACGTGCAAGGGCTGGTGTACCGCAAGCGGGATAACGGGCGCATCGCAGCGGCCATGCGAATCAGGATGGTGATAAAGCAGGTTTTCGATTATGCAGTCGAAAAGCAGATGGTGACAGCCAACCCCGCCGCAATGGTCGCTTCGCGGTTCATTGGCAAAGCGCGCAAACGGTCCCGCGTGCTCACACCGAAGGAAATCCGGGTATACCTCCGCACCATCTACCAGTCAAACATGCGGCGGCAATTCAAGCTGGCCTTGCACATCATTCTGCTCACGCTCTCCCGCAAGTCGGAATTGTTGCTGGCGCGGTGGAAGGATGTAGACGTGGATAAAGGCGAGTGGCTGATTCCAGCCGAGAATGCCAAGGGCGGCAAGGCTCACCTTGTTTACTTGTCAACCCAAGTGGCTGAAATGTTTCGAGAGCTAAAGGCGCTCGCTGGCGAATCCGAGTTGGTATTGCCGGGACGCGGAAGCAGCAAGCGTCCATTTGCGAAGAATGCGCTCAACAAAGCTCTGGAGGGGCTGACGTTCGACATGGACCCGCTCACGATTCACGATCTGCGGAGAACGGGCGCAACACTGCTCACAGAGCACGGCTTCAACAAGGATGTGATCGAAAAGGCATTGAGCCACGAGCGCGAAGGAATCCGCGCGGTCTACATCCTGGCCGAATTCGCGGAGCAACGCAAAAAGATGCTCCAATGGTGGGCCGATTACGTGGAAAGCCTTGTGAGCGAGTCCAAGGTGATCGTGGGTAACTTTGGACAAATGGCAGGGTAGTTTGCCCTTTCGCGGTACGGCGGCATAATAACTCCGCATTAGAGCGCTGCCGGAAGGCCAGCGCCCGCACTCCTTAGTTCTCTGACCACAGCTTTAGCAATATCATCCGCGCCGGGTTGCTTTGACTGTCTTTCACCTCCTAAACCCCGGATAATCTGCCCCTGCCGGTCATCGGCCACCTTGCCATAGCTCATAAAGGTAGTGAGCACCTGTTCATGCCCCAGGTTCTGACTCCACGCCTTGAACTCTTCCGGGGAGTTGCAGACCTCTTCGCCAAGCCGCGCCAGTGTCTTCCGAATGCTATGCGGATTGAAATAGGGCAGGCCAGCCCGCGCGAATGACTCACGGAAGACCTTGCGGATCGGCTCGGCATTGCTCCAGTGCGCTCTTTCCAATCCTGATGTTTCAAACTGATGCGTCAGGCCTACCACGATCTGCGTTACCGGAAAAAGCGGATCGTCATTACCCCACAGCTTCTCATCCCGCAGAAATCGCACCCATTCCACCACGATTTCCTTAATGTCATCACCCACGGGGAAAAAGTACGTCGCAAAGGTTTTGCTGAATTTCGTTTTCACATCGCGTGCATCCTGCTCAACGCAGCCTTCCTTGAGGTCAACATGCTTCAGCTTCATGGAGGCGATGGCCGAATCCCGCGCGCCGGTCAAAACCGTAAAGGCCACCAGAGCGCGATTCCGGCGTTCAATCTCGTTCCCGCTCGGAATCGTCTCAATCACATGCCTTACCTGCTCCAGCGTCGGCGCTTTCCGCTCCCGCTGGGCCGTGGCGATGCGCGTGTCTTTCTCCGACAGGTTAAAGTAGTCGGCATCGGAATACTGAAGGCGCGCTTTGTACCCTGGTTGTCCGGCCAGCCAGAAAAAGAATGCCCTCAATTGCTTCAGCGTCACGTGCAAGGTTGCCTGGCTCAGTTTCTCCCCGGACCTCTTGCCGGTTTGTTCCGCCAGATACCGCTTGAACGCAATCGCCTGCTCAAAGTGGAACGTCTTGAATTCCCGGTATCGGTTGTACTCTTCAAACCGGCTCAGCGCCTTTGCAGCGGCGTCAACCGTCGCCTCACTGTGGCGCTTGGCTTCTTTCAGATAATCGAAGTATTGGCGCTTGATCCGCTCATTTTCCGGGCTGTGCTTTGTCATGGTTTCTCACCCTTGGCTGAAGTCACTGTTTACGATAGGGAAATTACTCTCACTTACACGTCGCTATGCCTCCACAATCCTGACCTCCAGTTTCCCCCGAATCTGGGGTAGCTTCGCCAAGCTCGCGCGCCGGTAAATCACCCCTTCGCAGTCTGGACAAAAGCCCATCAGGTTTCCCAGGGTTGCCGTAATCGGCTGGTAATCTGCCATGTCCCCCGCAGGGCGCTTCGGCGCACGGCAACGCACGCAGTAAATTTCACCCGGCTGGCAGGGGTGCTTGTTTTTTGTCCGGCGCGCCTGAAGATAGACGGCAAGATCGCGGCCAAGAATCAGCGTGGGACGCTTGCTGTCACAGGTGGGCAATCCCGCCTTTACCCAGGCACGCACGGTGTTCTTGTGGATGCCGAACAAGCGGGCGACTTCTTCCACCTTATAGCTGCGATGGATTTTGACAAGCCGGTAATTGGGGCGGCGCTTGCGCATGGGGTTGGCCGTCCCGCCTCTATGCCGCTGCTTTGCGGGCCGCTTCCAGTTTTCTCACTAATTCGCGAATCTCCGCATCCGGTTTTCCGGCGATCCGGGCGGCATTCAGCGCCGCCACTTCATGTGCGGGCCATCCCACGGCGCGCCCGCCCAGGCTAACCGGATGCGTAAAGACTCCATGCGCAATGCGCAAATACAGGGTGCTGCGTGATAAGCCAGTTGCCGCCTTGACGTTGGGAAGGCGCAGGATGTGATGAGTCATTTTCGATTCTCCCTGAGCGTTTCAATAACGCTCAGGAAAAACCGTAGCTGTGCGCATTGGGCGATAAAACCCCGATGCGCACTGGATGCAATCGAGTATTTTGGCGTTTTTGGAGTGTTCCGGGCTGAAGCGCAACGGCAGCGCTCCGACGTTGCCTCTGCGAAAGGCCGCTCTATACAAGGGGATTTCGCGTGGCAGGCTGGGCGAAAAAATTCCGCCCAACTATTCTTTCACCGCTTCATGTGTTTGCGGATCGTCTCGGCGCTATGCTCCTGGGCAATGTCCATGTTTTTTATTTGCCGCGAATACCACACGTCGGACATTCCGGGGCGGCGCTTTCTCAGCGCCCGGTACTCTTTCTGCCAGCTTTCATGCAAGGCTTGTGTCTTCAGTCTCCGCGCCTCGCGCCGGGCATTGCTGGGGGTATAGCGCCTGTCCCCGGTAGTCGCCATGTCCACCAGTTGCAGAATTGCTTCGCGATCCACGAAATAGCCATCTGCCCCGTAACGCACACGCTCTGCCAGCGGACCGGAGTTTTCACCGGCCACCAGTTCCAACCGCTCACCCACTCGCAGGCATACCATTTGGCTGCGCCGTTTGCCCGTCACAAGGCCCAACTCCAACAGCCCCGCATCTGTCTTTCGCTCGCTCTCAGGCCGCAATCCCAGGCTCCGCGCAACAAACGCGCCCAAAGCTTCCGCGCCGCATCGCCACTGCCGCAACCGCTCAGCAGAGACCGCCACCCGGTTAATGTCATCCCGCTTATCGCAGACGACAAAGGACACTGCTGGCCCGTTTCCGGCTGGTGGCGTGTACACCGGCATCGTGCATTCCCGCTCGCAACCTGGGCATATCACGCTGTGAGCCGGACTCGCCTTTACAAGCAGCCTTTGCAATTTCAGTTCCCGCACAGCCTGTGCGGGCCAGCGGCTCAATTCCTCTTCACTCACCAGCGCCGCCGCGCCCCGATTGGCTCCCACGCGCGCCAGTAACTCCAGCAGCGCCTCCAGTGGCGTCATGCCTCATCAGCCTCCCCCTCGGTGAATTCCATGCTTTCCGTTGGCTCTCTCGGCTCAATGCCGGAGTCCACCAGCATTTTGCGGAGCTTTAAGTCCACATCGTCATACTTCAGCGAGCAGGAATTCGGATGCGTGACGCGCACAGTCACGGATTTAGGTGGCTTGTTAGCATCCACCACGACCGCTGCCGCCAGTTCCACCTGGGTCACGTTATAGGTGTCCAGCCGCGCCGATTTGCCCACTTCATCCAGCAGGTCATAGATGGCTTCGCGTCTCGCTGCGGCGTCCGCTTCCAGCGTGATGCGGTCCCCCTTTACAGCCCTTGATGAAAGCCGGAGTTTCTTCACTGCGACACTCCGAATGCCGCTGGCCGGATCATAGACAAATTGGAAACTCCGCTCCCGTAGCGAATTCAGATCGTAAACGCGCTCATCCTTCGGATCGGCCGGCAGCTCGGACAACTTCAGAATTTCCGTGGCAAACATCGCTTGCAGCGGTTCGACGGCGTTGCGAATTCCGCGAAAATTCAGGTCCAGCGTCCCCTCCTTTTGCGAGTACACATAGATCACCTCAAAGGCCGGTTTATGCGGTCTGCGGTCAAACTTCCCATCGATCCATTCAATGCTTTGCTGCGAGTAGTCTTCAGGGTAGGCAAAGAAGTAGTCCAGATCGCCCCGGCGGAATGCGTCTACCACACAGTTTTTGCCCCTTCCCTCTATGCGGTGAAAATAGGCGCTGATGCCCGCTGCCAATGCTTGCCGCCCTTCCTCATGTACGGATGCGGGCTGGTGAGGAAACCCCTTTCGTTTGCGCCAATAGGGTAAACTGTCCGCGTGGTAGAACATCGTTGCGCCCTTCCAAAACTCGGGGTGATCCAGAAACGTCACCATCGCGCGCTCAGAATGACTGTCCAACGCCGCCAGCTTCTCTACAAACTGCGTGAAAAGCTCCGGCGCATTTCTCAAGTGCCACTGAGCCTCATCCCGGATCGCGCACCAGCCCTTTTCGCAACTCAGCGCGTGAATCTCGCGCATCTCGGCATCCATTGCGTTGCGCTGGCCCTCCGGCAGTTCCAGCCATGCGGCAAACAGTTCCTCCGGCTGGGTTTCCCTCATGCCCGCAAAGTCCAGTTCCCTGAGCACACTATGCGCCTCAAAGTAGCGGGCCAGTAGGCGGTTTGGCATCTGTCGGAAGAAATCGCGTGTAGTGTAGTGACGGCCCATATCCCCTCAACATTGAGCGCAAACCCCGGCGCTCTCGCACATAGTAGGATGTTGCTGTACTTAACCATACCGCGAATTTCGCACCAGATGCGCAGCATTCTTACGATACCGGAGCCAGTCACCATCGATGAACAATTCGCCCCTGTTCTTTGAGTCTTTACAGCATTTCGCCACCAACGTCACCAGCAAGATGACGCAGTTCATCGTTGGGGAACCGGAAGACCAGCTTCGCGCGCCATTTGAGAATTTCCTTGGCGGAGTGGCGTCCTGCTTGAAGTGGAACATTGTATGTACAGGAGAAACGCTACTACCGGGCAGATTGGGACGCCCGGATTATGCTCTCCACCGGAATAAACTCCTAACCGGTTACGTGGAAATCAAAGCCCCCGGCGTGGGCGTGACTCCCGCACGCTTCAAAGGCCACAATCGCGAACAGTTCAAACGGTTCTCGGCAATACCAAACATCCTTTACACAGATGGCAACGATTGGGCGCTTTACCGGGAAGGCCAACGGGTTGGCGAAGTGGTCCGCCTTTCGGGAGACGTTGCGACCCAAGGGAAAAAAGCTGTCACTCGCGAAGACGCGTTTGCAATTGAAATCCTTCTCCGTGAGTTTTTGGAGTGGCAACCTTTCATTCCCACGGAACGTAAGGGAAAGATTGATCTGAAGAAACTGGCAGCCTTGCTTGCTCCGCTCTGTCGGATGCTGCGTGATGATGTTCTGGACGCCCTCAAAGACAAGCAATCACCGCTGGTGCAACTAGCTAAGGATTGGCGTCAGCTTCTCTTTCCAGACGCTTCAGACGAGCGATTTGCCGACTCATACGCGCAGACGGTAACGTTCGCCCTTCTGTTGGCGCGGAGCGATGGGGCCGACCCATTAACCCTTGAAAGCGCAGAAAAAACTCTCGAAGCGCAACACAACCTGCTGTCTCGTGCCCTGCAAGTGCTCACCGATCCCGGCGCGCGGAGCGAGTTGACCGCCTCGCTTGACCTGCTGTTGCGCGTCATTGGCGTTGTCCCGTCCGCAACCCTGGCAGGGGCGGAAGACCCGTGGCTCTATTTCTACGAGGATTTTCTTGCCGCCTATGATCCCGAACTCCGCAAGGATGCAGGGGCCTACTATACCCCTGTCGAGGTTGTTCGGTGTCAGGTTCGTTTGATTGATGACCTTCTTTCTAACCGCCTGGGATACTCGTTGGGGTTTGCTGATCCCAACGTGGTCACGCTTGATCCCGCAGTCGGCACCGGGACTTATTTGCTTGGCGTGGTCGAGCGCGCGCTTGGGCAGATTGAATCGCAGCACGGTCCCGGCGCGGTTCCAGGCCAAGCGACATCGCTTGCAAGAAACCTGTACGGCTTTGAAGTAATGGTAGGCCCTTACGCTGTCGCCGAACTTCGCCTCAGCAGGGCGCTGCGTGACCGTGGAGCGCAATTGCCGAAGGACGGTTCCCATGTGTACCTGACCGATACGCTGGAAAGCCCTCATGCCAAACCGCCGCAGCTCCCTCTGTTCCTACGTCCAATTTCCGATCAACACGCCAAAGCTCTCAAGGTAAAAAGCGGGGTGCCGGTAATTGTCTGCCTTGGCAACCCGCCCTATGACCGCCATGAGGCCGCCACAATGAAGAAGAAGGCCAGCGCCGGAGGATGGGTGCGTTGGGGCGATACGGAGAGCGGCGAAGACGCTATCCTGCGCGCTTTTCTCGATCCCGCCAGCGCCGCCGGACATGGCGTGCATCTCAAGAATCTCTATAACCTCTATGTCTACTTCTGGCGCTGGGCGCTTTGGAAGGTTTTTGAGAGCGAAACATCAATGGGTCCCGGAATCGTCAGCTTTATCAGCGCGTCAAGTTATCTCGACGGCGATGCCTTTTGTGGAATGCGAGAACACATCCGCCGCTTGTGCGATGAGGTCTGGATTCTTGACCTCGGCGGTGAGGGCCGCGGTGCCCGTCAAAGTGAAAATGTATTCGCAATTCAGACTCCCGTCGCCATTGCGGTCGCAATTCGATCAAACAAAACTAAAAAGAACAAGCCCGCGAAGATCCATTTCGCACGACTTGATGGAACCCGAGAAACCAAGCTCGCCACGCTTAAAGAAATCGACGGTTTCGGCAAGGTCAAATGGCGCGACTGTCCTGACGGTTGGCAGGCCCACTTCCGGCCCGCTGGAAAGGGGGATTACTTTACGTGGCCTCTGATAACCGATTTGATGCCTTGGCAGCATTCCGGCGTACAACTAAAGAGAACCTGGCCTATTGCGCCGGACGAAGAGATTCTGCGGCGACGGTGGCGGGCGCTGCTCCGCGCTGAGAATCGAGCCTTGGCGTTTCGAGAAACTGGAGATCGGACAGTCAACGGAACCTATCGTGTCAGATTGACCAAAGATAGTGATTCCACACCCATAGCGCAACTGCCACAGAATGCTTCAATGCCCCCAACGGTACGATATGCCTTTCGCTCGTTTGACCGCCAATATGTGATCGCTGATGGACGCTTGATGTCTCGTTCTCGTCCCGAACTTTGGCACGCCCACAGTGAACGGCAGATTTATTTGACGAGCGTGCTAACCGACACGCTTGGCACTGGACCCGCTCTTACAGTGAGTGCGGCACTTCCCGATCTCCACCATTTCTCGGGGCGCGGAGCAAAAGACGCCATTCCCCTTTATCGCGATGCAAGTGCATCAGAGGCAAACGTGCTGCTGGGCCTGCCCGAATTGCTTGGCCAGCACTTTCGCCGCGCGATTCGGCCGGAGGATTTTTTGGCCTACGTCTATGGAATCTTGGCTCAACCCTCCTTCACTTTACGTTTTTCGAAAGAACTAGAGACGCGGCAAGTGCGCGTGCCCATTACTAAGAAATCGGCGCTTTTTGAGCAAGTGCGCGCCGTTGGCGCAAGACTGCTTTGGTTGCATACCTACGGCGAGCGATTCGTGCCCAAGGGCAGAAATCGCGGAACGGTCCCGCCCGGAAAGGCAAAATGCACCAACGCTATACCCGGAGATGCCGAACATTATCCCGAATCCTTCTCATACAACGACACAAGGCAGACGCTAGAGCGTTTCTGATTTAAGTGTGAACAGTTTTGTGAGATAATGTTTCCGCCGACAGGGGAGCGGCGGAGATGCAGTCCTATTCACAAGATTTGCGGGATCGTGTGCTTTGGGCGTTGGATCGCGGAGAAAAGCCGACACACATAGCTCGGCGGCTGGAGATCAGCCGGGGCTGGGTGTACCAGGTGCGCGATCGGGTCCGGGAGACGGGCGAGCGCAGCAGCTTTCAGATCGGCGGCCATCGCCGCTCTCGTATCGCCGACCTGGAGTCGGAAGTGCGCTCTTGGATCAAGGCCGAGCCCGGTCTGGCCCTGGCTGAAATTTGTGACCGCCTGGCCCAACGAGGGGCTCCGATCAAGGCCGGGGCACTGTGGCATCAACTGAACAAATGGAATCTAACCTTCAAAAAAAACCCTGCACGCCAGCGAGCAAGATCGGCCGGACGTGCAGCTGGCACGCAAGGCATGGCTGGAAGCACTGCCCACGATGGACGTAGAAAAACTCGTATTCATCGATGAAACATGGACTTCCACTAACATGACCCGCGCCTTCGGGCGATCTCCGAGGGGCAGCCGATGTATCGCTTCGGCACCCTATGGTCACTGGCAGACAACTACCTTCGTGGGCGCCCTACGGCATCAGAAGATCTCCGCGCCGATGGTCATCGAAGGACCGATGGACGGAGACGTTTTTGTGGAGTACGTGCGCTCAGTCTTGTGTCCCACACTCACACCGGGAGACATCGTCATCCTCGACAACCTTGGTAGCCATAAAGTAGACGGAGTTGAACAGGCCATCCTCTCCACCGGGGCCACTGTCCTCTACCTGCCGCCCTATTCCCCCGATCTGAATCCCATCGAAAAGCTCTTCTCCAAACTCAAGGCCCTGCTTCGCAAAGCCGCCACACGCAGTGTCGACAGCCTCTGGCAGGAAATCGGAAGTCTGCTCAACTCCATCTCGTCACAAGAGTGCTCGAACTACTTCCTCTCCTGCGGTTATGTCAACACTTAAATTAAAACTGCTCTAGCTTCACTACTCTTCGCGAATCGCCTCCATGGGATTGACAGACGCCGCCCGACCGGCCGGAAACACGAATGCAAGCCCGAGCACTGCGACCAGCAGCGCCAGAGTGGCGAGAGCCACCCAGGGATTGCCCGGGGTCACGCCGTAAAGCAGTGATCGCACCAATCTGCCTCCAGCCGCGGCCACCATCGCTCCGGCCACCACGCCCACGCCTACGCGCAACGCCGCCGATTTCGCCAGCGCCGCCACAATCTGCCGCCGTTCTGCGCCCAGCGCCATCCTGATGCCGATCTCCCGCCGCCGCTCCGTCACCGTTCGGCCCAGAATCCCATACAACCCCGTCGCAACCAGCGTGAGCGCCAGCAGCGC
>JASHOC010000316.1 GCA_030041305.1 Acidobacteriaceae bacterium
TGCTTCTACCCACCCGCAACGGGGTCACTTTGCCCAAGCGCTGCATCAGCCAACCCAATCCGCACCAGTTGATCCTTCTCCAACGCCTCGGCCTGCGTCTGCCCGCCGTGCCGGAATTCGCACTGATGTAGTGGAAACTCCGCACTGCCCGCATTGAAAATACAAGACTTATCGCGCAAACTGCGGAAGTTCGGCTAAATCCCGGAAAGCACAAGGAAATGATGGAGTCAGCTTTTCGCGGCGATGTGGACTTAGCCCGAATATGATGCCGCAGACAACAGGGAAATCATGAATCTCGAGGCACACTCTGAGACCGCGCCGGATTCGTATCGCGACCGCTGGCTGTTCCTCCAAGGCGTCTGGGGGCCTCGCCGGGGCGAGCCAAGGGAGGCAGAACAATAGCCGGGTCAAGCTGTGACGATGGGCAGCGCTCTTTAACAGTAACACACAGGCCTCGAGCGTACGGCCCATTTAAATTCATCGCTATGGCATCCGAAACCGAACCGCGACTGCGTCGGCTGCTTGTCGATCTGAACTCCTATTTTGCTTCGGTCGAGCAGGAGTTGCGCCCGGAGCTGCGCGGGCGCCCCATCGCCGTTGTTCCCGTTATGGCCGACACCTGCTGCGCCATCGCCGCCAGCTACGAAGCCAAAGTTTTCGGTGTTCGAACCGGAACCCGGGTTGGCGATGCAAAGCAATTGTGTCCTGGGATCGTGCTGGTGGGAGCCAGACACGAAGTCTATGTCGATTACCACAACCGCATCGTCGAAGCTGTCGAGCGGTGCGTGCCGGTCTCAGCGGTGTTGTCGATCGACGAGATGGCGTCCAGCCTCATAGGCCGCGAACAGCCGTTATCAGCCGCACTCGATCTGGCGAAACGCATCAAGGCTTCGATTCGGGAGAATGTGGGCTCCACGCTGCGCTGCTCGATCGGCCTTGCCCCCAATCGCTACCTTGCAAAAATAGCTTCGGACATGCAGAAGCCGGACGAACTGGTAGCCCTGACTCCCGACCTGTTGCCATCCGCCCTCAGCGCGCTCACGTTGCGCGATTTGCCCGGCGCGGGCGTACAGATGGAAAAGCGGCTCCATGAGCAAGGAATCCGCACGATGCCGGAGTTGCTGGCGCTCGACCGCGAGCAGCTGAACCGCGTCTGGGGCGGCATAAACGGCGAGAAGCTCTGGTACTGACTGCGTGGGGAGGACCTTCAGGAGGCGGAACTGGAACACCAGAAGTCCGTCAGTCAGAGTCATGTCCTTCCCCCCGAACTCCGCACGGAGGATGGGTGCTATGCCGTTGCCCACAAGCTGCTGCATAAGGCAGCGATGCGGCTGCGCACAGCGCGCCTATGGACGACGCACGTCTCTTTAACGATCAAGTACGTGACGCCCCGAGCAGAATCCCAGCACTCGTCCGAGATTCATCAGTCGGTCTGGTCGGAGGGATTGTCCGTGATCGAGTGCCAGGACAACCAGACCTTGATCGAGTACCTGCAGAAACTCTGGGCGGCGCGCCCGCAGGACGTGAAACACCGCAAACCTTTCTATGTCGGTATCTGCCTGGGAAACCTCGTACCTGATCACCTGCACACGCTCAGTTTGTTCTCGAGTCTCGAAACCGAGAGGAGGCGGACCCGGCTAACCAGCACCAGGGATGCCCTGAATCAGAAGTACGGCACGGCCACCGTTTTTCCGGCCAGCATGCTACTCGCCCGTGCAGCCGCACCCACACGCATCGCCTTCACTAACATTCCGGAACTCTTCTGACGAGTGATCAACCGATCTCTGTCGTGGTCGAAGTAAAGGCTCTCGTCATCACTTCACGGTTCATGCAGCAGCTTCAGACCCTCCGTTTGCTCCGCGCACGGTGCGCCTTCTCGCCGACCGCCGCTCTCCGGCGTCGGCTGCTGACCGCCAATGGGCGGCGCCCCGCGACTAGCCGCCCGCGCCGGTGCGCAATCGCAGGCCGTATCGTCACGGCCACGCGCCGCTCCGCGGTAGCCGGATCGTCCGTATACTGCGGATCGAGCATGGCAATCACGGACACAGCGCGCGCGCGATAGAGCCGGGCCCACTGGCTCTGAATCAAAGATCGCTGGACGTCCTTCCAGTATTCTGGATCGGTGCCGCCAGCAGCGGCCAGAACGGCAGAATTGCCCAGGGAAGAATCGCGCCCGGCGGCATTGCCGCCCAAACCGGCGGATGGCCCTGCGCTCACTCCCATGCCTGAATCTATTCTTGCCCCGATGCTTTTTTCGACGCCTGAACCGGTGGGCATGACTGCGCCCTCCGCGGCATTGATCAGCTTGAGAAACTCGCTGAATTCATCCAGGTTCACGCCCATCTGGTACACCAGTTGGCTCAGCGCCATCTGCTGCGAGGCTGTCAGCGTGTCAAAATCGCGACAATACGCCTCGGCGTTGTAAACGGCCTGAATCACCGCGATTCGCAGCAGCCGGGCGCCCTCCTCTTCGGTGATCTGCGGCGCCAGCGTCCTCATCCTCATGCGATATCTTCGGGAGCTTCCCGCCGCCCGGAGGCGCTGCCGAAATTCATCCAAAATACTCTGTAATCGCTCCGGATCCAGTCCCGCGGCCCGCCACAGCTCGGCCGAAGACGGCTCCAGAAAGGGATGAGGATTGAGCGGGTCGCGCTGCAGGTGCTCTCGTTCCGGCAGGTCGAGACTGAACCCGGCGCCAATGAGGGGCCGATGGGTCTTGGGATCCGGATAGGCTATCAGCACCCATCCCTCGTGCTCGTTGTCTCTCAGGATGTCCATCAGGTCGGTCAGGCTAAACTTCACATCGGAATCCTTGAACTCGAGCAGCGGCTCAATCGTGGGCGCAACCTGCATTTCACCGGCTGCGAGCGCTTCTGCCACAGGAGCCGACGGCGGGGAAAACTGCATTGGATCCTGGAGCCCACCAGGAGCTATGGAAGCACCCTGTCCGGCCACCGCGGCCGCTACCGTCAAGACCAGGATTGCCGTGCCAAGTTGCCGCTCAACAGTGCTCATGCCTTTCGGAAACCGCCGTTTTTCATCCCTTCTCCAAACCACACATTGCCCGAAATCCCGGTTTTCGGCGATCACTCCAACTTACAACCGATCCCGAAAGTAACTCATCCTCTCCGTCATCTTCAGGCGATGCCGGGCGAGTCTAGAACCAGTCTCATAAATACCCAAGGCAGCCCAGCGATGTCATTCTGGAGATGCTCTGGAATGTCTGCAAGCGCCGATGACCGGACGCTGGGAACTGAACGATGAACAATGGGCGGTGGTGGAACCGGTGTTGCGGCCAGTCCGTCGGGCCGACAACCGCGGCCGTCCGTGGCACGACACGCGCGCAGTTCTCAA
>JASHOC010000317.1 GCA_030041305.1 Acidobacteriaceae bacterium
TTGATGGCTCCAGCGAGGCAGAATCCGGCAAAGACGAAAAACAGGATCAGATGCATCGTTCCGCCGCTTAAGAGCTGGAGCCGGAATACCGGCCGGTTAGGGGGAAGGACGACGGAGCTTGCGGTTCAGGCCCCGGAAAATCCATTTCGATTGTAAATGAGCGCCTTCGAATATTTGGCGTTCAGGAATCGAGGGAACAGTCCGATCGGAAATCCTCAAGCTTTCAGCGATAGGCGAGCCAGAGGCTGGTTCCGATGATGTTGAGGATGGCGATGGGCATGAGGTAGCGCCATCCAAAGTTCATAAGCTGGTCATACCGGAAGCGGGGCAAGGTTCCCCGCACCCACACGTAGAGACAGAGGAAGCAGACAACTTTGAGGACGAACCAGAAGATGGGAACGAGGGCGTGGACGAAGATGTTCTGGGGCGGCTCGATGAGGTTGCCGAAGGGGCTGGTCCAACCGCCGAAGAAGAGCAGCGTGGCCACGCAGCCGACGGTAATCATATTGGCGTACTCGGCCATGAAGAACATGGCGAATTTCATGGAGCTGTACTCGGTGTGATAGCCGGCGGCGAGCTCGCTCTCGGCTTCGGGCAGATCGAAGGGAGAGCGGTTGGTTTCAGCGAAGGCAGCGGTGATGTAGATGAAGAAGGCGACGAACTGGAATCCGCCGAAGATATTCCAGGTGGCAATGCCTTTCTGAGCCTGCTGCTCGACGATGGCGCGCAAATTGAAGGAGCCGGCGCGGAGCACGACGCCGACCAGTGAGAGACCGAGCGCCAATTCATAGCTGATCAATTGCGCCGAAGAGCGCATCGAGCCGAGGAGCGAGTATTTGTTGTTGGAGGACCAGCCGGCGAGGGCGATGCCGTAGACGCCGATGGAGGTAACGCCGAGGACGACGAGCAAGCCGATGTTGATGTTGGAGATTTCAAAGATGTCAAAGCCCTTAGGGCCGATGCCGGGCTCGCCGAAGGGCACCACGGCGATACAGATGATGGCGCAGCCGAAGGAGATGATGGGGGCGAGGAGGTAAATGGGGCGGTAGACGGCACTGGGAAAGAGGTCCTCCTTGAAAAAGAGCTTGGCGCCGTCGACGAGCGGCTGCAGGGCGCCGAAGGGGCCGACGCGGTGCGGTCCCCAGCGGTTCTGAATGCGTCCGACAAGCTTGCGTTCGAGGAGCACAGTGTAGGCGACGGCCATGAGGAGCACCACCGTGACGAGAACGACTTTGAGAAGACTCCACAGGAAAAAATCGAGTAACGTCACTTGCCTTCAGCCTCTTTCAAGCAGCGGGTGAACGAGTTAGCAAGTCAGCGGGTCAGCGATTCAGCAGCGCTGACGATGCGGAGTTCAGCAGCCAAGCCTGAAGTTCTTGTTTGCTGCGATAGCTGCGTCCTAGAGAGTATCAGGTCCCCGGGGCGAGCCCTTCCAAATGCCGTTCGGATAGCGGACTTACTCAATCGGCCGCTGCCTCGGCGTGCTCGCGGGTTTGATGGGCTTCGATTTCGTTGAGGCCGGAACAATAGCGGCCCAGGGTGGACGAGGTAAACAGGGTATCGTGGGCGGGGACGATGAGGTCTTCACCGCCGATGGCGGAAGCGGTGGCGGGCTGGGTCGGTGCGACTTCGGTGCGCACGTCATTGCCGGTCATGAGATTCATGCGATCAAGTTTGTAGCCGGGTACCAAGCGCTCGATCTCGTCGAGAACAGCGAAGGGGTCGAAGGGACTGAGCCTGGGCTCGAGGCCGTTGGCTTCAAGCCAGACCGCATGGCGGTCGGCCTCGCCTGCCTGCGCGCCGCGCGACTGGCCGAGGTCAGCGGTCATTGCTCCTCTGCCGAAGGGAACAAGCTTCTTCACCTCCTCGCCCATGGCTCCGGCAAGGCGAACGAGGATTTCGAAATCCGGCTTGGCGCCGGCGCGATCGGAGGCTTTGCGGACCATTTGCAGGTCGCCGAAGGTGTTCGTTACCGTGCCGGATTTCTCGTAGAGGCTGGCGGCGGGGAAGACGACGTGGGCAAGGGCTGCGGTCTCCGTGAGGAAAAGATCCTGCACAATGAGGAAGGTGTTTTGGAGGGCCGCAAGATCGACCTCGCGCCGCGTCACCGGATTGGCGCCCACGACGAGCAGCGCGCCGAGCCCGCCATTGGCGACGTCGAGCATTTGTGGGAGAGTTTTGCCCGGAGCGGCGGGCAGGTTGGGGTATTCGGCGAACGGGCCCGGTGCGGTGACCGGAACGTAACCAGGAAGCAGGTCAGGAAACAAACCCATATCGGCGGCGCCGTGGGAATTGGCGTGGTCACCGAGGTAGGCGAAGCGGACGTTGGCGCGCTTGAGGCCCCAGGCGATGAGACTCTCGACGGCAGGACCGCGAAATTCTTCGCCGAAGATAACGATGAGCGACTCCTCGGCTAGGATGGCCTTGCTGAAATCCGATTGGCCAGCATCCAGGAAAGCGGCGAGGCGCCAGTAGCCGCCGGGCGGGAGCTCCTGCGTGAGCTTGGCCTGCCGTTCGAGCTTGATGGGCCGGGAATTCGCAATATAAAGGCGAGCCTTATTGAGTCGGACGTTGGTGCGCAACTGCCAGGCCAGGAACGGGTGCTCGTCAGTCGGATTGCCGCCGACGAGCAGGATGGCAGGCGCGGAGGGGATTTCGCGCAGGCCGGCGGTTTTGCCGGGATGACCGGCGAGAGCGCAGGCGAAAGCTGCGTAGTCGGTGGTGCGCTCGTGGTCGATGTTGTTGGTGGCGAGCACAGTGCGCGCGAATTTTTGCAGGAGATAGTTTTCCTCATTGGTCGTGCGGTTGGAGCCGATGACGCCGATAGTGGCTCCGCCACGGCTGTCGCGGACTTCCTTGAGTCTGGCGCCTGCGACGCGCAAAGCGTCTTCCCAGGTAGCCGGCTCGAGCTCTCCGGCGGCGTTGCGGAGGAGCGGGGTAGTGAGCCGTTCGGGGTGGTTGACGAAGTCAAACCCAAAACGGCCCTTGGCGCAGAGGAAGTCGCCGTTCATGCCGCTTTTATCGCGGTTGTCGCCGCGGACGATTTCGGAGCCATTATTGCTTTGCCGCACGCCGAGGGTGACTTTGCAACCGTCGGCGCAGTGAGTGCAGACGGTTGAAACGTGATTCATCTCCCAGGGGCGGGTTTTGTAGCGATAGCTGCCGCTGGTCAGTGCACCTACGGGGCAGATGTCGATGCACATGCCGCACTCTTCGCAGTCGAGCTGGTCGCCCCCACCATTTTCTCCAGGCACATTGGGCACGATGACGGAATGGACGCCGCGGTTCTCGACGCCGAGGGCCCAGACGTCCATGCCTTCGCCGCAGACGCGCACGCAACGATAACAGAGGATGCAGCGCGGACGGTCATAGAATACGGCGGGCGACCACTGCTGCTCGTTGCGGTGCTGCTTGGTTTCAGCATAGAGGCTTTCACCGGCGCCGTACTTAAATGTCATGTCCTGGAGTTCGCACTCGCCGCCTGCGTCGCAGACGGGGCAGTCGAGGGGGTGATTCCCCAGAAGCAACTCGGTCATGGCTTTGCGGGCCTGCGTGATTTCGGGCGACTCCGTGGTGAAGATCTGGCCCTCAGCAACTGTGGTGGTGCAGGCGGTTTGCAGCTTGGGCACTTTCTCCTGGCGCACCAGACACATGCGGCAGGCGGCCTGTAGCGAGAGGCCGGGATAGTAGCAAAAAGAGGGAATCTCAATGCCGGCCTTGCGGCAGGCTTCGATCAGCAGCGTTCCCGCGGGGGCGGTGAGCTTTTTTCCGTCGACGGTGAAGGTTACGTCGGGCATTTTCTCCTCAGGCGATTCGGCACTTCGCTCGGTAGAACTCAATTAGGATGCGCCACCTTCCAGATTATCGAGGCGATGCTCGTGCAGTTCGACGACGCGTGCCAGCGTGTCGATTGACCGCGCCATTTGGCTGACTGTTCGGGTAAGCGTTTCTTGCTGTTCTGCCAGCTTTTCCAGCCGGGCCAAACCGGCGCGATTTTCCGCCGCCATCAATTCAACTGTTTGGGTCAGCGCTTCGTGGCGTTCCGTCAACCTTTCGAGCCGTTCATCAATGGTCATCGCCCGCCTCTGTCCCTGCTCTGGTTCTCAAATCTCCTTGGCGTCGCTTCGTTCCTGTCCAGTGCAGCACCAGACATCAGTCTCCAAAATTCGTACAAGCTTCTGCGGTCTCTAATCCTCCCTCGTGGTTTCTATACCACCGTCAAATGCGGCACGCCTTCGCGGGCGAATGGGCACGGCTCGCCGTTCAAGTGATCTTCGAACTCCTTGCGGAACTTCTTGACGAAGGCGATGGTGGGCATGGCCGCGGCATCGCCGAGCGGGCAGAAAGTACGGCCCAGCATGTTTTCGGCGAGGTATTGGATGTTGTCGATGTCGGTGGCCTTGCCAAAACCGGCGTGGAAGCGGGCAAGCGATTTCTTGAGCCAGTCAGTGCCTTCGCGGCAAGGAATGCACCAGCCGCAGCTCTCGTGCTGGTAAAAGCCGATGGTGCGTAAAGCGAACTCGACGACGCAGGTGTGGTCGTCAATGACGACCACGCCGCCCGAGCCGAGCATGGAGCCGGCTTTGCCCACCTGGTCGAAGTCCATGCCGATGTCGATTTCCTCCGGACGCAAGACGGGGGTGGACGAACCACCCGGGACAACGGCTTTGAGCTGGTTTCCGTTGGCGACTCCGCCGCCGACCTCGTAAATCATTTTCTTGAGGTTGTAGCCCATGGGTAGTTCGTAGACGCCGGGGAACTGGACGTGGCCGCTCAGGCAAAAAAGGCGTGTGCCGCCATTGCGCGGCGTGCCCAGCTCGGCGTAGGCTGCGGCGCCCATGGCGATTACATGGGGGACGGTGGCGACGGTTTCGGCGTTGTTGATTACGGTCGGGCCGCCATAGAGGCCGACGACGGCGGGAAAGGGCGGCTTGATGCGCGGGATGCCGCGCTTGCCTTCGAGCGACTCCATGAGGGCCGACTCTTCGCCCACTTCGTAGGCTCCGGCGCCGGTCTGGGTGATGATTTCGAATTCGGTTCCTGAGCCGAAGATGTTTTTGCCGAGGAAACCGCGGGCGTAGGCATCGGCGACAGCTCTTTCAAGGATTTCGAGGAGATAGCGGTACTCGCCGCGGAGGTAGATGAAGCCGGATTTGGCTCCCACAGCGAGGCCGGCAATGATAGTACCTTCAATAACCGCATGAGGATCGTGCAAAAAGATCAGGTGATCCTTGCAGGTTCCGGGCTCGCTTTCGTCGCCGTTAACGAGGATATATTTGGGCTTGGCCGACTGCTTGGGAACGAAGGACCACTTCATGCCGGTGGAGAAGCCGGCACCGCCGCGGCCGCGGAGGTTGGAGGATTTGATTTCGTTGACGATCCAGTCGGAGGTTTGCGCGAGACATTTTTTGACAGACTCGTAGCCGCCGAGCTCGATATAGCGATCGATGTTGGCGGCTCCCTGGCCGAAGCGGCGGGAGACGATTTTGACCTCATCGGGATGGGAGACGAGCCTAGGCATGGTTCTTGCTCCCTTCCGCCTGTGCGCGGCCCCGATAATCGGCAAGAATGCCGGGAACAAGGTCGGGCGTGAGCTCGTCGTGGAAGTCGTAGTTGACCTGGATGGCCGGCGCCCAAGAGCAGGCCCCGATGCACTCAACCTCTTCAAGGGAAAAGAGGCCGTCGGCCGTAGCGCCATGGGGACCGATGTTCAGTTCTTCCCGGAATCGCTCATAAAGGTCGTAGGCGCCTCGCAACATGCAGCAGATATTGGTGCAGACCTGGATGTTGTAGCGGCCGGCGGGCTTGAATCGAAGCATGGAGTAGTAGCTGGCCACATTGCGCACGTCGAGTTCGGTAAGGCCGAGCCGGTGGGCGATTTCGGTGATGACGGCGTCGGACAAATAGCCGATTTCGTCTTGCGCGTAGAGCAGCATGGGGACGAGGGCGGAGCGCTTGACCGGGTATTTAGTGACCAGCGCGTCGAAACGGGTGGCGAGTTCCGGCGAAAAGATCGATATGGTTTCAGTACTCATGGCTTACGCTCCCATTAGCTCGCGCGCCCAGGCTTCGGCGACCAGATCCAATTCTTCCTCGATTGCCGGGCCGCGCAGGCGGCCGTGTACGGTCAATTCCAATGTTCCCCCATAACCATTTTCGCGCTTCCAGGCGATGAGGGCGCCGTTGCGGTCGAGGGCCAGCCACTTTTCGCCGTGGCGGACCATGATTTTGTCTTCGCCGAGCTCGACCGTGGCTTGTTGGGCGCGGTTGAGGCCGTGGGCGGCGGTGTAGCTGCGCAATAGAGAAGCAAGTGAAACCCAGAGCTCGGCGTGGAGGCGGGCATCATGAATCGCTGGTATCCTAGGCTCCAAAGGATCGTTCTCCCCGATTGTGGACGCGTCAGGAGGCCAGATCGGGCCGCCGTTTACGGCGATGCCGACGGGCGAATCGTTTCGCGCCGGCTCTTCGTGGATCAGTTTTCCGTAATCCACCAAGCAAATCTCAGGCATGTTCCGGCGGCTGTCGCGCAAAACTTGGATGAATCTGGACGCAGCGTCCCCGAGCTCAATTGAAGCGCCCTTGAATCAGGCCCGAGACAATCTCAATGGCAATGCCGTCAGGAGTAGCGCCGGCAGCCTCTCTCGCGCTTAGATCAAAAGGCGCGGAGTTCTCCTGTGGAGCGCAGCGAAAGAGAAACTCCTTTCGGGAGATTTCGTACCCGTTGGGCGGACCGTTAATGATGGCGGTGATGCGGCCACCTTCACCTAGCGTCTGGAGGTCGACGCTGCAAAACAAGGAGGACCCAAAGGTGAGGCAAAGCTTGCCGTGAAAACCAGGTGAAAACACCCGCTCAATGCCCTCCACTCGGCGTTTCGCAAGTTCAGCATTGGCTTTGGACATCTCTTCGACGATGTGCTGCTTGACGCGCTCAAAAAAAAGCTGTGCGTCGGACTCCGGTTTTTTGATGTTTTCGGCGGCGGAAGGAATTTCGGCCTGCTGCTGCAGGGCCTGCGCTCGGTCCGCCAGCTCACCGTAATTGACCACGGAAAATGCTCTCCTTTTATCTGTCGATTTCTCCCAACACAATATCGATCGAACCGATGACAGCGACCAAGTCAGCGATGAGGCGTCCTTTGCACATGGTCTCGATTGCCTGCAAGCTGGCGAAGGTGGGGTTGCGCATGTGCACCCGGTAGGGCTTGGCAGTTCCGTCGGAGACCACGTAATAACCCATCTCACCGCGCGGGCTCTCAATGCCCTGATAGACTTCGCCCGGTGGAACGAAAAAGCCCTCAGTGACGATCTTGAAATGGTGGATCATGGCCTCCATCTCAGTTTTCATTTTTTCGCGGTCGGGCAGGACGATTTTAGGAGCATGCGGGCGGAGGGGTCCCGAAGGCATGCCGTCAAGCGCCTGCTGGACGATCTTCACGCTCTCGCGCATTTCCTCGAGCCGAACCAAATACCTGGCCCAGACGTCCCCGGCCGTGGACGTGGGCACTTTGAACTGGAACTTCTCATAGCTCGAGTAGGGCATATCGCGGCGCAGGTCGAAATCAACGCCGGAGGCGCGCAGCGGAGGGCCTGTGACGCCCAGCGCAACCGCTTCCTTTGGCGACAATAAGCCCACACCCTTCAAACGATTAATAAAGATGGGATTGCCGGTGAGAAGGTTCGAATACTCGTCGATTTTCTCCGGGAAAGTGCGGATGAAAGTCTGGACGCGGTCGAAAAAATCGAGCGGCGGGTCCATGGGCGGCCCACCAATGCGGATATAGCTGCCCATCATGCGCTGGCCGGAGACGTCTTCGAAAATGCGCAGAATCTCTTCGCGCTCGCGGAAGGTGTAGAGAAAAACAGTGAGGGCGCCGATGTCCATGGCGTGCGTACCCAGCCACACCAGATGGGAATTGAGCCGGGTGAGCTCGACCAGCAGGACGCGCATCCACTGGGCGCGAGGAGGGATCTCGAGGCCCAGCAGCCGCTCGACGGCCAAACAATAGCAGAGATTATTGGCCATCGGGCTCAAGTAATCGATGCGGTCGGTTAAGGGTACCACTTGCTGGTAGAACTTGGCTTCGCAGGTCTTTTCGATGCCGGTGTGCAGGTAGCCGATCTCAGGACGGGCGCTCTGGATGATTTCGCCGTCGATTTCAAGCACGAGGCGCAGCACACCGTGCGTGGAGGGATGCTGCGGGCCCATGTTGAGAATCATGTGGTGTTCGCTGGCAGTTTCCGCGGCGGGCAGTTCAAGCACGGACGTGGTTGGGCGATCGCTCATCAGCGGTAGCCCTCCACCGGATAATCCTTGCGCAGAGGATATCCCTCCCAATCGTCAGGCATCATGATGCGGCGCAAATCGGGATGCTCGTGAAAACGGATGCCAAACAGGTCGAAGACTTCCCTTTCGTAGAAATTGGCGGCCGGCCAAACGGGGGTGATCGAGTCGACCGAGGGGTCGGCTTGGTCGAGCATGACCCGGAGGCGAATGCGCTCCTTGTATTGATGGGAAAGAAGGTGATAGCTCAACTGAAAACGCGGTGCGGCGGGATGCCAGTCAACTGCCGTAAGGTCTTCGAAAAAGTTGTAGCCCGCGTCCTGGAGGGTAAAGCAGACGTCGCGAATCACGTCGGCGGCGATGGTGAGGGTGAGCTCGCCACGATCGAATTTAGCATCTTGGAGGGCTTCTGGTTTCCATGCCACGACCGCCTTGATGGCGGGATGGTCCGGTAGTCCCTCGAGAACCTGGGTCTTACCCAGCAAAGCGGTGATTTCGGTCATCCTAAACATCCGCCTTCTTTCTTGAGATCCCTTTACCGAGGACCTGCGTTGCCGAAGATCCGCTGTTAGAGATCCGCTCGATCCTGGCTCCAATTCAGAATGCCCTTGCGCACGATGTAGTAAAGACCCACGGCCACAAAGCCGAGGTAGACCAGCATCTCCCAAAAGCCGAAGAGGCGGGAGCCGGTAATATTGGGCAGCTGGCGGTAAATGACCGCCCAGGGCATCATGAAGACTGCTTCCACGTCGAAGAGGATAAACAGGACTGCGACAAGGTAAAAACGCACGCTAAAGCGGCCCCTGGCGTCGCCGACGGCCTCAATGCCGCACTCGTAGGGGTCCAGCTTGACCTTGGTGTTACGATGCCGGCCCACGAACCAGGAGGCGGTCACCATTCCCACCCCAAGCAAGATCGCGAGCAAAACCTGCATCAACAACGGGAGATATTGCCACTGGTAAGGAATCATCGGCACCCAGCCTGACATCGGTTTTCGATTACGCTCCGTGAGGTGTGGACAAAATCGTCATCCCCTCCCGCGCGCTTCCTGGTTTGAGCTTAGGTTTTAAGGCCGGTCCCGTCAAGGTTTGGGGCCTGGGAAGGGTGACTTGTGACGGGAGCACACCTGGGACCGAGAATCTTGCGGTGTGCCAATCCGGAGGGTTTCAAACGGCGAATTTCCGTTGGGTTTAGGGGTCTCTTCCGAACCTCGCCACATGAATTTGAAGACTTGCATCGAATATTACGAGGGTGCTGGGAAACGCTAAGGAGCACGAGGGTGGAGTCTACGACAGCATCCACAACGCCTAGGGTTGGTGACGATTTAACGGGAGCCATTCTCGGGGTCCGCGCCGGAGCGCCGCGGCGCCGGCAGATTTCGCGGGAAGCGGGCCGGGCGGTGGAAGTTCTCGGCCACGCGATCGACTATCTATTAGACGAATTCCTCGATGTCGGCGGATCGTTTTATGGAATCGAGTCGCAATTGAAGGCGATCCGGATGCTGATCGCGATCAATCGCCAAATCTATCTAGGGCGCCCGGAGGTACTGTCCGTCACGGAGAGCTGCCGCGCGTACCTGCACCTGCGCACGGCATGGATCCCTTGGGTTGAAAATTCTTCTGGTTTGAGAAGCCGAAGGAAACGGTGGTTTTCGCGTGCGGAAGCAAGGGGATTGGCGGGCGAGATCGAATCCTCGCTGCGGGCTTCGTTGTCATGGAAACGGCCAAACGCGCTGAACGGTTTTGCCGAGAATCCAGCTCCTCTCTTCCGCGTTGAGGAACTTCATTTCGTCGCGGACTACGCTTAGGGCTTTGTCGTAGGTGGTCCAGCTCAGATCCACCGGCCAATCCGACGCCCACATGAGCCGATGCGCGCCATAGACGGCGAGAAGGCGCTTCACGTATTCCTGAGCATCGAGCCAGGGATAAGGCTGACGGGAGATCGACCACGTGTGGGAAATCTTCACAAAGACGTGCGGATAGCGCGCCAACGCAATGAGCTTGTTCAGCTCCTGGGGCTTGTCAATGGGACAATCGGCCATGTGGTCGATGACCACCGTGAGACCAGGGTACTGTTCAATGAGGTGAACTAGGTCCGGCATTCGCGTGATGGGCGCGTAAACCTGCATGGGGATATGCAGAGATTCAGCCCGTTTCCACAACGGAGGCATGAGAGGACCGTTAATCCAATCGCCGCTTGCGTTCGCGGATGGACTGATGCGCACGCCGTGAAATCCCTGCTCGGTGAGATGGGAAAGCTGGTCTGGGGCGGCGGGATCTTCTGGGTTGACGCGGCAGACTGCCATGAAGTAAGGCGCATTGTTCTTGATCGAGTCGAGGGCGTAACGATTGTCCCAGCGGTAGCCGATGTACTGGGCGATCACGGTTCGCTGCACACCGTTGGCCTTCATCAACTCGAGCGCCATGGCGGGGGTGCGGTCTTCTTGGGGCGGGTTCTTCGTTTCCGGCGCCCAGGGATAACCTGGGTCATTGATCCACACATGGATCTGAGAGTCGATGATGCTGTATTTTTCTTTTTGCGCCGATGCCGACACAGACATAGCGAGGGCTCCAACAGCAAATTCGCGGCGGTTTATCTTCATAAATAAATCGGCTCCAGTTTATTGACGATATAGTCGCCGCAGCGTTTATAGTCGGCCAGCGGACCCAACCGGGCCGTGTCCAGATCGACGCAGATCCACCCGCGGAAGTGCACGCTCTTCAGAACCCGATGGCAGCCGGGGAAATCAACCTGCCCGTCGCCCAGATCGTAGATACTGTTCTGAAAGCGCGCCCCGGCAGAGTCCTTCGGAAGCACCCTTCCGTTCGGCTCGACCCAGTCCTGCGTGGGGGTAGTCCACTTGGAGTCCTTGTAGTCGAGAAAATGTATCCGATGCTTATAGCGGTTCAGAGTCCCCACAACGTCGCAACCGGCAAGATTCAGATGGGCAGTATCCGGAGAGAAGCCAAAGAGCTTGGGATCGGTCATGGACATGAACCGGACCACCTCCTCCTGAGTCTGAACCATTTGGCCCATGTGGTTGTGCATGCCCGCGGTGAATCCCATTTCGCCGGCTAACTCGCCGATCTGGTTGCAGCGCTCGCACAACTCCTTAAAGCCGGCGGGCGTGTCGGCGCCCGGCGCGTTGCGGCTGGGTGAAAAGACGACCAGGTGATTGGCGCCAAAGTCGGCCAGAAACTTCATGGCGTTGCGTGCGCTATCCAGATCCTGCTGGCGCGCGGCCGGGTCTTGCAGCCGGCCATTCCAGGAGATGGTGACCACGCGAAGATTGCGCTTGGAAAACTCGCTCTGCATTTGCCCCTGCGTCAATCCGTACCTCTCCACGCTGCGCGGGAAACCGGTGACACGCATGCCGATGAAGCCCGTTTCCGTCATCACGTCGAGCATGTCGGTGAAAGGACCCGGAGGGAAGTGGCCCCAAAGCGCCTCAGAAACCGCCCATTTGATATTGCGGTTTGCGGGTTTCAGGTCTTCGGCGTGGGAGAGGGTGGAAGGCAAAAGCGACAGAGTGGCGGAGAGGGAAGCAAGGAAACTGCGGCGGTTCATCATCGTGGAAATATTCCTGATCTAATTTTTGCCGGGATTTTAGATAATCATTTCCGGTCAAGGCCCACTATACCCTTCCGTCGTTTCTGCGCGCAATTGATTTTTCTTTGGGGCCGATGGTTGCGAACGGCGAGGGTTCTTAGGTTCGAAATCGGAAGCGAATGGTGGCCCAAATTCCCGGTCGTGGAGATGGGCTGTCGAAAAAGGGCCGGCCGGATCGCAAGGGTGACCAAATGGCGGTAGGGGCAGCGAAGCAGATGGGCGGTGTAAGCAATTGCGCCTTGTGCCCCTACGACCTGCGCCCCCCGGGGTGAGATGGCGGCGAGTGCGCAGATTGCAGAGGGTTTTCGGGCACTTGCACCGACGCCAGAAAGGCCTTGACAGCGGTTCGAAGCTTGGTCTATCGTGAGTCCGGTCTCGTTGAAGGCTCAGAGAGCTGTGTTTCATAAATGAGCGAGTGATAGATGGAAAAGTCAAAATGATACGGACCGGACCCTTCCCTGCTTTGGTCGGGTTGCCTCTCGTCGTCATGATGAGTGGTTGTATCTTCTGGAAGCAAAATTAGCGATTCCGGCCGCTAGCCTCGCCTTGTTTTGGGGCCGAAGTAACTTTGAATTCCGGCAGGCTTGTCTCGATGGCCAATGTCGCCAAAGCAGGCCGCGTGAGGTTGCACCTAACAATAAGCAGTCACTGCCTGGAGGTCGAAATGATTCGTTCGAGTAACTCGAAGTGCTGCGAACATGCCTCGAATCCTACACCCAGATCAAGCGTGGAAAAGTTCTTCGGCGGCCTAATGAAAGTCGCGTTAACTTGCATCGCCGTATGGCTGACGATGGCGTCGATTGCGGCGGCTCAGAATGCCATGAGCGCCACCGTCGTGGGAACGGTGACCGATCAGACGGGCGCGGTGGTTCCGAATGCCAAAGTCACCCTGGCGAATAACGCCACTGGCGTAACCACGCCCGGCACGACGAATGTCGACGGCGCCTACTATATCCCTTACCTGGCTCCCGGCACCTATACGCTGATGATCGAGGCCAAGGGATTCCAACAGTACATCCAAACCGGTATCGTCCTGGACCTTGGCGCGGTCCCGCGTTTCGATGTGAAGCTCATGGTCGGCGCGCAGACCTCCGTGGTGGAGGTCAGCGCTACAGAAACGCCCTTGCTCCAGACGCAGAGCGCGCAGATCGGCGGCATCGCTACCGCGAAGTTCGTCGAGGACCAGCCCATGATGCAGTCCAAGCCCTACTACGTCATGTACTACCAGTTGGGCTCGGAGTACGGCGGCAGCCAAACCTTTGAAATCGCCGGCCTGCCGGGCAATT
>JASHOC010000318.1 GCA_030041305.1 Acidobacteriaceae bacterium
TCATCGACGGCCCAGCTCGCACCAGCACCGGCACACTCGAAATCGCCCGCGTTGCCGACCTCATCGTGCAGCCGACCGGCGCATCCGTGGACGACCTGCGGCCCGCCGTGCGCGAATTTCACGCGCTCGTGCAGGCCGGGATTGCGAAGGACAAACTGACCTTCGCGCTCAACCGCATCGGAACGCCCGTCGAGGAAACCGAGGCCCGCGCCTACATCACCGAGGCGGGATACAGCGTTCTCGACGGATGCCTGCTCGAACGCCCCGCCTACCGCAAAGCGCAGAATGTCGGGCTTTCCGTCACCGAGACGAGTTTCCGCAACCTCAATACCAGAGCGGACGCGCTTATCCAGGCTTTGATCGACAGGGTAGGGGGCAACGATGGCCGATCTCTCGAAACTGAAACGTCGGACGACACTCGGCGCGCCGCCTCCTCCTGAGGAAGCGAGCCGCAATCTCAAGGCCCCGGAGATCGCGCCGGTAACCGCCGCCGTCGCCGTGCAGACTGCCTCAGGGTCGGATGGCCCCGTAATCGCGCCAGGAAGGCCGGGGAAGGGGGGTAGGGTAAAAACGCCAGGTCACCAGCCCCCAGCCCGAATAGATGGCCGTAGCCTCAGAAAATCGGGCCGGACGGTCCAATTTGCAAACAGGGTGAGTTGGGAATTCGACGAACGGCTCCGCCACATCGCACAGCGTGATGGGCTCTTGCTCGTGGAAGTCCTGGAGATGAGCCTCGACGCCTACGAGGCACGAAAAAACAGAAGCTAGCTGCTAGATAGCTGCTATTGCAGAGCAACTCATTCGCTCACGGGCGGCGGCAGGACAGGCGTAGCATCGGGCTCTGGCAGGGGCAGGGACGCCTGAGAATCCTTCAGATGATACGCCTTCACAAACGCCAGCCGGTCGCCGTTGAACATATACCGGATGTTCACGAAGAAGGTTCCATCCTCCGGGCTTCGGAACAGAAACTCCTTGTCGAGCAGCTCGCGCAGGCCGCGCTGATACGTGCGGTCGTTCAGCGCGTTCATCTGTTGATTGGCGCGGTAGAAACTCAACTGCACACGGTCCGAGTTCGGGTTCTCGCGGATTTGCTGATATACCACTTCGAACACAGCGAGACCGGACTTGGAGAGGCCCGATGCTTGTTTGAGGCCGCTCAGGAACAGCTTTACGAAACGCTCGCGATCCACTTCCTCGAATTCATACGCATACGCGCCGCCACGGCCCAGCACCTCGCCCGTGCCGCCGTCGATTACGAGGCCCTTGTGCGCCGTACCAATACGCGTTCGTTTGTAACGGCTGATGTCGCCTCGTGGCGGAATGCTTGGATTTGTCGTATAAACCGGTACACCGCGCTTCTGCCGAATCACTTCAGCTTGTTTTTGGTTGAATTCCGTCATTTTCCACCATGCATTTTGTCGCAATTCCGCGAAGATACTGGCACTCAACCGACAGAATGGCAAGGGGTTTTTGACGGTTCGCCGACTGAATCTGTCGGGCCGACGACAGAAACTGGCGAATCGCCATCAGGGATTTCAAAGACTTAATGGCGTTTCTCTTTCTTAGGTTCTTAGTACCGAAACCCATGTCTAAAAGACTGGACTTATCCACGCCCGCCGAGCGCGCCCCACAGCGCAGGCGAAGGCGGGGGTGGGTAAGTCCACTACAAGAACACCATTGGGCCGCAGGAAAAAGATTTGCAGGATTGCCGTTCAGGAATGCGGCTGCTATCAAACCATCGGACGCAGCCATCAGGCAGGGAACCATGACCCGCATCATCACACCCGCTCCACAGTTCACCGGACTTACCGAAGCCGAGGTCATGGCCGCGCTGAACGACCCCAACCCCGGCAACCCCGTCGCCATTGAAGTCGCCCGCCTGATCGAAGGCTACACGGAGAATTTCCAAGCCCATGTCGAGCGGCTCGGTTACTTTCCCGACAGCATCCTGCATGTGAAACCGGGGACTGCCATCGAAGCCATTGCCATGCGCCTCACGACCGAAGCCATTCAGGAAACGCTTGCGGCGCACGGCTAGAACAACGCGCCGCGGGCAGGGGTGGCGAGAACCATCCACGCGGCAGGCGAAAAATCCACACGGGAAAACCCGTGCTTAATCCCGTGCCGCTCGCGCTGAATACCATCGAAAAGACCGATTACTATGCCGTCTGCCGCTTTGTAAGTTGTTGAAAATACGTTTGAACGCGGATTCGAGTCCTACCTGAGGAGCCAATTAGTTTCTTAGACTTACGAATCCTGTACACTCCCCGATGACCCCCAAAATTACAAGACTGTAGGGACTTTTGTAGGGACTCCCCATCAAAAGTCCGCGTCTTTGCGGGCGATGGCGCGCAATCGCTCTTCCCGTTCTCGGTTTCAGACGAACTTGCTGTTCTCAGAAGCCGTTCGCTCTCCGTGTCTGTTCCATGCCTGTTTTGCAGACGCTGTAGGGACTTTTGCAGGGACCCCCCGGCCTCCGTTTTCTCCTGGCCTGCGCCGTTGCCCGGCGTGGGTTTCCTGACGATCGATTCAAGTGCCTGCCGCTTCGCCTCCATACGGATGTGGCTATAGTGCTTGAGCATCTGCTTCGAAACGTGCCCGGCAATGTCCATGATGGTCTGATCGCCTGCGCCGCTCTCGGCCAGTTCCGTGATGAGCGTGTACCGGTTGTCGTGCCAGCGGCCCTTTACGCCTGCATTTTCGCGGACCTTGGTCCACACCGTCTTGAGGGTCGTGACATGGCGCGTGGGGTCAGTCGGCTGAGGTTTGCTGAAGGGAAAGACGTACCATTCAGACC
>JASHOC010000319.1 GCA_030041305.1 Acidobacteriaceae bacterium
CTCCGCGAAAGGTTCCCCTCAGCGCACCGGAAATCCGGCATTTGCTCGCTTTCGCGCTGCGCGGCGGTTGGCGGAGCCTGGAGCATCTTCTGCACTGGTCTGACTGGCGGCGGCAACATCAATTCCTCGCCCAGTTCTTCCACTACCGAAAACAGGCGCTGCTGCTTCTCGCCACTTAATTACAACTGTAGTACTAGATTGATTTCAGGTAGACCAAGTTCCACGGTAGACCTGGGTCCAATCGCTGCGGGCGTACGGTTAGCGATGAAAGTAACGGAGCAGTTCGAGCAAATCCGGCAGGCACGTCCGGACATCTTTGAAGATTTTGAGCCTAGCAGCATGACCCCAACGAATGTGCGGCAGAGTTAATGTGGCGATGGGCTCATGAGGCGTCAAATCAGTTTCGACAATCGCTTGACACCTTGGGTGCGAGTCTCGGAGTCAAGACGTGGAGCATGAATATGGCTCGTAGTGTAGCGTTCAGTCGTATCTTGGGGCCAGCTAGAGCGGAAACCAAACACAGCAAGGGGACAATGGACCCGAAAGGTAATCCAATCCTCATCCAGACACCTGTCTTCGACGATGAGCAGGTAACGCCAGTACAGGCCATCAGCCATAGGGCTGCTGTGACTCACGGCTATGCCCCTTATGAGAAACACTGGCATTTGCTCAGCGTTTATCAAGCAACCGAACAGGCGAAGGTTCGGGACCCTAATCTTCATGATTGCCGGGAACTATTCCGGCATCGAGGATAGGATCTCGACCTCCAAGACCAGTTCAAGCTAGATCCTCGCCCTTTCATCTTTCATCCCCTTGGCATGCCTAAAACCGCATCCTGTTGCTCACCCCGCCACGGCCACGGTGGGCCGCGACGAGCGTCTGGCAGGTGCTTAGAAACTGGCCCGCAAACTTAGCTGTATCTGTCTTGGCGTCGCTCCCGGAGCCAGGGAAGTAATCACTCCAAACCCGCTGGCTCCGAATGTGGTGCCCGGCACGCCATAATTTTGGATGTTGAACACGTTGAAAAACTCCGCCCGGAATTGCATGGAGAGCGGTTCCGTAATGGGAAATTGCTTCATTAAGGAGAAATCAACGTTGTCATACGGCATCGCGTTCATTACGCCACGCCCAGAATCACCATACGCATTGACCGGATGTGAGAAAACCGCGGTGTTGAATGCTTCGCTCTTCGTTGGATGGCTAAGCTTTGGACTCCCATTAATATTCGCCCTATCGTAGTTATCGCCGCTTGTATTCCCTATATTGGCCGGATCAACACCCGCATCGGCAAAGCCCAAGGGGGGGCCAGAGTGCGCCGACAAGTCCACGTTTCCCTGCCAACCGCCCACCAGGTAAGAGGCAACACCGTGATTCAGGTATCGCTGGCCTTTCCCAAATGGCGGCGCATAGAGGGACCACGCATAGACGAGGTTCGTAACGTTAAATCCTGACACTCCGTAATTTGCGTTGAGGTCGTTGTAATTTTGGTCCGCCGAATAGTTTCCCGTGCCATTTTCGACGTCGTAGAAACCGCTCGCGCCATTGTCCAACGACTTTGACCAAGTGTAGCCGGCCCCGAACGCGAGTCCGTCGGAAAGGCGCTTATCTACCCTGACTTCCAGCGCGTTGAAGTTTGAAATGCCTCGAGCCGTCGCTTCCAAAGCCGTACCGGACCAGGGCCACGGGCGATCCGCCCCGGCTTCGCCGGGCACGGGGGAATTATTGGCGAGGCCTTGTAACTGTAATCGCCTGTCGATGCTCCCTACGTACGAAACTGACGCCATCAGGCTTGCGCTAATCTGTTTCTGGATGTCGAGATTGAACTGCTGTGAGTAGGCGGTTCTCATATGCGGATCGTAATACCATCCAAATTGTTGAAAGGGTGTAGGAACCGCCGGCAGCGCTTTCGCACCGGCGAGCGTTGGAATGATGTTCGTCATTGTGTCTACGGGTTGTCCAATCACGTTAAAGTTCAGAGGGAGAGCGAAGTTGGAAGGCCACGCGTTGAGGCGGTCGTTAACGGTTTGCACCGAGCCTTGAGTGGTGTCATAGACTATGCCGTATCCACCTCGAAGAACTAGGGAGGAGCCGATCTGATAATCAATACCTAAGCGCGGCCCAAAGTCCTTATAGTCCGGATCCGGACCAAGATTTACATTGGCCGCCACTTCGACATGATCCGCAATGATGGAAGCTTGGGCAGCAGTAAGACCAGGGTACGAGCTCAACGTAGGTAAGCATGGTGCGTACACGCCGCCAGCCGGATTACAGGGCGGGGGCAGTTTGCCTCCCGAGATGACCCAGTTGCCCGTGTTTGGATCGACCATGCCCGCCGTCGTTCCATTGAGTAGATGGGGCGAGGACTGCCCGTCCCAACGTAACCCCACATTGATCGTCAAATTCGGCTTCACCTTCCAGCTGTCCTGGGCGTAGGCGTCAGTAGCTTCAAAGCGCGTTGCCGAAGTGGACGGTCTGTTGAAGCGGCCACTGTCGGGAACGCCTATCAGAGCCGAAGCGAGAGCATTGCCCGTGCTACCGGTATTTTGCGGGTCCGCGGTGTCTGCGGTAGCCATATCAAACGTGCCCGACCCGTACTCCTTCGCGAGGGGTCCCGATGCCTGCCCGAAAATGATCTGCTGAAATCCGAATTTCATTTGATGATTTCCGTGGATCCAAGTGATATTTGCCGCGTAGTTGGTGTCGGCTGCAGGCCCTCCAACGGACTCGGGACCCGCGTCGCTGACCTGGTTATAGGTTGCGGCTTCCCCAGCTTGACCGACCGCGGAGAGGTAGGATGAGGTAAACGAAAAAGTAACGCTTCCGTAGTTTGGCTCTATTCCCGGAAAGCCCTGGCTAGGAGCCCCGAGGAGCGTCACTGCGCCGGAGGTCGCGCCAAGTCTCACGGAGCGCCCAAGTTCTGCATCCAGGATCAGGTTCGGGGAGAACACGCGGGTGTAACCGCCGCCATAGTTTTTGTTCGTTAAGGCGGTGGAGTCTTGTAAATGGAACGACTGAGGACTCGTGATGTTTTGATTGAGGACGCTATAGCGGAAAAAGATCGTATTTCCCGACCCGAAGCTCTGATCGATTCGTCCGTTGTACTGGTCCGCGTTGTTGACACCGACCGCGTTCAGGATTGTGTTGGGTCCGCCCGGCGTGGTCGGAGTGAAGTTTGGGGCGTCGCTGTATGTCTGTAGAAACTTTTGAGTTTCCTGATCGATCATGCTCGGTGGAATAACGTGGCCGACCTCATTGGCAGCTTCGACGCCTGCTCCAATCAGTGGCCGCGTGTAATTTCCTTCGGCTCCGGTGGTCTGAAACGGGTTATAGAGAAGGCCAGGCTGTCCTGAGCTGGTCACGACTGAAGCATTCGTGAAATCGCCATTCAACTCAGCCGCGGTGGGCGAAATATAGCTGGCGCCCGCCGCCTGGGAATATCTCCAGCTCTCCCAGGCAAAGAAGAAGAAGGTCTTGTCCGTGCCGTTATAGATCTTCGGAATCCTCACCGGCCCCCCCACATCTGCTCCAAATTCGTTCTGACGGAACGGCGCGGGAGGTGCGGGGGTGTTCCCAACAAAGTCGGTGAATGGATTGCGCGCGTCGAAATCGTTGTTGCGCAGATATTCCCAGAGAGCACCGTGATACCTATTCGTGCCCGACTTGGTGACAATATTCACAACTCCGCCCAAGACGTCGCCAAATTCAGCTCCGTCGTTATGCGACTGGATCTTGAACTCCTGAATGGCATCGACTATGGGCGGAACATCGTAGGAGCTGCGATTCACGGCGGTGTCGCTGAGACCGTCCATGAAGTACAGACTTTCACGATTCCATTGACCTTGTATCGAGGGGAAAATAAAGGTAGCGGTGGGGAGCCCGGGGGGCGCCGCGGCGGCGTTCAAGGTGTTATTTTGCGAGTAGTTCACCGGGTTGACGCCAGGCGTTAGCGTGAGCAAGGCGGTGAAATTTCTCCCATTGAGCGGCAGTTCATTGACTGTGCGCTGTTCGATCACTGTGCCCAGTTCGCTGGAGGACGCCTGAAGTAAGGGAGCGGTCGCATTCACGCTGATCGTTTGTGACATTGACCCCACTTGCAAGTGGAAGTCCTGCGTGGCCGATTGATTGACATCGAGTTGCATTTCAGGACTTGTGGCATTCTGAAACCCCGTCATCGAAACCGAAATCCGGTAGGCTCCGGGTTGTAAGAGCGGGAATTGGTATAATCCTTCTCCGTTGGTTTTGACGCTTCGGGTCAAATTGCTTTTCATATCCTGCAAAGTTACGGTAGCGCCCACCACCATTGCCCCGTTGGGGTCGTAGACATGCCCATTGAATTGGCCGGTCGCCAGCTGGGCTTGTGAAACGGCGCCCAGCCCGAGCAGCGCCCCAACGCACGTCAGGGCCAGAATAGCGGTTCCAAAACTGCCTTTGCGGTCAATCGGCCGGTGCTGCGCAGGCTGACGGCTCGGCGCGATGGCGCTCCAAGACTGGCACATATTTTCCTCCGAGGGGAAGCCTCTTTTCAGATCGCTTGGTTCGACTGGATTGTCAGTGACTGCCGTTCTGTTTCGGGGAATCTCTTTTTTCTAGCATTCGACCGGGGACGTTATAGGTCCAAATTCCCAAACTTGTCAAGAGAAATATCTACATACGACTATTGTATCAGATATTGATATATTTTCGGAATCTTTGCAGATCATTTTATCGTTTGAATCAGGCCGCTCCCATCTATTTCGTCCGCCGACCTGACGGCCGCAGGGTTCAATGATCTGAACCGCGCTCTCACCATGCTGGCGAAAGTGCTTCGCCGCGACCACACTCTGCTGGGCTTCGCTATAACTACGCCCTTGTCTTCGCTCGCGATGGCCGGCGTGCCGACTCTGACAAACAGGCGGACCTGGAACTGGCGAGCCATGCGCCCCCGGAACCGGTTCAAAACCTGAAGGACCTCCAAGCAGGGGAAAAGCCGAGGCTAAACGAACAATATTCAGTGCGGCACAAAGAGGAGGGAGCAATTCAGGCCAGGCGGCGGCGAGGTTGCCGACGTGTTTTGTTGCCAAACCGTGAAGGGTCTTCCGATGTGCAAACCGCGCAGATTGCAGCTTCCTGGTTGCAGATTGTGGGCATCGTTGGAGATGCGCGCAATGATGGGCTGCGAAATCTGCCTATGCCGGCAGTCTACGTGCCGCATACATTCAGAATGATGGAGGGGATGGAAATCCTGATCCGCTCCCAGGCTCAGCCGCTTACGATGTTACATGCAGTGCGCGAACAGTTGAGGACAATCAATCCCGATCAGCAGACCAACAGTGGCGTGAACGATCTCGAAACCCAACTGACTTATGAAGTTGAGTGGCAGCAGGAGCATATTGCAGCGTGGATCTTTGGAGTTATTGCCTGGCTTGCCCTGGCACTCGCTGCCGTGGGGTACATAGCGTCGTGTCCTACACAGTGACGCAACGGACCAATGAATTCGGGATTCGCATGGCGCTGGGCGCGCGGCGCGCGGACGTGCCGCGAATTGTCTTCAGGCCGGCATCGATAAGTGTGGGTGCCGAATCCTGGCAGGCGTGGCTCTTTCGCTCCCCTAAACCAAATCATTGCGAAATGGGTACAGGGGAACCCGCGCGACCCCGCCATTCTCCTTGCCGGAACGATTCTTCTCGGCTGTGTGTCTGGGTTGGCCTGTGCAATACCGGCGCGTCGAGCCTCCAAAATCGATCCGACGATTGCATTACGTTGTGAGTAGCAGCGTCATTCAGTTTCAGCATCTCTCCAACGTCGAATGCCGTGCGGTTTCTCTCGCAATTTCAATTCGGTACTCGTTCAGCATCCGCGGACTGAGCCCGATGTCTTGGTGCCGAGAAGATCGTCTCACGCGTCTGCGACGAGATACGAAGGCCTCTCGGCTAATATCGTTGGGCTATTGCACCATTATTCAATGCGCAATGCCTGAACGGGATCGATGGAGGCCGCGCGCTTCGCCGGAATGATTCCCGCAACGGCTGCCGCCAGCGCGAGCACTCCAACGGCAGTGGCCATCACCGGCACATTCACGCTGGTGATCTCGTAGAGCTGCGATTTGACATAGCGCACGCAGAAGACGGCCACCGGTATGCCTATAGCAAGGCCAATGGCGGCCTGCAGCATGGCTCCGCCCATGATCATGCCGATGACGCGGCTACGCGCCGCGCCGAGAGCCATGCGGATGCCGATCTCCGGCGTGCGGCGAGCTACGGTATACGCCGTGACGCCATAAAGGCCGATGACCGCGAGCAGCAGGGCGAGCAAACCGAAGAGCGAAGTGAGCCGCGCAAAAAGGCGCTCCTGGATGAACTGGTCGTCGATCTGCTGTTGGAAGGTCTGGAACTTCACTACCGTAAGGTTGGGGTTAATGCTGGCCAGTGTGTCGCGGACAATCTTTTCCAATCCTGGGATCGGTTGGGCGGTCTGGATGACTATGGCTCCGGCATACATGGATGTGTCTCTCTCGAGAGAGTCCATGGGGTCGTTGACGCTGCCTTCCCACTGAGTGAGGGGCATAAAGTACATGGCGTGGTTCTTCCAGTAGATGCTTGTGTAAGTGGTGTCTTCCACCACGCCTACGATCTCTCGTATTCCGTCCATGCCAGGGCGGTCATATCCAAAGCGATGGCCGATGGGATTGCGGTTGCCGAAGAACTGCTTTACAAATTCCTGGTTGACGACGGCGACAGACGGCGCATTCAGCTTGTCCTGCGCTGTGAAGCCGCGGCCCATAATCAAGTGCGTGCCCACGGCATCAAAATATTCCGGGGTACATTTCACCCAGGACGCGCCTTTATGGTTGCTGGGCTCTCCTTGAATCTTTGTGGCAGCCCACCAGGTGTGGTCCGCCTCCATGGGCGTATAGGTGGCGAGGGCGACCCTGAGAACGCCGGGAATGGCGTGGAAGCGGTCTTCGATGGTCTGGTAAAGGGGCTCGACCTTTGTGTTCTGGTAGCCGGCAGCCTGGGGATTGATGTGCACGATATAGCGGTTTGTGGCATCGAGCTTCATGTCCATGTTTTCCGCTTTGTTGAGGCTCTCGACAAAGAGCCCCGCAGCCACAAGAAGTACGAGCGAGAGCGCGGCCTGCAGAACAACAAGCGAACGCTGGATGAAGGTTGCGCCGTGGGCGGTAGTGCGTGCATTGGAACGCAGGGCGTCGGCCGGCTGCGTGCGCGCGGCCAGCAAGGCCGGCGCGAGGCCAAAGAGGACTCCTGTGACAAGAGCAAGCGCGAAGGCGAAGCCGATGACCAGAGGCGAAGGCGAGGCATTGACCGGCATGCCGTTCTGGTTCGGGAAGGCGAGCGCCAGCAGCGCATGCGCCCCAAGATATGAGACGGCGAGGCCCAGCAGGCCGCCCATACCGGAAAGAAGCAGACTTTCAGTGAGCAACTGCCGCACGATGCGGCTGCACTGCGCGCCCAGAGCCGAGCGAATGGAGAGCTCCGCACGCCGGCCCATGCCGCGGACGAGCAGAAGATTGGCGATATTGGCGCAGGCCACCAGTAGCACTAGCGCCGCGATCCACTGCAGCATTTTCAGATGGTCTTTGTAGCCTTCCTGCATCTGCTGGATGCCGCCGCCACCCGGAGTCAGCACCACATGCGTATGAGGTAGAACCCGTTGGCCGATCGGATCGCCAAATGTATAAGCTAGGGCCGGGGTCGAAAATTCCTGTTTCAACAGCGCGCTGGTCTTGGCCTGCAAAGCGGGGATGGAAGTGCCTGGCTTGACGCGGCCGATAATGTAAGCCCAGCCGACATTGGGATCGTAAAACTCCGGCACGCGCTTGACCGGGTCCATCGCATTCATAGGCAGGAAGTATCTGGGCGGAGTGGTGGTCATGCGGTCACCATAGAAGCCTTTGGGAGCTACGCCGATAATGGTGACCGGCTTGGTATTTACATAAACGGTCCTGCCGACCACGCCCGGGTCGCCTGCGAAGTCCTGCCTCCATGTGTCGTAGCTCATCACAGCGGTAATGGGCGCGCCTTTCTGGTCGTCACCATCCACAAACAGCCGCCCCACGGCCGGCGAAAGTCCGAATACACGGAAGTAGTTGCCCGAGACAAAGGTGACTATGACAGATTGACCCTTGGCCTGTAGCTCCGCGCGACGCACAGTGACCGGGCGGACTGCAAAGTCGGCTTCCATCGCTGCAAGCTCTTCAAACTCCGGCAGGTTCTTCTTGAATAGGTAATAGGTTTCCGTGGAGAAGATGGAGAAATCGCCAACGCTCCAGCCGGCGCGGTCTTGGTGGCCGATGCGGATGAGAGTTTCAGGGTCGGCAACCGGCAAATTATGCAGCAGGATGGCGTTGACCAATGTGAAGATGGCCGAATTGGCTCCAATGCCGAGCGCGAGGGTGAGCAGAACGGTGATGGTAAACCCCGGTGTCTTGCGCAATTGGCGAAAAGCAAACCCCAAGTCCTGCACGAGAACCCGCATCGCTTGACCTCCATACACATCACTTTAAACAGGGGAAAGCATTTCAATCACGCAATGGCCTGAACAGGGGAAAGCATTTCAAGCACCACAAGAATTCTGCGCCGACCGTATTGAAATCAACAGTTTAGCAATCTGAAAATGGCGGGAATGCGTTCACAACTGAGAAAGAGTGTTTGAAATCAGACAACTGGCACGAGGCTTCCCGAAGATCCATGGTATTCCGATGACCCGGCGCCGAGGGTTTAGATTATGAACGCGCCTCCTGCAATCAGGAGAAAATTCGATCCTGCGGGATTTCGCTCGCCATTTAAGTGCCCCTTACTGGCCCCCTGAACACATTCAGCGCACGGAGGTCCTGTATGCTCTGGTTCTATGAATCTTTCTTTCCCGTGGTTTGGATCGTCTTTCTTCTCTATTGGCAGATCAAGGCCGCCAATACCAAGACTACCCAGCGCCTCGAGCCCGCCGCCTCGCGCATCCCGCGGGCCCCGTCTTTTTGATCGTGATCGTCCTCCTCTCGACGACTCGCATCCCGCTCCCCTGGCTTTACCTGCAGCTCTGGCCCACCGGTATCTGGCCCTTTTGGATTGGAGCTTCAATTACCATCGGCGGCCTTCTCCTCGCCGTCTGGGCGCGCGAGCACCTTGGCCGGAACTGGAGCCGATCCGTAACCATCAAGGCGGATCACGAACTGATCACCAGCGGCCCCTATGCGGTGGTCCGTCATCCCGTTTATACCGGTAGTCTCGCCGGGTTTGTTGGCATGGCGATTGCGATCTCTCCGGTGCGCGGAGTCATCGTTGTCGCTCTTATATTCCCCGTCTTCTGGGCCAAGCTCCGCATGGAGGAGGAGTGGATGCGTTCCCAATTTGGCGAGACGTATGCCACTTATGCCCATCAGACGGCGGCCCTGGTGCCCCACCTCTTCTGATGGCTACATCACGACCCGCACTCACGCGCCCTTCGTCGCGGCAGTCCAGTTGTTATCAGCAGGCCGCGCCGGAGGCAGAGCACGATCCAATTCGTTACGTAATGTGCGACGGTTTGGGTCATGAAACAGGGTTCAGGGCATCCGGCAGAGGGTTTCCAATCTGGGGTTCCCATAAGAAAGTCAATGAAGACCGTGTTCAAGAATTAAAAGGAGTTGTGCGACTGAAGCGGCACGCTTGCGATCCGTAAGTTGTTGATTCTATATCGGAGTTTCAGTTCGGGACCAGGGGATCGGAAATTGACGGTCGCTTTGTTGATTTGCGCAGTTGCAGTGGGCATAACTTCCGCGATTACTTCCCCAGCGTGTGGAATTCAGTCAAACCAAGCACGATGACGCCCAGGCACATGGGGCGACAATGCACGCTTTCGCAGTTCGTCACCACACGACTGAGTTCAACTTCGCCTGCGCCTCTTTGGCGCAGGCCGGGCGAAGGTAACGCATCGTGCTCGCTATGTCTTTGTGTCCGGCGTACGCCTGAACCGTCCGCAGGTCAATTCCGTTACGGAGCAGAGTGGTGATGTAGGTGCCGCGGAATTTGTGCAACGTGAACGATTCGCACGCGCGCCGCTTCGATTTGCAGCCTTCGCAACGGCCGCAGTTCAGCTTGCCTCGCCGGGCCAGCGTCTTGAGCGCAAGAAGCAACTTGGTGTTCGGGTCGGACGCATTTCGCTCGATGCGAACTGTAATTCTGGTGCCTGTTTTGGTGCATGTTTGTACCGCAATGTCATGCATGATCATGCGGCGTGGTGCAGTTGGCTGATCAAACTAAAACCGAACATACTATAGCGGTTCTCCAATTGGTGTAGAGCAGAACCTCGAACGTTGAGTGGCGTTTTTCCCAAGAAAACGCCACCTGGCACGCCCCTCAAAACTCCACGGGAATTGGAGAACCGCCGTAAATGAGTTGTTCATTGCCTTGCAGCACCTTGCAACTTCGTGCAAAACCGTCCAATAAGGACTGATAATCCCTTGGTTGGGGGTTCGAATCCCTCCGGGCCCACCATCGGCATTGTTCCGGTTTTCGCGTGTCGGGCAATCGTGAATGGCTGTCACTCGCCTGGCCCTGTACGGGTGCGCATCCAAAGTCTCGCTGCACCGACCCGGCGCGGACGACAAAAGCTGCGGCGCATCGAGCTCAAACAGCCCCATGCGGCGCGAGCTGGAAGGAAAATGGCCGGCGCGGTCCCCACTATCCCGCTCGCCGGCGGCGAGCGCCGCCAATATGCCGGCCAATGACCGCCAGCGGCGCATGCGCGGCGTGCCCGGATCGTTGATCTACTGCGCTGGGTTTGGGTTCGAGCGAGTCCAACGCGTTCATGCAGCGATCCCCGGGCGGGTCTTGGCCTCCGGAATCGTTACCGGAGCAACGTCAGGCGCGCGCGGCGTCTCAGCTTTTTGCTCGTGATACTCTTGCTCCGTGTTTACATCCCACAGGTTCGCCTTGCTTTTGGCGCCGGCCAGGATGTTTTCGACAGCCAACATGGCGGTGAGCATGGAGTGGTCCTGGTTATTGTATTTGTGCATCCCGTTGCGGCCGACGAGAAACAAGTTTTCGAACCGGTCCACATAGCGGACGATCTCGTCGAAACGCTCGTAGGAACCGAAATAGGCGGGATAGGTCTTGGGCGCGCGGACAACGCAGCAATCGCGAACTTCGTCGGGATCGAGAATGCCGATCGAAGCTGCTTCCTTCGTCGCAAAGCGGGCGACGCCGGCATCCGTCATCTTCCATAGCGGATCGGTGTTATCGCAGAAATACTCAAGTCCGATCCACACTTTGGAGGGATCGGCCACCATGTGCGGGCTCCAGTTGTTGAAGATCTGCAGCCGGCCCAGCAGCACATCCGGCTCCTGGATATAAATCCAGGTGTCTTGGATGGGTGAACCATCCGGCTCGGTGGGGAGCAGCCGGTCCACGAGCAGACCGACCGTGATGAAGTCCCGATACTGCAGTCCGTCGGAGATGGCTTGAATCTCGGCTGGCACGGGAGCATCCATGGCGCGCAGCAACTCGCGCACCGGCATCGTGGAGAAGAAATAATCGCCGTCGATGGTGACCTGCTCGCCTTGTGGATTGCGCGCCTCGACCGAGACAACCCGCTCCCCGCCATCGTCGCCGGATTCGATGTGAATGCCGGAAACCTTCCATCCCAGCCGCACTTCTCCTCCGCTCTCTCCCACCATCCTGGCCACCCGTTCCCATAGCTGGCCGGGTCCATACTTGGGATAAAGAAACCGCTCGATCAGCGAGGTTTCAGAGCCCTTCTGCCGGAGATCGCCGGAGTTTTTCCTCCCGCCGGCGAGTTTGCCCAGAAAATGAGTGGCCGCCTTGCGCAGCGAAAGACCTTGAATGCGCTGGGCGCCCCAGGCCGCGGAGATTTGTTCGCAGGGAACGCCCCACACCTTTTCTGTGTAACTCTTGGAGAAGGTCAGATAGAGTTCGCGCCCGAACCGGTTGATGAGAAAATCCTGAAGCGATTTTTCCGGACGACGGGGACGGAACTGCGCTTTTATATAACTGGACAGAATGCGGAGGGTCCGCACAACTCCCAGCCGGCGGAGAGTCCCCGGGGAAAGCGAAAGCGGGTACTCGAAAAAAGTGCGCATGCAATAGATGCGGCTCTTGCGGGGCCGCACGAGCATGACGCAATCCGGATCATCCGGAGCCCCGTGATGCTTTCCGCGCATGTTTTTGAGGGGTTGGCGCTGGTTGTGATACGAAATGCATGAGGCCGCCCCACCATCGTCGGTCGCGATCGGCATAATCTCCGTCCACCAATCCATCACCCGGTCCGACTTGGAAAAGAACCGATGCCCCCCAATATCGATCCGGTTGCCGTTATGGTGAATCGTGCAGGAAATGCCGCCGATGCGATGGCTGGCCTCAAGCACGATGGGATGAATCGAAGATTTGCGGCAGAATTCCAGCGCTGCGGTCAATCCTGCCGGACCGGCGCCAATGATCACTGCTTCTTGCGGCGAAGTTTTCATGCACCCTTTCCGATCCAATTCAGGAAACGGTTTCGGCGCTGTAGCGCGCGATTAATCCGGTTTGGACAGCATGGCGGAAGACGCTGGCGAAGATCCAGTAGGCGAGGAGGATATAGGCGACGGCGAGGGCGAAGGCGGCGGCCAGTAACTCGCCATTGAAGCGATGGCCGGAGACTACGGCCCGCATGCCTTCGAAGACATAGGAAGGTGGCAGCAGGCGGGCAAGCCATTGCATGGGCGCAGGGAGGGTGGAGAGTGGGTAATAGACGCAGGCGAACGGGGCGAGGAGCGCGGGAATGGGCCAGATGAACCACTCGGCTGCGGGGCCGAAACGAAGGACGATGGCGATCGCGAGGATTCCGAGGGCCATGCCGTTGAGGAACAGCACCAGAACGAAGGGCAGGAGCATGGCTCCGTACGAGGCGAAGTTGAGACCGAAGGCGGCGGTGGCGACGGCGATCATGACGGCCAGACCGACGAGGCTCGTGGCTACGCTGGTGAAGAGGAGTCCAGCGATGTACTCGGGCATGGTGATGGGGGTGGCGAAGACGTTGAGGAAGTTGCGCGACCAGACATCTTCAAAAAACGCGGTGGTGACGCCCTGCATGACGCGAGTCATGAAATCCCAGAAGAGGACGGCGCCGAGAAGCGCGGGGACAAAGCGGTACGAGGTGTGGGCGAGGGAGCCCAGGAATTTGCTCATGAATCCCCAGAGCACCATGTCGATGGTCACCCAGGCGAAGAGAGGCACGACGCGGGCGGCGCTGCCACGATAGAGATAGAACTGACGCAAGGGGATGGAGGCGATGCGGGCGAAGTTCATGGCTGCAGCGCTCCGAGGTCGAGGGGCTCGCGGGCGACGCTGATGAAAAGTTCTTCGAGCGTGGACTTGCCGTATTGGGCGGGGAGGGTGCGGGGGTCGCCTTCGAGGATGATTTCGCCTTGAGAGAGGAACATGACCCGGGAGCATACTTCTTCCACTTCATACATGTTGTGCGAGGTCCAGAGGACACCGGTCCGCGTGCGCGCGGCGAAGGACCGGATGGTCGAGCGGATGTCGCGGGCGCTTGCGGGGTCGATCGAAGCGGTGGGCTCGTCGAGGAGGAGGACACAGGGACGATTGAGCATCGCCTTGGCGAGCCCCACGCGGGTTTGCTCTCCGGAGGAAAGCAGACCGCATTTGGTGTTGCGGAATCTGTGAAGGTCGAAGGTGTCGAGGATGGATTGGAGCCGGGCGGGGAAGTCGTGGACGCCATAAAGGAGCGCGAAGACGCGGAGGTTCTCGTAAACGGTCAGGTTGCCGGGGAGCGGGGCGTAAACGGCGGCAAAGTTGGTGGAAGAAAGGGCGCGGGAGCGATGGCGGAGAAGATCGACGGAGCCAATGTGGATGGAGCCCGCGGTGGGCTCGAGGACGCCGAGGATCATGCTGATGGTGGTGGTTTTGCCGGCGCCGTTGACGCCCAGGAGACCGACGATTTCGCCGGGACAAACGTGGAAGGAGATGCTTTTGACCGCCTGGACGGAACCGTAGTGCTTGCTCAGGTCTTCTACCCGTAGGACGGGGGCTTGCGGCGTTGGCGCGGCGGATCGCATAGGGGTTCGGATGCAATCATACGGGTTGCCGGTGCAGGGATGAAGGCCCTTCTGGCAGACAAATGGGCGTCCACAGAAGGCCCACGCCATCCCTACACAAGTGGCGATCCTCATCGGAGGCGCCGTTTGTAACCCCTCGTTCTCGAACCTCCCAACCATCCGATCCAGGTCCGCTCCTCTCTGCGGGCGCGGGGTGACCGCAAGCTGCACCCGCTCTTGTTCTTGTCGGTCGACCCTCACTGCGAGTACCATGTTTGTCCGAGCCACCAGCAACGAAACTGCGCGGCTTGCGGAGGTTCAACGTGCCGGGAACCCGCCGGCAGGCAAAGCTTCGGCTGAGTTTGCATCCGTACTGAGCACTCCTGCGACTGGGTGCTCCATAATCATCGCTCTTCTTCCGGGTATGGAGGGATCTTCGATATGAGTTTTGATTTCTCGCGGCGCCGGTTTCTGCAAACCGGCGCATGGGCGACCAGCGGATTGCTTGCCTCTAGCCGTACTGTCATGGCTCTCGAATCTCCAGCCATTCCCGCCCGGCAGGATTCTGCCCCTTCCGGCGACCGCGTTCGGTTCGGCATCGTGGGCGTGGGCATGGAAGGCTCCAGCCTTGTTTCCGCCGCCCTCACCCTGCCCGGCGTGGAATGCGTGGGCGCCGCCGATCTGTACGACGGCCGCCATACCCTTGCCAAACAACTAACCAATAATCCCAATCTTCCCACCACCCGCAATTACCAGGAGCTCCTCGACCGCAAGGACGTTGATTGCATCCTCTGCGCCACCCCCGACTTCTGGCACCACCAGGTGGTTCTCGACTCCTGCAAGGCCGGCAAAGACGTCTACTGCGAAAAGCCGATGTCGCATACCGTTGCCGAAGGGTTCGAGATGGCCGAGGCCGCTCAGCAGCACCAGCGCATCGTTCAGGTCGGATCGCAGCGCGTCAGTTCGGCGCTCTGCCGCAAGGCTCACGAACTCTATAGTTCCGGCGCAATCGGCGACGTCACAATGGTCGAGCTCTCCCTCGGCCGCAACGATCCAACCGGCGCGTGGGAGTATCCGCCCCCCTTCGATCTGTCGCCTTCCACCTTCGACTGGGACACCTGGATCAAGGACACGCCCAAGATCCCCTTCAGCCCCGAGCGTTTCGCCCGCTGGCGTTGCTGGCGCGAGTACGGCACGGGTGTGGCCGGCGACCTCATGGTGCATCTGCTCAGCGGCATGCAGGTCACCCTCGGCTGGAACGAGCCGCCTCGTTCCGCCGTCGCCCTCGGCGGCATCTTCCGCTGGAAAGACGGCCGCGACATGCCGGACCTGCACACCGTCCTCTTCGACTATCACGGGGTTCCGGTCTATGTCCGGCTCGGCCTCAGCACCGAAACCCCCGAACAGGCGCGCTTTATGGGACCGCACGGGATCCTCGACGCCGGCGAGTTCACCATCACTTATTCGCACCAAACCGGCGAGGACGCCGCTCCGAGCTACTACGATGTCGGTTTCCCCCAGCCCATGCGCAATCGGTACGAGCACGCATGGCACGAAAAGCACGATGCCGCCATTGGTCAGGAGCCCATCTCACAACGCGTCGTCTACTCCGGCGACGACTGGGACGACTATCGGCCGCATCTTTGGAGTTTCTTCCAGGCCGTCAAGACGCGCCAGCCGGTGGTGGAGGACGCCGTGTTTGGCAATCACACTGCCATCGCCTGCCATATGGCCAATGAGTCCTACTTCCGCAAGCGTCAGGTCTTCTTCGACCCAGCCACACGGACTGTGAAATCGTAGAACCGGTATGCGGCCGGTTCGCCTGATCGGCAGAGGCGCGGTTCCAGTCCCGCTTCTGCCCCAATCCTTTTCCAAAAAGAGAGATCGAGGGTGATGAAATTCCGGTTGCTGCTCACCGCAGTTGTCGCGATCGCCTTTTTCTGGTTCTGCCGCGCCGCAAGCGCTGGCCCTGGGTCCGCCGCGTCGTCCTCTTCTCTCCAGCCCTTCCTCGGCCGCTGGGACATCACCATCATTACTCCCTCCCGCGAGATTCCCTCCTGGCTCGATCTCACCCAGCAGAACGGCGTCCTCAAGGCCACGATGACCGGCCGCTGGGGCAACGCTCGCCCTCTCCCTCAGGCCTATGTCTCGAACGGCGCTCTTACCTTCGTCGACCCGAAAGAAGAGGAAGGCGCGAAGAGCGACATGATTTTCCACGCGACGCTGAAGAACGGCAAGCTGGTCGGCGCCGCCAATGGTCCCGACGGCGCTCCCTGGACTTGGGTCGCCGTTCGCGCGCCGTTTCTTATCCGGTCCGGCACACCGCAATGGGGCGCGCCCATCACGCTCTTCAGCGGAAAGAATCTCGACGGCTGGCATGAATTCAAATCGGGCTACTCGCCACAGCCCGGACACTGGACCGTGGTTGACGGCGACCTCGTCAGCCCGGGTAATGGCCCGGAACTCGTCAGCGACAGGAAATTCCGGGATTTCAAACTCCACCTCGAATTCAAAAACGGCCCCGAATCCAACAGCGGCGTTTATCTACGCGGGCGATACGAGCTGCAGATTGAAAACGAGTCTGCCGGCGAGCCTCCCAGCCACCACACCGGCGCCGTCTACGGCTTTATTGCTCCCCAGCCCGAGCTTCCCCGCGTGACCGGCAAGTGGCGCACCTACGATGTCACGCTCATCGGCCGCCGCGTCACCGTTGCGCTCGACAACGTCATGGTGATCGAGGATAAGGAGATCCCTGGTCTCACCGGCGGCGCATTGGACAGCCACGAAGGAGAGTCTGGCCCCATCTACCTGCAGGGCAGCGAACAGGGCCACGTCTACTTCCGCAACATCGTGATTCGCCCTGCTGAATAACCGCCTCGCCGCGCTCCGCGTCCGGCCTGCGCTCTGCCTTCGACCAGGCCCGGCTCACGCGCAATGCCAATGACCAAGATCGGTGAGATTTCCAGCCGAATCGAAATGCCACGGCTGCGGATTGCCGAGCACGACCATGCCGGGGCGGTCCTTCGCCTCCTCGAGCATGCTTTGGGAGATGGAAATCTCCGTGACATGCAGCGTGTTGGGGATGCGCACCAATCGGATTCGATCTGTGTCTTGAATGTTGCAAGTCTTGATTGCCGCTTGAATGGCAAGGCGATCCGACTCCATGATCAAGCCGATTCGCGCCGAGGCAGTTACGGTTGAGGTCAGAATATTCGCATAGGTGTACTGCAAATCCATTTTGTTGAACAGCCGGCGGGTGGTGATATCGGCCATTCCCACGCCACAGCAATTGCCGTGGCTCCGCTCCGACACGTCCAACACCGCCAAGCGCGTCGCCGTGGGGCCCGGCTTCACGTGCGGAGTTGGAGCCCGCCCCGTAATGAAAGGGTCCATGCCGCCCCCGGAGAATTCCTTTCCCAGTTGGTCGACGATCAGAACGTCCAGCGAAGGCGCCAGGAGCCTGGGCATGAGCCGCTTGGCCTCGCCGAGGAGCTCTGCCTCTACTGGAATGATCTGCTCCGCAGGAATCGCTGCAATCTTTGCGATCCCGCCATAGGCGTTTTCTAGAATTCCGACTCCAAACAGGAAAGGCAGGCGGGCCAGTTTCACTTTGGCCAATTCAACGACTAACTCGGCCATGCGCCCAAAGCCGAGCGCGTGGGCCGCATCGGCGCCCTTCTGATTACCAAGACCGATGCTGATCATCTTCACCAGTCCGCTTTCATGGGGGCCGCTGAACGCATTGTGCGCCTTGATGCGATTGATGACGATGATCCCGTGTGCCTCATAGGCAAGTTTGTCCATGAGCGCAGCAATACCATTGCCCAGAACTCCAATTTCGACAACGTCCATGGTGGAGCTGATGGGGCAACCCGCGCTCTCTTCGGTTACTCCCAGGCCGGCCAGCACTTGCTTCTGGCCCTCAGCGGCGGCGCCTCCGTGGCTGCCCATTGCAGGCACGATGAATGGCAAAGCCTCGAGCCGCTTTAACTCCTCAACGGTGACGCGGACGATCGTTGCGATTTGCGCCACGCCGCGGCTGCCCACACCCACGGCAATACGCATACCGGGCTTCACCCGGCGCGCTATCTCAGATCGTCGAAGCTCCTCTCGCAAAGCGGTAGTTGCATCAGAGATTTCGGGAGCGGCAAACTCCTGTCTTACTCGAACCATCCGGGGCAAAGCGACGCCACTCAACAAATCTTCAACAATATCCATATGCTGCACCAACTATACAATCCTTCTCTGCTCCTCCTGAGGGAAGTGTGCGCGCGCCCGGATCTCCATCAATCAACGAAGGGCGCCCAAAGAATCGGCTTTCGATTACCTGCGAGTCCGTTTGTAGTGTCCGCATGAGACTTGTTACCAGCCGGTTTCAAGCCACTGACCGGTAATTCCTCGGCTATGCCGATCCCAGCCGAACTCTGACTCAATCCAAAGGATCACTTGCTGATGAGTCGTCTGCTAAGCGCGGCGCGACGAGGAGTTACGATGAAAGCGGCGGCGAATGCGCCATGAAGGGCGTCCGAACTGCTGGTGGAGTAGAAGCATATGCTCAAAGTTTTCTGCGCTCCCAGTCGCTACACGCAGGGGCCCCGCGCCACGGGGCAACTTGGCCTCGAGATGCGCAGGCTGGGGTTGGAAGGACCGGCGTTCATCGTAGCCGGGCGCAGCGCCATCCGCCTGCTCTCCCAGACCTGGGCGGACACCTTCGCGGAAGCAGACATGCGCCATGTGGTGTTCGTATTCGCCGGCGAATGCACGGCAGCGGAAATCCGGCGCGGAGGCCAGGCGGCGCGCGACGCCGCGGCCCGGGTGATCATCGGAGCAGGCGGAGGCAAAGTGCTGGACACGGCGCGCGCGATCGCCTCCGATCTCTCGCTGCCCGTGGTCAACTGCCCCACCATCGCGTCCAGCGACGCTCCGTGCAGCGCGCTTTCGGTCGTCTATACCGAGGCCGGAGCCTTCGAGGAATACCGCATTTACGGGCGCAATCCCGACCTGGTGCTGGTGGACACGGCCGTCATTGCCCAAAGCCCCGTGCGGCCTTTGGTTGCCGGCATGGGCGACGCTCTGGCCACCTGGTTCGAGGCCAAAGTTTGCGCTGATGGAGGAGTGACCAATATGCGCGGAGGGGCGTCGACGCGCAGTGCTCTCGCCCTGGCTGAACTTTGCTATAAGACCCTTCTCGTTGACGCAGTGGCGGCGATGGAAGCCTTGCAACACCAAGAACCAAACGACGCGCTCGAACGACTGGTGGAAGCGAACACGCTGCTTTCCGGCCTCGGTTTTGAGTCTTCCGGGCTGGCTGCTGCCCACGCCATTCACAACGGCCTTACCACCGCGCCGGGCACGCACAGTCATATGCACGGCGAAAAAGTGGCGTTTGGGTTGCTTGCCCAACTGATGCTCGAGTCGCAACCCTCGCCCGTTGTGGGAGAAGTGCTGGCGTTTTCTCGTAGCGTGGGCTTGCCCACAACGTTTGAAGACGTGGGCGTCGCCAACCCCAGCCAGGAAATTCTTGAAACCATCGCGGTGCGGGCCACAGCGCCGGGCGAGACGATCCACAATGAGCCAATGCCGGTAACCCCGAAACTGGTGGTGGAGGCGATGCGTGCGGCCGATGCTGCCGGAGCCGCATTCCGTGGATCGAGTCACGTCGCGACAGCGACGAAGGCCAACACGCACGCCCACGTTCCATGAGCGGACCACCCCGAAAATCCGGTCTTCACGGAGCCGGGTTCGAAGGCGCCGGGGAAATTCGCCGGATCAAAAGTACGTCTGAACAATATCGACGATCCGATACTGCGCATCGAGGATGGGGAGCGTGCGCCACTTATCGAATGTCGTGCACGGGTGGCGCACGTCGAAGCCGATCATGTCGCCTACCCGGATATCGTCGCCGGGAGCAATCTGCATGAACGCGTGCTGGTCCATCATTCTGGTCAGAGTCCAGTGAAAAGGAGCGGCTTTCGGCAAATCTCCGCCGGGGCGGAAATGCAGCGCGGGCGCCGGCAGACCGGAGTCGAAGGCGGCATCGCGCTTGCCAAGGGTGATGATCGCTGTTTCCGCTTCGGGGACCGATTGCACGTAGGCCCAGACCTGGAGCGCGGGCAAGAGGCCCTCGTGCATCTTGCGCGCAACCGGGTTTTGGTCGAGAATCCTTGCCTGCGCCTCCCGGTATGCGCCGACGTCGTGGGTCAAATAGCACCCGGGTCGGAGCACGATTTGAAACTTGTCACCGAGCTTGGCCGCAGAGAACTCTTCGGCCACCACGTCATACCACGCCGAGCCGGCGCCGGAAAGAAGAATGGGAGTGCGCGGGAAACGCCCTTCGGCATCGAGGCGCCGCGCGAGGTCGACCGCACGGCGTAAGAAGGCGCGAATGGCGGTTTCATCCTCGAGAACTCCTTCGTACATCTCAATCCCGCGGAGAACAAGCGTTTCACTCCATTGGGAAAGCGCGGCCAGCAGCGCCTGTAACTGCTCGTCGTTGCGAACGCCAGTGCGCCCGCCCATGGCGCCCAATTCGAGCAACACCTGGAGGCGCTGTCCGGTTTTCGAAAAATAACTGCCTAGCTGCTCGGCCTGCGCAGCCGAATCGACAAGACAGTAATAATCGAACTCCGGGTCTTGAATCAGGCGTGCGATGACGGCCATGTTCTCTCGCCCGATAAGCTGGTTCGCCATCAGGACGCGCCGCACCCCGTGGACGTATGCGGCCAGCGTTTGATGCGCGGTGGCCAGTGTGATGCCCCAGGCGCCGTTGCGCAACTGCATTTCGAACAAACGTGGCGCCATCGTGGTTTTCCCGTGAGGCGCAAGGCGCATGCCGTAGGCGGCGATAAACTCTTTCATCCAGCCGAGGTTGTGCATGAGCCGATCCTGGTAGAGAACCGCCGTGGGCAGCGTGAGGTCTTCGTGGAGAAGGCTCCAGCCCTTGCGCGCGATTTCCTCCGGCTCGAGGGCGCGATCCAAGAATCCCAGTCCCTTATTGAGTTGGCTTACCGCTCTTGAAGGTGACGACATATTGGGGTCTTCCCTATTCAGTGAAGGCGCGTTATGAAGCCGCGGTTGCCGGGCGAGTGCCGGGAAAATCCGCGACATCGGTAGTTTATACTTTGAGCCTGCGGCATGGTCACTTGTGATGCGTTAATCCGAAACGCCATCGTTTATGACGGCGGCGGGGGCGATCCCGAGCGCGCCGCTGTGGCCATTCGCGACGGCCAAGTCTGCGCGTTCGGCGAACGGCTGGAATGTGACCTTCGCCGATCCGATCCGGCAGGGAACTGAAGGCGTGGGGGTCAACGGAGTTCTTTCGTACACGGCGAAAGGAAGCACCGGTGTGCACGCCGCGCGATTTCTCGCTCGCGGCGCGACCGAGTGAATTCAATAAGGAAAAGGAGGATGCTGCATGGAGATCAAGCGATACGGTGCGGAGGGGGGCAAAGGCGCGGGCGGGCAGCAGATGCCGTTTGCGCGCGCGGTGCAGGCCGGCGGATGGCTGTATGTTTCCGGCCAGGTTCCCATGGTGAACGGTGAAGTGGTGGCGGGCAACATCGGTGTGCAGGCCGAGCAGGCAATTCGCAACCTGCTTGCCGTGCTCGCCGATGCGGGTTACGGACCCGAGCACGTGGTGCGCTGCGGAGCCTGGCTCGAGGATCCTCGCGATTTTGCCGCGTTCAACGCGGTCTTCCGGCGGTTCTTCGGCGAGCATCCCCCGGCCCGTTCCTGTGTTGAGTCCAGAATGATGCTGGATTGCAAAATCGAAATCGACTGCGTTGCTTTCAAGGCCGAGGAAGGCTGAACTTCGCTCTCTTCTTCCTCGTTCATTCACGCAGTCCAACTCCGCCATCGGACTTTCCGGGCCGATGACCGATCCTCAGCGTATTCTTCTTCCATCCGCGGCGGATGGGGCTCGAGTCGGACTGATTCTTCTCATCGCAGTTTGCAAGCAGAATCCATTCATCTGCGAAACCATCGTCTCTGTGACCTCGCTGCCGCTCACCATGGCGGCAGCGAACGCGCTCTGACCCAGCCGGCCAAGGAATTGCGCAGTCATGGCGGCGATTCCAAACGGAGGAGTGGAATCATGGGCAAACTGTGCCTAGAACTGGGTCCATAAATGGTTTTGTATCAGGGCGCGACTTTAGTCGTCCCGTAAATGCGCAAGAAAATCGCGGGCTTTGGCCCCTGAGGGATGTTTTCCGGTCGACATTAAGGGATTTATGCAACCGGCTCTAGGTCCTCACCCGGCTTGGCGTCGATCCTGAATTTGAATAGGTAATTGAAGGTTTTTTATTGCATGGAGGGCGGAGCATTCTCGATAATGCTGGCCTATGAAGCGACTCGCGATTTTCCTGGTAATGAATTTCCTGATCATGAATTTCGTTGTTTGGGCACAGAGCGGTACCGGTCTGCCTTCGGGTTCGTACGCGCCACCTTCACCCGCCGTCCTCAATGCCGGACAGGGATTTCCGGGACGATCCAGGGGCCCACAGACCTCGAGTCCGGTGACCCAGCTGCTAAAGCTGCTGCTCGCAAACGTCAACTCCTCTGAAGCCATGACCAACGTGCGCACGATTTGGGAAAACGACCGCTGGTTCAACTTTCCCCGATTTCAGCAGACCGCAAAAAATGTTGCGGAAATGATGCGGCAGGCGGGACTGGATGACGTCCAGACCGGCTACGCGCCTGCCGACGGCGTGACGAGGGCCGGCTTTTGGACGGAGCCGATGGCGTGGGACCCCCGTGTCGGCACGCTGGAAATCGTCTCGCCCCAGGTTCCCGAGGACATGCGCGTTCTCGCCGACTATCAGCAAGTCCCGACTTCGCTGTGCATGTGGAGCGGCCCCACTCCGCCCGGAGGAGTCGAGACCGAGATCGTGCTGCCGCCCAAAAATATTCAGAACGCGGACCTGAAAGGCAAGCTCGTGCTCGGCGGCCGCATCGCCAAAACCGATCTTGCCAAAACCGGTGCGCTGGGCATGATTCACGAGAGTACGGTGAACCCGGCGCTCCTGGATGAACGCGACTGGGTCAATTCTTTCGGCGACAACGGCTGGAGCTTCACCAAGGGCAGCGCTCCGCTGGTATGTTTCTCCATCACGCCGCGATCGCAGCAATATCTTCATCAATTGCTGGAGCGCGGACCGGTAAAGGTGCGCGCCAACGTAGACACCCGTTATTACGCGGGTCAATATCCCTACGTAAGCGCAGCCATCCTCGGCACAGACGGTCCTGACGCCCAGGAGGTTTTCTCGCTCGGCCATCTCTTCGAAGAGGGCGCCGGCGACAACGCCACCGGCGTCGCCTCCATTCTTGAAGCCACCGCCACGCTGAACCGCCTGATCAAGGAGGGCAAGTTACCCCGGCCCAAGCGGACCATCCGCATCCTGGGCATGGGCGAGCGTTACGGCACGCTCGCCTATCTGTATGCCCACCAGGACCGCGTGAAGCGAACGATTGCCGCCATGTGCATCGATACCCCCGCCGGATACCAGAACCTCGCGGGAACGGATTACGACTGGGTGGTCAATCCGCAGTCGGCCACCTCGTTTGTGGATGCCTTCGTCATCCGGCTTGCCCAGGAGTACTTCCCGATGGTGGACCGCCCCTATCACTGGAGCGAGTACAACAGCGGAACGGACAATGACCTCGGGGATCCGATGATTAACATTCCCACGGTGGCCCCGCGCGGCGGGCACGGGATCGCCGCTCACCACACCAGCTTCGACACCCCGGCCCAGATCGATCTCAAATCCTTGCGCGACCTCAGCGTCATGGATGCCGCCTACGCGTACTTCATCGCCTCGGCGGGTCCGAACCAGATGCGCTGGATGGCCCAGTTGGCCTTGTCGCGCGGGTATGACCAGATGAATGCGGCGGCGCAGAACAGCCTGGACGAGATCGCCGCGGCCGAGAACACGGACACCTTGAGCCGCCTGCTCTATTGGGAGACCGCTCGCGTCGATTACAACCTCATGCGTGAAACCAAGGCGGTGCAACAGGCCGCCGATCTTCCGCAGGGTCTTGCCGGGCTGACCTCCCTCGCCGGCGTGGAGAAGGCGCGAATCGAAGACGCCGTCCAGCAGCGCGCCGATGAACTGCATCTGGGAACGGTGCAAGCGTTCGCGCCCAAGGTGGATCCCCAAGCCGAAAGCATCGTCGTTCGCCGCAAGCGGATGGGCTCCATCACCATGGACGATATTCCCCAAGAGCAGCGAGAAGGATATCCCGCCGACAGCTTCTGGGGACCGACCGTATCAGCGCTCTACTGGTGCGACGGGAAACGCAATCTGGCCCAGGTCATCAAACTGACGGCGTTGGAAATGGGCTTGCAAACTCAAAATTTCGATTGGGTGGGCTATTTCAAGTTCCTTGAGCGGCACGGCTACGTGGAATTCGTGCGGCAGTGACTCGCTCGAGCGTCTTCGATTCTGCTCTTCCGAGAAACCGGGAATCGGAGTGGCGTTTTTCGCACCGGGCCCCCAGCGAGTGATTCCTACTCGCTGGGGTGGAAGCACCGGGCCCCCAGCGAGTGATTCCTACTCGCTGGGGTGGAAGCACCGGGCCCCCGGCGAGTGATTCCTACTCGCTGGGGTGGAAGCACCGGGCCTCCGGCGAGTCATTCTCTGGGGTGGAAAGTAAACCCCACTTAGCAGGGCGCCGCGAGGTCAAGGATTGAATCGAAAACGCGCTAAAACTCGTACTTCAGGTCCAGTTGCAGCTCCCGAGGTCCGGACCGGACACTACTGATCCGGCCAAATGTGGCGCTCTCGGCAGTGCTGGTAGGATTTCCCAGGGAGGTCATATTGAGGACATTGGAAGCATCCACCTGAAACTCCAATTTCTGCTCGCGATAAACGCTAAACGCTTTGGAAACTGAAGCATCGTAGTCCTGGTAACCCGGCGCCCGCTCCGAACCCACCGCAGCGGTGCCATAAGTCCCGTTAGCCGGCGAGCCATAGGCGCAAACACCATTGTCAGAACCCTGAGTTGCGCATGCAGTCGCCGATGGATCGGTTCCAAACCAGGCGTTGACGCTCCTGTTCACAATCTTCAGGGGCCGATAGTGATTGGCGCGCTGGATTTTATTGAGGGTATAAGCATTGTTTGAGTTGTTGTTAATCGTAACCGGGAAGCCCGAATAAGCTACTCCCGTCAAGGCTACCTTCCAACCGCCTATCGCCTCATCCAGCGCCCGGTTCATATTGGCTCCGAACATCCGGCCACGCCCGAAAGGAAGCTCATAGACTAAGTCGCCATTCATGCTATGGCGCACATCCTGACCCGTAGGGCCATACTCCGCGTGGTTGTTATAGCCGTTTTCAGCATAGTTGTCGGCCCCGTTAATCTCGGGAGCGCCGAAAAAGCCGATGGAGTTGGTCATGGCGCGGCTGTAAGTATAGTTGACGGTATACTGCAATCCGCGGGCTGCTCGCTGGCGGAAAGACGCCTGCAGGCCGTTGTAATTCATCATTGCATTGGAAGTGGTGAGGGTCACGGAGCCGGCCTGTTGAACCAGTGACTGGAATGGCGAAGGATCGGCTGCCTGGCATGCAGCGCCGGTCGGATTGGTCTGCACCACGCCATTGATGATGCATGGCGAATAGAGCTGATTGGCGGCGTTGTGGTTTACCAGATGTTGCCCCGACTCGCCCACATATCCAACTCGTAAGGATGCGGTGTTACTTACCTGATATTCCGTGGTCAAGCTGTACTCGCCGATTAACGCAGGCCGTATGTGTGTGTCCCATGCATTCAGAGCGAGCACCGGGTTGACCGTTTTCGCGTTGGTGAAGCCGCTCTGTACCGGGAAGAAGACGGCCGGACTGGTGGAGCTGGGAGCCGTTCCCGTCGTATAGTTGTCTGCGTTGTTGGGTGGGTTGAGGGTCATGCGACGGGATTCGCCTGTAGCCTCCATGAAGCTCTGCATCCCGTATCCGCCGCGGATAACGAACCGTGGACTGACCGAAAACGAAAAGCCGACACGAGGCATGACGCCGCCATGGTAGGGAAACACCAGTGCGCGGCCGCCAAGCGCAGCATCCTCAGGGGTGCCGGCATGGACGAGCTGCTTGGTGGCGAAGTTCACATTCGCATACTTATTGTTGACCTCGTACATGGGCTGATCGAATTCGTAGCGCACACCCAGATTCAGAGTGAGTGTCGGTGCCGCCTTCCAATCATCCTGGACAAAATAGGCGTCACGCCATTGCCGCAGACCCTGAGGTCCGGTGAACGTACCCTGTCCGATGTAGTCGACGCGGTCCAAGACGAAGTCTGCCATGGAATAGCCGGCTACGTTGCCGGAGATGCCCGGAAGCGGATTGGAGGTGGAAATGCCGGTATACGCCATGGTGCCCAGCACACCATCATTGCCCGCGGAGAAGTCGTTTGATTCCTCGCGCAGGAACTGAGCTCCCATTTTGATGGTGTGCTTGCCCTCGAGCCAGGTAAAGTCGTCACCGTAAGTCCAAGAGTTATCGACAAAGGTCTGTCCGCCGTATGAATTACCCATCGTCGTATACTCGCTGCCATTGGCGACGGTCAGGCCAGAGGTCGATCCGGGAGTAGGCGTCTGGGCCGCGAATCCGACAATTCCTCCCGCGTTACCTCCGGGAATGCCCACAACGGCATTTCCATTGGCCCCGAAGAGCCCGGTCGTGTCCACGTCAACTCCCTCCTCGGAACGAATCCTCATGTATCCGGCGCGGAACTCATTCACCATCGATGCATTAAACGTGTGCACCTCATTCAGCGCCACACCCTTTACCGGCGTTATGGGAACATTTGGAAAACTGATGGCAAGCGGGTTGGTGGTGGTGCTGCCATTGTCGCTTTGCAGCCAGCGCCCCATCAAGGAATCCTTCTTAGTCAATGTGGCGTC
>JASHOC010000320.1 GCA_030041305.1 Acidobacteriaceae bacterium
TGAAGCTCCATGGCTCGGGCTGGACGCCGCAAGCGGCCTGAGAAGCCGAAGCGAGGAATGATCCACGCCCCCGTGTCGCGGTAATGCCAGCAACCCTCGCCGATCGGATCGATATCCCTCCAACAGCGCCGCTGCCACTGAGTCCGCCGACCGCGCAAACCAAAATCAGAACCGTTATCCCCGACACACTCCTAGAGTCCAGCAACTCCATCAGAACTTTTCGTCTTGATCCAGTATCAGCGAGAGCCTATGCGCTGATTGGCTCTCGTCGATCTGTTCGGAACATTGCCACCAGGGTTCGCCGGTCCGGTCTTGAGTGGATCAGACCTTCTGCTCTCAGGCCCGTGTTCCAAGAAGGCATCAAAGCAGGGTTCTTGGCTTGGGATGGTGCGTCATGCGGGTAGTCTTTGTAGACAATCTCTTGTTCGAAGACGCGGAAGGTATCAATCGCTATGTCCTTCAGCCGCATTTGGGACTGATTTCCCTGATCTCGGTCCTTGAGCGTGCGGGGCATCTTGGACTTCTCATCGATCCGAAAGTATCTGTTGCGCAAGGCCGGTGGCTCCTTGATGATCACCTTTATGAGAGGATTGCATCGGACGCTGTAACACGTGAACCCGACATAGTGGGCCTGACGTCGTTGGGGTGTAACTTCATCTGCACGGTGAAGGTGGCCGGGCACATCAAACGGCTTCGGCCTGACTTGCCCATTGTCTTAGGCGGGCCGCATGCCAGCGTTCTAGATTCGGCGATCCTGAACACTTTCACCCAGTTCGACGCAATCGCTCGGAACGAGGCTGAGTGCACGATTGTGCCTTTGGTCGAGAACATCCATGCCCGCAATCTCTGGAAGATTCCGGGGGTTACGTTTAGGACGGCTAACACAATTTGGCAGAATCCGGGCGCTCCCGTCATCGACGACTTGGATCAACTACCCATTCCCGCCTACCATGCATATCCAATTGCGTCACTAGGATTGAGGAGTATCCGAGTAGATGCTGGGCGCGGTTGTCCCTTTCAATGTACGTTCTGTTCCACAGCCTCCTTCTTTGGTCGAAAATATCGACTAAAATCCGCATCGCGGTTGGTCGAAGAGCTAGACTTCCTTCATGACGAGTATGGCGTTTCCGATTTCGGCCTCTCCCATGACCTCTTTACCGTCAACCGGCACAAGGTGAAGGAATTTTGTCGCGCTGTCGAAGGACGCGGCTATACATGGAAGTGCTCCGCGCGCATGGATTGTGTTGATCCGGAGTTGCTCGAACAAATGGCCGGAGCCGGGTGCCGATCAATCTATTACGGAATCGAAGCGGGCACTCCCAGAATGCAAAAAATCGCCAAAAAGAACCTTGATCTGGAGTTGTTCCAGCCTACCCTCGATGCCACCCAGAAGGGTGGAATGTCTGCCACCGTATCTTTTATCACAGGGTATCCGGAGGAGACCCGGGAAGACCAACTTGCGACCTTGAATTTGATGGGAACCTGCTTTATCCCGTCCCGGCGCCGCACCGCCCTAAACGTCCAACTGCACCTCCTCACCCCAGAACCGGGAACCGATTTGCTCAATGAATATCGAAATTCGATTCGATACGATGGTCACGTGTCAGATTTCAATTTTTCCCAACCTGGAGGCGGACGACGGTCGGATCATCGAATTCAATCCGCAGATTTTTATAAACCATCACTATTTCCCATCCGCTTTGCCCCGCGAAAGACACATATTCGTCACCGAAATCTACCAACATTTATACGCGCTCGGCTATCCCCTGCTCCATCATTTGATCAGTTGCTGCGCGATGACGTTTGGGCAGTTTATTGATTCCATGTACGATTGGCACCTGCGCGAGAAGTCAGACAGTCCCCTCGACGCTCTTCTTCTCTGCAAGTTCGTCGCATCCAGATTCGGCGATGACCACCATCTCATTGGGGTCGTGCGCTACATGCAGCAGGCGAGCGAGTTGCGAAGACGTGCCTGCAAAGTGGAAAAGCACCTGGCCAGAGCACCGCGCCGCAGTCCCGTGTATTCCCTCGGCGCGCTTACTCGGCTATTGAAAGATGTACCCGATTGTCCTCACATCCTCGATCACATTGTCTCAGATCCGGCTCTTCCTGTTCCGGATTCGCTCACGCGAAACCGCTTTAGCTTTTTACTGCAAATGCGGGTTAGCGATTCATCTACAGTTACTAATTATGCGCTTACCGATCCGGCTGCGGCGGTTTTTGAGTGGTTTAGCCGGCCAAGCTCAATTACTCAATTTCGGCGCAGCTTCCCGGCTGCTACTGGCTTACCGCTACCTCCCCAGCAGTTCTTGGACCGGATGATTGCAAAGCAATTCCTGGAACGAATCGATGCACTTCAATAAGACTCCGAGCAACGGAGATTCCAATGTAATCACCATCCTCGCAGGATATTATCAATCCATAATTTTGCTAAATTTTTTGCGCGCAGGCGTATTCGAACTTCTCCAAAATCCAATTACTGCACAAGACCTTTCAGTTCGAGTCGGATGGCGTTACGGTAAGCTACGCGCCTGCCTCGATTTTCTAGCTGAAACGACGGACTTCATTAGGCGTGACGGACGACAACGCTACCATGCTTCCTATTCGGTCCGACAATTGCGTGGATTGGAGTTCCAGGTTGAGAAGTTTGCGGGAGCGTATGGGAAAACGGTGCGGCAACTTCCTGACATCCTCACTTCGAAGGATGAGTTGGGAAAGAGGACGGTTGATTCGCGGTCTTTAGCTCGCGCGTTTGCAGCTGGTGCTGCGGAATCGCGGGGAATGGTGACAGCATTCATCGTCGCTGCGCGACCAAAGCGTCTGCTCGACCTCGGTTGCGGCAGCGGATCTCTGTTAGTGCAACTTGCCAAAATAGACCCTGAATTTCGGGGTATAGGAATTGATTCCAGCCGACTCATGTGCACATTAGCGCGCCAGCACATCAGTCGTCTTTCATTGCAAGCTCGTATCCAGATTCGAAAATTGGACGCCCGGGAGGTCGAACGCTTGCCTGACGCGGATTCGTTGCACGCGGGTAGCCTTATGAACGAGATGTTTCAAAGCGGTTCAGGTGAAGCAGTCGACTATTTGAAGAGGCTCAAACGGCGGTATAAGGGGCGAGACTTATGGATAGTCGATTATTACGCACGGCTGGGCCTCAACTCCGGTGCTGATCTTCACACCTTGCTTCACGATTTGGTGCAAGTGTTGTCTGGCCAAGGGCTCCCACCCAAAGACATTCGACAATGGCGTTCAATCTACAAGGCCTCCAATTGTCACCTTCGTGAAGTCCACGAGTTTTCAGATTCAGGCATTCGCTGGTTTGTACACCGTCTTCGACTCTGAGGGCGAGTGACGACAATATCGCGCATTAAACCGCTCCATAATACGGAGCCGGACGCTGCAACGTGAGTTTTCGGCAAGGCTGCGTGACGCCAGGTGGATTGCATTTTTACGTTCAGTTATCCCGGTGAGATCGGGTGACATTGAACGAGAGGATCAGCGTGCCTATTCCAGAGTCAACGCCAGTTTGAACAGTTTCGCAGTTCGCATCCAAATCGCGCCAGGATTCCTGAGGCGCTGTGGCGTGCGGCAGTGGGGCTGGCGCGTCAGTATGGCCTGAACGCGGTGGCTCATCCACTGCGCCTGGACTATGTGGGACTGAAGCGGCTACTCGCGGAGGTTACCGAGATCGCAGGGAACGAGAAGTCTGCACCGCCAGGATTCATGAAATGGATTACGCCTTATGCGGCGGCGGGAGCGGAGTGCGTGATCGAGTTCGAATCCCGGAGTGGCGGTAAGACGCGCATTCATTGGAAGGGAGCGGGGTGTATTCAGCATCAGCGGTTACGCCTCGCCACACGCGATGATCACTCCGGTGCAGGCTTTCCACCGGTCAAGTCGCGAATAATCTCAACCTCGCGCTCGCGGTAAGGAGCGCCATCGGGATAAAAAACGTCGTGGAACCAAACCGGAGGCTTTTCTAAGACATAAGGATGCAGCCAGGAGTCCCACGGTAGATAAGTCTGGCTTTTGCCGGCGACCAGTCCCCAGTTTATGGCGCCTACGTGGAGCTTCTTCGCCAATGGCAGGATGGTGTCGAAAGTGCTTCCAACTCCGCGCGCCATGTATTCGGTGCAGAGGATTGGGCGATGAAACTGCTCCAGATTCTTGACGCTCTGTTCAAAGTCCTCCGGCCAACTATAGTTGTGAAAGGTGATGATGTCAGACTGCTCAATCTGCAAGCGAGCCATCGGCGGCATCTTTTCGAGCAAACTCCAATCGCCATGCCATACGCCGCTGGTCAAGGGCTGCGTGGGGCGCTCGGCACGCGCCCAGGCGAAGACCTGTGGCAAGAGAGCCAGAACCAGCTCATTCTTATTGCGGGGGTCTTCTCTGGCATACGATGACTCGTTGTCGTTGTCCGGTTCATTCCAAATGTCCCAAGCCAGAATCCGCGGATCGCTAGCGAAGGCACCTACCACGCCTTTCACGTAGGCCTCTAGCTGCGGATATTGCGACGGATCGGCAAGGACTTTTGCCCCCGGCGCCTGCACCCACCCCGAGTTGTGCACGCCGGGAATGGGCGGGTGCTGCGGGCCCAGCTTGGGGAACGGGTCCCAACAGGAGTCAAAGAGCACAAACACAGGCCGGATGTGATGGCGTGCGGCGATTGTTAGGAAGGTATTTATCCGCTGTTTGAAGCCATCCGGATCCTGCTGCCAGAGCAGGTTGTGAAAGAAGACGCGTACGGTGTTCATCCCGATGTTTTCGGCCCAGCCCAACTCGCGGTCAATCGTGGTGGGGTCGAAGGTGGCGGATTGCCACATCTCGAGTTGGTTAATTGCCGTGGAAGGGAGAAAATTGGCTCCCGCGGGCCATGGCTGGCGAACATACCACGTATTGGCCTGAGCATCGGTCCAGCGTAATTCTTGGCTGTTTAAAGGAACGCAAGAAAGCAGTGACAATGCGCAAATCAGGAAAGTTCGCATGTAGCGGCGAGCCATCGATCTCAGATTCGTCTTCATTTTTGAGTAACTCCCTTCTTCGCTCGTTTCGGCTCAGCGAACGCAGCCGGCGGACAGGCTTTTTTGCTGCCGACAGAAAGCGGCTCGCAGCCTCACCTCCCCGAAAATAAATAGGATCAATAACCGCGTAGAGCTGCTTTGATTCGACGCAATCGTTGCCGTCCAGATCGACCAGTGAAGCTTGTTGCAGGCTCACTGGCGAGCCAAATCATGCCAGGCCTTCCTCGCATACGCACCGCACCATGACGATGTTCACGGTTACGGATTTGTTGACAGCCTGGAGGCTGCATCGTTTACCGTCTTGTTCGCGGCACTTGGCCGATTTTCTTTTCTGATTTCTAAAAGGCGCTTCACCATTGCTTCGGCTTTGCCTTTTTCTCCGAGTTTTGCGTAGGTTCTCGCAAGAAGAAAGTACGCCTCTTCGGACCTGGGGTTATACTGAACTGCCATAGTGAGATGGCGCACCGCTTCTTCGAGCCGATTTTGATCCAGGAGAATTCTTCCTAATTCGCAATGAGCCGGCGCGTAATGATCATCGGCAGCCAAAGCTTGTTCCAATACCTTCTCCTCACCGGAAATATCCATTTTTGTGCGCAGGACGAGAGCGAGTTGATAGTATGTTCGAGGCTCGTTGGGATCCAGCTCAATTGCCTTGTTGTACTCCGCTGCCGCTCCGTCCAAATCGCTCAGCCTGACAAGAACATTGCCAAGGATGTAATGAGCCTGAAACGCTGAGCCATCCAAAGATATGGCGCGCTCGATGTCGTCGCGAGCAGATGCGTAAATTGACGCATCATATTCGCTCTCGGCCAGGGTAATCCAAAATTTGGGCGAATTAGCGTAAACCTCTCTCTTGCTGCTGAGGATGCGATTCACGTCGGGATAACGCCCCTCTAATTGAAGAACGTTCGACAATAATAACAGTGTCTCCAGAGATGGATAGGCTTTATAGGCCACTTGCGCCACGGCGAGTGCGGATGCAAGCTTGTTGGCGGTCAAATACACCACGACAGCCATCTGCATCTCTTGTGGCCGTGTGGATGAAGTGACACGAAAATGGTTGAGAGCCGCGATAGCCTTGCCCGTTTGCCCGGCGCTCAGGTATTCGCGAGCAAGTGAGGCAGCGATGCTGTTGTCCGACGGCCACACGGAATGGGCTCGTTGCAGCACTGCAGTCGCTTTCAGCTCATCGTCCTGACCGTCGAAGGCCGCGGCAAGCAGGAGACTTGCCCTGGCGTCACAATCACTGCCGGCAAGCGGTTGGAGCAGCGCAGCCGCATCTTGATAGCGCAATTGTTGCATCAAATCGCTGGCTTGGGCAAGTCCCGCGTCCAAGTCATTCCGCGGTGGGCAATTTCTGTTGACGTCTGGATGAACCTGCGACGTCCCGGGATTCCCCCACCCCGCCGTCCCGCCCAGCGGACTGCATGGCATGCAGCCCGCTGCCAGGACGGCAATAAGGGTGAAGGTCCGCGCAAACGGAACCTGCAGTTTCGACATGAGATTAGAAGCTGAACCGCATGCTGAGTTGGATTTCTCGCGCCGCATAGGCACTAGAAACATCGCCGAAATTGGGGGCAAGGTCGTAGGTGCTAATTGAATCGAAGCTGGGTCGATTGAAGATGTTGAACAAGTCTGCGCGGAAGCTCAAGTTCGCTTGTTCGCCCAGTCTCCAGTTCTTGTATGCGGAAATGTCATAATCCTGGTAGCCCGGGTTCTCAAGAGTGTGCGTCCCCGAATCTCCCTGGACTCCCACCGCGCTTATGTTGACAACATTCTGGGTGTTGATATAGGGGCCAAGCCGGAAGTTCCTTCCTAAACCCCCATGCAGCGAATGATTATTGACGGGACCGATGACATTGGGTAATGCGCCATCGAAGAACCCAATGTCTTGCTGGCTCCCTAATGTCGTCCAGGGACCGGTGCGCAGCGTCGAGATGCCTGCCACTTTCCAGCCTCCTACCACCGCGTCCGCGAGAGCACCGCTGTTCATGAACATTTTGCCGTGCCCAAACGGAAGCTCATAGATGCCGTTCGCGGTGAAAATGTCGTTGATATCTTCTGTGCAATGGCTATAGTCAAGGTGCATATCCACGTGCCAGGTGAACTCATCCTGATAGGGAGTGCCGAGGCATTTGGACCATGTGTAATTGATCGCCGTAGAGAATCCCGAGCTGAACCGCTTCTCCGCGCGTGCAATCAGGGCGTCGTAGTTCGAAGTTCCCGTCTCTTGATTTTCCTGGACGCCGCTATAGCAGCCTATATCACCATTCACTCCGCAAGTGTCATAGAGGATCGTAACGCCACTCGTATTGAGCGGGTCGAGTTCGTTGCGCTCCTCGAAATGGCGCTCGTTGGTTCCGACGTAGGCAACTTCGAAGAGCCAGTCCCTGATGGTTTTATCGATAGTCAGATTGTACTCGTAGGCATAAGGGGTCGGTGCGTTCGGCTGGATGAATGAAACGGTCGGACCGCCCCCCGAGAAGTTTCCGTTGGTCATGGCCGTCGCGTACATCCCCGCCACGCCTTGCGTTCCGTCCAGGTTGAAGACTAGGGGCGAGCCAACAGGGGACTGAAAGAACTGGTCAACCTCGTAAAGTTGGGTGGTATCCACTTCCACCTGAAATTGGTTGAAGTTCGGTTGGAGGTAGAAGATGCCAAATCCGCCCTTGACATCCACATTGAGCTTATTGGAAGGGAAGAAGTTGAAGCCGAACCGGGGCGCCCAGTTGGTCCACACCGGCTTGACCATGGCCCGCCCCAACCCCATGGCGCTGGTGGCAGGATAGGTGAGATCCTGGCCGGTAGCAACGTCAAAGCTGCCAACCCGATTGTTGGCCTCGATCGGGGGCGAGCGATGCTCCCAGCGTAATCCGTAGTTGAGTGTCAGCTTGTGACTGACTCTGTAGCTGTCCTGGACGTAATAGCCCTGATACCACATGCGCATGTTCTCGGTGGGGCCGGTGCCGAGAGAAGTCCTTGTGGAATCCGGAACGCCCATCAGCAGGTCAGCGACTGGATCTCCGGTGTAGGCTCCATTGAAACCGATCGAGGTAGCCGACCAGTCTTCATAGGAGTAAATTGGTTCGTAGCGGATGTCGACGCCGGCAGTCAGTTGATGTTTTCCCTTTTGGAGCATCAGGGACTCTGTCCACATATTCAGGCCTTCCGTCATAAAGTCGGTGCCATTCGTGGACCCTGGGTTGCCGTATCCATTCACTCCAATTGAGGGAGGGCCGTCGGAGCCCGGAATGTCTATCTCGTTGACCAGACCCAAGGGGTTGGCAAGCGCTGTATCGTAACCATCGCTACGCTCGAGGCCAACTGCAGTGTGACTCCAGCCATAACGAACATTGTTGACCAGGCGAGGCGAAAAGATGTGCGTCCATCCGATGGCTAGATTCTTTGGGGCCGAGGGAAAGGTTTGGCTGTTGTACGAGGTCATACCGGGCGCGATCGCAGTTTGATTGGTGCCGGTGTAGCGGCCAAAAACGGTGTCCTTAGCCGAGATCGTGTAGTCAATTCGGCCGCTGAACTGATTCCAGTTATTGGTTGAGGTTGCGACATTGAAGTAGTTGGCGGTGCCATTGAGGTAAGAGCCGTTCGGCGTCGGGTACAGTGCCAGGATTTTCTGCCCGATGGCGCTGAAATAGGAGCTGGGCACCTGGTTGCCCGTCAGCGGCGCATAGCCGGTCGGCGATGCCGGATCGAGTATATAGGGATTGTAAAGTTGCTGGGTGTCAGCGCTGAAGTTGCCAGCTATCTGGTTGGCATTCGGAATCAGATTGTAGTCGTCGCCGGGCACAAGCTGGCGGAAACCTTCATAGTTACCGAAGAAGAAGATTTTGTTCCTCTTGATGGGTCCTCCCACGCTGGCCCCAAACTGATTCTGATGGAAAGGCGGAGCACTCTTGGTGACGTCGAACCAGTTGCGTGCGTCGAAGTCATTATTCCGGAGGTACTCGTACGCGGTTCCGTGGAAGTGATTCGTGCCCGACCGGGTCACGACGTTGACAAACGCGCCTCCCACTCCATATTGCGCAGGGGCGGCGGAATTGATCATAACGAACTCCTGAACCATATCCGGATCCGGCTGCAAACCTGCGGCGCCATACTAGGCATTGCGCGTCTCGACTCCGTCGTACAGGTAACTGTTATCGTCTTCTCTCAGGCCACTCACGTCAACCGCAACGATGCCGGTGTCCGAGGCCCATGATGAAGCGGGAGAACTGATTCCGGAGATCCCGGAGATGGGCACCACACCGGCGTCGAGCTGCGCGAGTTGCAGGTAATCGCGGCCATTCAGGGGCATGTTGTCGATCTGCGGACCCTCAATGAGCTGCTGATCGTGAGAAGTTTCCGTGTTGAGCAGCAGAGCGGCCGCACTGACGGAAATGGTTTGCTCCGCCTGGCCGACCGGCAATGTAATGTTCTCCTGGAAGAATTGGCCGACGATAAGCGTAAACGGCTGGATGCGTTGCGTGGCAAACCCGCTTTTGGACACAACCATCGTATAGGTGCCGGGGAGCAAGTCGGTAACGCGATAGGCTCCCAGGCCATCGGTCATCACCTTAGAAACGATGCCGGTCGCAGAGTTGGTTACCGCAACGCTGGCCCCAGGCACCACAGCGCCGGTCGTGTCGGTCACCGTTCCATTGACCTGACTCCTGGTGATGTTTTGCGCGCGCGCACAGATTGCAGTGGAAAAAACGATGACAAGCGCCACCCAAAGAGCCACGACTTTCATATGCTGTGCAGCAAAACCATGCACGGCCTTCAGCTGCCAGAATTGTTGCTTCATCGGTCTCCCTCCTGAAATTGAATGCACTAGTTGAGCGTTCGTTTTCGGTCTGCAGCTTCCGGTTAGCTGTCGTTCCCCTTCGCATCGATATCTGTCAGAATCACGACGGCGTTGGGAATCGCTGCAAAGCGCAGATGCAGATCTTTCGAGGGAATGATTCTTTACTTCAACGCCTCTCAAAAGGGGTGCGGGTAAAACGTTTTCATTTTTGCCCCACACCACAACCCCTTCTTCCGACCAAAACTTTACGGGGAACCTTATAGAGCCGGCTTGAGCAAATCTTCCTATTGACAGACACCTTTATCTGTGGTAACTGTCTGGGGTTTGACCGTGCGGGTAGCCCCGCAGCGGTTTCATCGCACTATAGGGCCAACAATTTGGAAATGCTTATAGATCCTCGACGGTTACCATTCCACGCGCCATGCACAGCGCCACAGCTTCGGTTCGGTCGGAAACTTCCAGCTTGGTCAGCAGGCTGTTCACGTGATTCTTCACGGTGCTCTCTGAGATGTTGAAAATTCGTGCAATATCCCTGTTTGTCAGGCCTCGCGCCAACAGCTTCATCACTTCGACTTCCCGCGCGGTAAGCGCCTCGCGCAGCGACCGCTCAGCAAACTGCCTCTGAATGGTGGGCGAAACCCAGCGCACCCCGGCGTGCACCGATCGGATGGCTTCGATGAGCATCTCGCGGCCCATGTCCTTGAGGATGTAGCCCAACGCACCGGCCCGTAGGACTTGGAAGATCTCTTCTTCAGTCTGATAACTGGTGACAATGAGAATCCGCGCGTCTGGAAACTCTGAGCGGATGGTCCGCACCACGTCGATCCCGCCTTTGAGCGGCATACGCAGGTCCAGCAGCATCACATCTGGCTGCTGCCTTCTGTAAAGATCGATGGCCGCGGCGCCATCGCTTGCCTCGCCAACCACCTTCATGCCCGGTTCGCTGCTCAGCAAACTGCGAATGCCTATGCGGTAGACGAGGTGATCGTCAGCTACGAGGATTCGAACAGCCGAAGCAACCGCCGCTTTAGGCGAGAGCCGCGCCGGGCCTTTGCCGGTTTCCTTTTGCACGGTCATACTCCAACTGTCACTCCAAGCAGTGTTCCGTTTGGGCCCGAGCGCAGGTCCAGCTTGGCTCCAATGATTGCACACCGTTCGCGAATGCCGGTTAAGCCGAAATGCCCTTGTTCCGGCCCGGGCGCGTGATCCGGGCTGAAGCCTTGGCCGTCGTCCTGAACCTCAAGCGTCACCTCGTGCTTGTGGTAGTTCAGGCGGACGATGATTCGCTGCGCTTCAGCGTGCTGAACGGCGTTCGCCAGAGCTTCCTGAGTAATCCGGAAAAGATTGTTCACCAGGTTGAATGACAACGAAGGCTGGCTGCCGTGGGTCTCCAGACTGATCTGGGTTCTCGATGCCGCACCCTTTTGCAGTATGCAATGCCTGATGAGTACATCCAGGCGGTCGGAGTGCGAAAGCGACCGTAGAATGTCAATCGAAAGATGCGACTCGTCCCGGCTGTGTCGAATCAGCTGCAAGGCCCCGTTCAGCAGTTGACCGGCGCGCTCAGTATCCCGCCCCATCATCTGTTGTGCTGCCTCCAACTGCAACGTGATTCCAGCAAACCCTTGCGCAAGCGTGTCGTGAATATCTCGAGCAATGCCGGCGCGCTCTTCAGCTACGGCGCGATAGCGAGCGTGCTCGATGCGATAGTAACCGCTGATTCCGATCAGAAACAGGGTCACTGCGATTCCAACCAGCAGCAACAGGCGTGCTCGCGTCCACCATGAGGGAGGCTCCAGCAGCTCAATATCTTCCGGCGTCCGCAGCAGTAGGGTAAACGCATTGCCGTGACCGAGATTGAGGTCGTGGTTCATCTCCAGAATGCCGGTGAGCAACAGTGTGGCGCCGCGCTGAAGTGACTTTGTCGGCAACTCCCCGCTGAGGCTATCGTTGGGCAGCACCGCGGAAAAGCTCTGATGCCCCCCGCGAAGATTCAGCCGTATGCCAGTCAAACCGGCAGGCCCGAAATCTACCAGCTCAGCCATCGTCTGCACCAGCGAAAGCTCGTTCTCGCCGCCCGCGGCCTGGTCTGGCGTGATTGAAAGCGGCGGCGGCATCGATCCTCCCCACAACCTGCGGATCTGCCCGTTCAGGACCGTGGGCTGCGGCGCGAGCGTCATCGCGCCCCAAACCTCCACCTCATCTCCAAGGGCAAGCAACTCAGTATTCCGCGGGGCCACTTCCGTCGCCCCGGTCTGATCTTCGATCACGATCGGTCGATGGTTGAAGATGACGATGCCCCGGATCACCACCGCGACTGGATGGGTGGAAAAGGTGGCGGTCTGGACTGCCGACTCAATGGACTCAAGCGGCAGCGCATCTTTCTGACCCCGGGCGTTGGCGGGGCAAAGCGTCGTAATCCAAAAGCAAATCAGAAGGCGGACCGAGACCAACACCTCCGGGAAAGCGGCGCTTCCCGTTCCGCGATTGAACTTTCGATGCGGCAAAACAGATTTACTATACTCTAGATACGCCATACATGCGGAACCGATCGAAGTTCATACGCACGATTATCGTCGCCGCCTGTCTTGCGATAGCGCTTGCCGCAGCATCCTTGTATATCGCTGGGCACGGCTTTCACCGGGAGAGAGGCGATTATGACGGCAACATGCAGGGCTGGCAGTCCATCAGCGGCAATTGGAGCCAGCACTCCGGGGTCATTTTCAATAGAAATTACGGCCGCGGCGACATGTTGATCGCCAAACGCTCCAGGGGCACAGACTATCGCATTGCCGCGGACTTGCGTTTTGATCTGCTGTTTCCAGAAACCGAGTATGGAGATGCCGGTTTAGTGATCCGCACCACCGATCCCGAGCAAGGCGTCGATTCCTATCAGGGTTATTACGCCGGAATACGGCCCAGTCAGCAGACCGTTATCCTGGGCCGAGCCTCCTACGACTGGCACGAACTGCGCTCAGTAACACTAGTCACGCCCATTGCGGTAGGAAGCTGGTATCGTCTCGATCTCGCCGTCAAAGGGTGCAAACTGACGGTCACCGCAATCCCCGAAGGAAATCGTCCTTCAACACGGATGGAATACATCGACGACCATTGCCTGACAGAAGGAGTGGCCGGGCTGCGATCGTTTTATACACAGGCCTCGTGGCGCAACGTGCAGATCGCCCAAAATTAACGCAGTAAGGCCGCATCTTTTTCCCGCGACCTTTCCCGGTGCCACGCCCTGCCCGCGGTGCTCAAAAAATCTGCGGCGCACCGAGCCTTTCCCTATCGCCCACTCTGCATCAACCTGCTTACAATCGGATTCTCGGTGATGGTGTGTTTATCTACAATGTAGACAGGCAACTGCGACGAATATGCGCTGGCGTCGCCGCCCTCCAGCGCCGCCTGCATCGCTTGCATGGCGCGCGCACCCAGTTCCATAGGATCGCTGATCACCAGGGCATCAAGATGTCCGGCCTTCAGCTCTCCCAATTCATTCAGCTCTTCGGATACCCCGATTAGCACGGGGTGCTCCCGCACCCCGCGACCGAATGCATAGGCCGCCGCGTGTGTAGAGAATTCATCGGTGGTGAAGATCCCCTTGATATCCGAATATTCTGCAAGTAAATCCAGCACTGCTTGGCGTCCTCTCGCCCAGTCCGAAAGCCCATACTTCACGCTCACCAGCTTCACGTCCGGAGTCCGCGCAATCTCCTCAGCGAAAGCCTTTTCGATCAGCGAACTCCTTTCCATAGTGGGGCTCACGCCGATCATGCCTACTTTGCCCTTGCCGCCCAGCAACGCGACGATGCGGCGAGCCGCCAGACGGCCCGCCTCCGCTTCGTCCCAGTCAACGAAGGCGGCAAAGTCTTTGGCCGAAAGCACAACGGGAGCTCCAACCACGACTACCGGAATACGCGCTTGCTCTGCTTGTTCGAGCGACGAGGCCAACACCAGTTGATGCGCCGGCGATACGATAATGCCCTGCAAATGTCCCGAGATGGCGTTTTCGACCATTTGCGCCTGCTCGGTGTAGTCCGTTTCAGATTGCGGCGCCGCCAGTTCTACATGAATTCCGCCAGCTTCAGCCGTAGCTTCTACAGCATGGTCAAAGTTTTCCCAATATTCAAGACCTCCGGTTGGGGTAATGACCATAACGGTTCGCGATTGCTCGTGACCGCAACCACAAGCCCACCCAAGGACAGATGTCAAAAGAGCAAACCGGCAAACTCCTTTCCGCGATTTACATTTGACCCAGTCTTTCATTTGCTCCTCTGGTATGTTCGAGGCCGTTCGTCTACCTCTGCGCTGTAGCCATTCAACCCACATTCCAACCGCCGCTTGGCGCGTAGGCAGAGCGCCTCTAATGTCGAAATGTGTCAGAAGATCGCCCTTGCATTTATCGATCTCATTGAGGCCCATGGTCCCCATTTCCACAAAGGTCAAGGGTGCATGCTGCGCCCCCGCCATACTGATCAATCGCGGCGAAATCCGCGACGTTCCGGACGCACGGCCTGCTTCGTCAACGTGCAACCGTGAATCGCATCATCGACTCCAGCTTCCAGAGATTCAACACGGAATGGACATCCCACTCGACCGGGGTTTTTACATTAGCGGGTTGAAATCTTCTCTTTGAAGCGTACGATTGACCGGTTTGTCTCAGTCCGCCAAAGATCTGTGATCTCGAATAGATCATTCGGACAATGCTCTGCGTGCGACCAATGGTTACGATAGCAGAAAATTAGCCGAGGGGGCAGCCATTGCACATCTATTCGCAGTTAGTTTCTACCGCGCGAGTTTCTGAATGGCTGTGAGATACTCGGCTTGCATCCGCGCCGCCTGCAGGCCAACTTCTGCTGGTTTCGGGCGACATAGCGCCAACCGCCTTGATGTCGCTTTCATCCTAGGCCGGCAACTGCGTATCCGGTCAATACAGTTGCAGGCCTGGATGGCTCATCGCGCCTATTGCAGGGTAGGTAATTGTTACGGTTGCAAAGAGTTGTTCGCTGAAACACCTGCGCATTCGCGCCGCAAGCAAGCAGGAATCGAGACATAAAAAGCAGCTTATTCAACGCGATGCTGTAATTCACTCGCACCCAAGCGATTCTCCGGCTCCACGGCGTCAAATTGTCGCCGCGCGCAACTTTCATCATTACGAGCCCGTTTGAGCGCCAGCTCCAGCGCTATTTGCTTCTCATGGCCTTCAACCTGGGCACATGCCGCAAGTTGGATCGCAGCCTCGAGGCCGACGGGCTGGATAGCGATGAGTACATTCTCGACCACGGCCCGATCCAATCGCAACCTACCCACCGTAAAAACGGCGGCCGGATTCTCGGCCCCCCGATCACCCTTACACATCGCGAGAAACGCGACCATTGCTGCCACTGTAAACGACCTGCATTATCCGGGCGTATCGACCGCAGCGCAGTGAAGTCGCACGCGAGGATTGGACGAGGAATTCTGCTGAAGATTTCCATTCGATTTCGACTCGGGAAATACATGTGGCGCTTCGGTCATTCTATACGCCAAATCGAGCGCTGGCGCCACACGCCAGGCTGGGATCACCCCAGCCCGGCTTCTCGTTGGCCGGGTCTGCCGCCTTACTGCGGCATGACCGGCAGGTCCAGGCTGGAGGGGTGGGCGGCATCGTGGTAGATCGTGTTGGTCGCATTCACAAAGTGGGAACCGGACTCGGGGCTTTCCTGGGTGTTCAGGTTCCGGTCCCATCGCGGGAAGTTGCTGCTGCTGACGTCCACGCGCAGACGATGGCCGGCAAGGAAGACGTTGCTGGTTGCCCAAATGTCCACGTTGATCTTGTAAATTTGGCCCGGTGTCATAAACGTGGCCTTGGTGTAGTCCTGGTCGCGATAGCGCATGCGTAGGATTCCGGTGGCGATGTTGTGGTCGGAGCCGTCGGGCGCCACGTCCACCAGCACCGCGGTGAAATCGGTGTCGGGGGTGGAGGAGGAGACGTAGAGCGTCATCGAAACCGGCCCCGTGACGTCCAGGTTTTTCTGGAGGGCCGGAGTGGTAAAGACCAGCACGTCCGGGCGGCTTTCATCCGGGCGTTGGTCCTGGATACCGTTGGGCACATCCGCGCCATCGCAGCACATGCTACCGCCCAGCGTCGGCGCCGGGTCGGCGGGATCGTAGACGAAGCGATCGGAAGCGGCGTTGGCGTTCGGATCGTTGACCTGAGCGCTCAGGCTGCCATTGCCGGAGTCCGTGTTGGCTTTGCCGGCCGAGTGCAGATAGTAGGCCACGGCGCCAACCTGAGGCGGCGGCCATGCGCTGCTCTGCTGCCAAACGTTCGTACCCATCTGGAAGTAGCGCACCGGCTGCCACTGAGAAACGGCATTGGTTTGGCCGAGGAAAAGGTGTTTGTACCAGTCGAGCATCATTTGAAATGCATTTATGGCGGCGTTTGGGCCGAGGTCGAAGGCCCCCACCTTCGTGCCCGAGCCGGAGTGGCCACCGGGTTCGATCATCAGTCGAACGTCATTGCGGGCGTCGGCGGAGCCGCCATGGGCTTTCACGCCTTCGTAGTTCTCAAGCGAGCCCCCGAGGAACAGGTCGTACCAGCCGCCAATGATGAAGGCCGGCACATGGATGCGGGAATAGTCCTTGGAAATCGACCACTGCTGCCAATAAGCGTCGTCGGAGGGATGAGCCAGCCAGTCCAGATACCAAGGCTCGAGCGCCTTGAGGCCTGCGTTGCCGGCGCTGGGAGGCGTTACCAGAGTTGTGTAGTTGCTGAGGGGCAGCACCTTGATGTAGTTCAAGGGGTCCGTCATGGACGTTTGCCCTGGCCGGGTCAACAGGCCGGTTTCGGGAGAGCGTGTGGATGGCACGTAGCCGGCCGCAGTGAAGGTGAAATTCGCTTGTTGCCAAAGCGCATCGCTGGACGTCTGGGTTGCCCAGGATTGGGCAAACCACTGCTGCAGCGCGCCGTTCTGATAGGCCCAATCTTTGTAATAGTCTTGCGCGGTGACTTCGGGGCAGATGCCGGCAAGATGGGGCGGGTCGGAAACGGCCGCAAGCCATTGCGTGGCGCCGACATAGGAGCCCCCCCACATGCCGACCTTTCCGTCCGACTTGGGCAGCTTGGCGGCCCACTCGACCGAGTCGTAGCCGTCATTGATTTCGTACTTAAACGGCGCCCAGAACCCAGGCGAGTGATAGCGGCCGCGCACGTCCATATTCACCATGATGAAACCCTGCTCGGCGCCCGCGATGCCGCTCTCGATGGTTCCCGGAGTTTCCTTGTCGTAAGGCGTGCGGCTCAGCAGCACGGGGAAGGGCCCCGGGCCGTCAGGCGTGAAGACATCCGCGCGCAATTGCACGCCATCGCGCATCGGCGCAGGCACATTGAGCTGTACCTGTATCCCCGGATGATTGCCCGACTGGTTGGCCGGCGGTGGGATATTCGTGGCCGTTTTCCGTGAACAGGACATGACGACCATACTGGCCGTTGCGACCAACGCCAGCAGCATGCGATTTTTCTTGATGGATCTCAGCATTTCAACCGACCTCCTGATCGCGCCCATTTTTATCATTGACCATTTGGTTCCGAGCGATCATATCAGACTGATCAACCGTCGCTCACCCGTGCTTCGGTTGCGGCTGGCTTTGTCCTGGAAAAACAAAAACCAGTTCACCACCGTGCAGAGCTTGATGCAGTCCCTCCACATCAGAACGTCAGCCGCCTCATTCATTGAGCCTAATCTGCCAGGATGTTGCTCCACCACCATGGAGGTGCCCCGTCCAAGCCCCGCTGGGGCGGAAGTCGGATCACCACCCGGGATCCATGCCCGGAAACTGGGTTTGCACCAGGATTCGGCATTCCAGTCGTGTCACCGCCATCTCGGACCTTTGCCAGATTTTCATTTTTCCCAAGGGACGGTACGGCAGCCCCACGACCCGCGATGGTGAACCGCTTCATCTGAATAAACGAAATTCCACGGGCGATTCTCTCAAGAGGGTCTTGGGATTTTTGACGGCCCGTTTGAGGGCGCCGGTTGGAACCGTACACATCCGATTGCGGGTTCTATTGGAAGCAGTGATTCGCGAGATCCCAATTGACGTAGATGGGGTTACCGAGCAGCCATAGCTTGTCACCCGGGCCCTCCACCTGAACGCGCATCCAATGCCGTTGGCCGTCGCTCGTCCAGTGAAGAGGAAAGCTTTGATCGGCGGAGGTGACTTCGGTGGGCGATGATTGCGGAGCGTAGCGACCATCTTCAATCCAGCGAAGCCTGGCTCCGGCCGCAGCCACGATATGCGCCTCGAAGCCTACTGTTGCGCCCCGCGGCGCATGCAACACACCCCCGGCATGGAAGACCTGGCCGCTGGATTGGGCGCTTAACTCGAGGAGCTTATCTCGCGATCCGGTGAGGTCGATGAAGACGCGGCCGGCGCGAATGCCGTCGATGATTGCGGGGACGGAGAGGTTGGCGGCGTAGACGACGGTGGTGGGACTGCCGATGGAGCCGATTTGATCGAGGGGCTGGAGGGGGCGATGGTTGTCGCTGCCGCCGAGGCCGGTGAGGCGGCAACCGAGGTCGAGCTGTTTGTTCCAGAAGGGAACGTTGGAGAGGCCGAACTGCTCGCTGCCGCCGTTGACGGCTTCGACGCCGGTGAGCAGGTGCACGTCGACGGGGCGGACCGGGGTCCATCCGCAGCCCATGCAGATTTCGCCGCTGGGGTCGAGGGGATGGTTGATGGAGGTGATGGCGCCCACGCGCGCGGCGCTGCGCAGCAAGGCGTTCATGTCGGGAACGGTTTTACCGTCGAGGCGGAAATCGACGAAATCGGTGCTGCCGAGGAAGTTAACGTGGCCCTGAACGGTGGTAAGCTCGCGGCCGGGAATCAGAAGGACCTTGTCGAAGTAGGGCTGCAGTTCGCGCATGGTGTCATATTGCGAGCTGGCGTTGTGGTCGGTGATGGCGATAAAGTCGAGGCCGCGCCGCGCGGCGGCATCCACGGTGAAGAAGACCGGGCAAGGAACCATTGTGCCGGTCTGGCTTGGGCATTGTCCGTCACTATGCGCGGTGTGCATGTGCAAATCGCCGCGAAACCACGCCGGTCCGGCGCGCAGCGGCTGGCGCAGAATCTCCGGCTCATCAGCAACGGCGCCGCTCCGGGAGAGAAAAACGTGAATGGTGTAGTGCGATTCAACCCCGGCGCGAATGTTGGGCACGCCGATGAGCACGTTCCACGCACCGGCCAGGATGGCGCCGGGAAGACAGGATGGCGTGGCGTCGGAAAGGCCCACGGTGAGGACAGACTTGTTGCCGCCACTCCAGCAACGCAAACCGGCGGGATCGAGCAAACCGAGATCGAGCGCCGTGTGCTGCTCCTTGCCGGTGTAGTCAAATTGGATGGTGACGCGCCGGGCGCCAGCGGGGACGTGAAACGGAACTTCGATGTAACCATGGTTCTGCGCGCCGCGGACCACGCCGGTAAGGACTGTCTGGCTGTCTGCGGCGGAGGTTGAGCCCGATGCGGAACGACCGTTTTGCGCGGCAGCGGGAAGACCGAGTGGAAGGACAACAGAAAGACACAGCGTGACCAAACGAGTCGCGCTGCGCTCGCGCCAGCGCTGGATCATGATGTACACCTGGGTGGCTCTCATTTACGTGGTAAATTACGATAACTTTCCGGTTTCGAAAGCAATCGTCCCGCAGCTGCGCCGCACTTCTCGAGAAAGTGCGGGCAGACGCGGAACGTGCGATCGACGATTGAAAGTGCAGCTTTGCCTTAATACAACAGTTTGAGCGCCAACTGCAATGTACGCGCCCCGAAGTTCTCGTTGCTGTTCCGGGTGGCCGTGATGCTGCTGAAGCCGGCGCTGGTGAAGTTCAACTGGCCGGGCTGCGCGAAGGGCGGCGTGTTCGTGACGTTGAAAGCTTCAGCCCGGAACTCGAAATGGACAGCTTCCTTGATCGGAAATTCCTTCAAGACGGAGGCATCCAGGTTGGCGAAATGCGGACCACGCGCCTGTTGGATGCCCCCGCCAAGCGGCGAGTAATCCATTTGCCCGATGGCGGTGGCTGTGGGCGGCTGGGCGAAGGCGCCCGCATTCAGCCACTGGCTGTAATTGTGCGGGCCGGTATAGAGCCCCTGGCCGGTTAAATCCGCCGAGCATCCAAAGTCAGCCGTGGTGGCGTTGGGGCAGGTGACCGTGAACGGCTGACCGCTTTGAAAGGTGTAGAAAAAGTTGATCTCCCATCCTCCCAGGACCGCGTCCGTGGCCGTGTTGGGGTTGGCCATGAACTGAAGCCCGTGGCCGAAGGGCAGATCGTACGTGCCGGAAAGGTGAACCAAATGGGTGGCGTCGACGTCGCACAGACCGTAATCGCCGTTGATTCCAAAGGCGGGCAGCCACTCGGCCCGGTAACCTGCGTTGTACTGCGTTGCCTGCGTGTGCTGATTGCTCATGCACTTGCTCCACGTATAGTTACCCAGCAAAGACAGTCCCTGACTTAACTGATGCTCATAAGTGACCTGGAGAGAGTTGTAACTGCTGTTGGCGTTGGTGGTTTCGTAGGTGGCGTTGCGCCCGAAGGCCGGGTAAGGAATGGTGGTCAGATAGAGCGAGCCGCTGGAGGGCGGCAAAATCTCCGTATTACTGTTGTTGTATCCCAGGATATCGAGGTGACGTCCTTCGGTTCCCACGAATCCCGCCTGGATGGCGTCGTGGGGAGTGAATTGATCTTCGATGGTCAGATTTTCGGTCTCCACGAGCGGCGTCTGGTAATTGTATTGGCGCCCATAGAGGCTCAGGCCCAGGTAACCGGGGTTGGTGTAGGGGGTGGGACTGAGAAGAGTGGCCGGATTCTGGAAATTGAACTGTGTAAACGTATATTCCATAGTTGCCGGCTGGCCCGGAGAGCCGACCAGGAGGGGATGATTTGAGTCGGGAGCGGGGACGCCCTGGGTGTACACGAAGGGATAGTTGGTGCCCAGCGTTCCGCCATAGCCCAGATTGCCCAATGCTCCGTAAGCCGTGCCGAAACCTCCCCGCACCACCAAGCTCGGAGACAGGCGGTAGGCAAACCCAACTCGGGGCGCGAAATTCGTTTTCTGCGCATTGCCGAGCGTAAGGTTGGAAACGCAGTCGATGTCGATGCCGCTGGCGGCGGCCACGGCGTTGAAGAGCGCGGCCCGCGTGGTCTGGCAGCCCTTGTTGGAAATGTAGTAGGCTCCGCTGGCGCCGTTTCCGCCCACGGGAATGAAATTGGCCTGGAATCCGCGGGTCTCGGCATAAGGAGTGAAATAATCCCATCGCAAGCCGAGGTTGACGGTAAGCTGGGGAGTAGCCTTCCAATCGTCCTGGAAATAGGCGCCGATGTACCAACGGTGGTCGTCGGTGGCGGCGATATTCGAGCCGGAAAAGGCGTTCATGCCGCCCACATCACTCACGCCGGCGCCCACACCGTACTCATAGGGCTGGGGGCTGACCAATAGATCACCGATCCCATTCAAACCGGGGCAACTGCTATTAAGGGGAGAACAGGTGGTTGGGGAAATGCGATTGGGGACGTCGGTGTACATGCCGTTGAAGTAAAAATCGCCGCGTCCCTCCGGGGGCTGCGAGATATCTCCTTCGAGATCGTCCACCTGGATGCCGGTCTTGAAGGTATGGTCGCGTACGACCTTGGTGACTGCGTCCACACCTTCGAGGCTCCAGACATACTGCAGGGTGGGCGTGTAGTTGCCGACGCCGAGGTGGGTGAGACCAGAAACGGTGATAGGCGGCAGGCCGCCGTTGTTGGCCACCTGCGGAACACCCTGGATGCCGAATTGCGCGGGGATGCCGAAGGTGTTGCCGAACACGGACCGCTGCAGCTTGTCACTGTGCACCATGCCCACGTGCATCTCGTTGGTGAGGGTGGGCGTGAAAACGGTGGTGTAGCCGACGGCCCAGGCATAGGCAGGAAGACTGTCATTGCGTCCGCCGGTTTGTCCGACGGCCTCGCCGGCAAAGTTCGAAGGAACAGCGACCGCGAAGAGGCTGCGATCGAAGACGCCGAAGAGAGAGTTCCTGGAGCTGAGAGCAGTGTCGATGCGAATGTCCCAGGTGTCGGTGTTTTTGTCCTCGGGGGGGATATAGCTGGAGAAGTTGTTGACCAGTCCGGAAGACTCCGCCGCCGGGTACAAGCTCAATAGCTTTACCGAGTTGGCATCCTGACGGCTGGTGGGAATGACGTTGAGGCTGGACAGCGGAACGCCGCCGGAATCCTGTGAAAAGTCGGTGGTGGTGAGGCCGACGAAGCTTGTGCAGTTGCCGCCCGCGGTGCAGTTGAAGAACGGGTCGCGCACGAAGGCGTCGGGCGTGCCGGTGAGCCCGGTGACCGCGTCATAGCCGGTGGCTGAAAGCTGGCGCGTCGAGGCCGGATCGAGAATCGTGCCGTTGGCGTACTTGCGGCCAAGCGCGTCGCTATAGGTGTTTTCAACGCCCGAGCTGGGGATATTGTCTGTGATGTTGTCCTGGAGGTTGTTGAATGTGCTGCTCACCATGCCCGGAGTGGGCACGGTTTCGCCTCCTGCCGGCGCGGGCAGCACGTAGCGGCCGCCCTGGTAGTCCGCGAACCAGAACAGCCGGTTACGGCCTTGAATCATGTGCGGAATGACCACCGGACCTCCGGCCGTAACACCAAAGAGATTTTGGTGATAGGACGGGACCGGCTTGGAAACGCAACCTGTGGCAGAGCACGTCCTGTTGAAGAAGTAGTTGGCGTTGAGGTCGTTATTGCGCACATACTCCCACAGGTCGCCGTGAAGCTGGTTCGTGCCCGACTTGATTTCCGCGTTGATGATGCCGCCCGTGGAGTGGCCGAACTCGGCGTTGAAATCGCCGCTCTGGAGGGTAAACTCCTGCACCGCGTCGGGCGGGGGCACGATGGCTGCATTGGTTAAGGTGTAGTTGCCGCCGTAGACCTCGATGTTGTCGTTGATGCCGTCCAGGCGGAAGTCATTCTGCCAGTCGTTGACGCCATCTACCGAAAAATACGCGGACTCGGAACTGCCCGAATCCGCCGTGACGCTGCCGGAACTCGAGGATGTGGGCGGCGCGGTGGTGACGCCGGCGGAAAGCTGCGCCAGCGAACCCCAATCGCGGGTGGCCAGCGGCATATCGTTGACGGCCTGGTTGGTGACGGTCTGGCCGACTTCCGCATTTTCGGATTCGAGCAACGGCGGCGCCGCGCTGACGGTCACCGTCTGTTGCACGTTTCCGGTGGCAAAGTGGACATCGACGGTGGAAACCTGCTGCACGTGCACGATGAGGCCGTGCACCGCGTATTTCTGGAATCCGCTCGACTCCGCCTCGACCGTGTACCGCCCGGGAATCAGGTCGTCCAACACATAGGTGCCGGTTGCGGTCGATTTGCTCGTGATTTTAAGGCCCGTGTCCTCATTGGTGAGCGTGATCGTGGCGTTCCCGACGACCGCGCCACTGGGGTCTTCGACTGTTCCCGTGATTTCTCCGCGATCGAGTTGCGCCGCTAGCCAAGCGGGCGCGGCGATCAACAGAAGAACGACCAGCGCTCGGCTCCATCTGCCTCCCGCTCTGGATTCCGTTTGTGTTTTCATGCTTTACCTCCGATGCAAATGGTCACGTCTTTAAGATCGGTTGGAATATTTTGATCCGTCTACGTCTCGGCGCAGCAGCGATGCCGGGTAGGGGAATGTGCGCTTTTACAAGCCTTGTATTCGGCACTTACAAATTCTTGACAGTTACGGCCGGCAGTCTATCACTGCTCATAGATTCAGGCAAGAGAACCAATTCCGGTTTGAATTGTTGATGAATGTGTAACTGGGCACGATCGGGAAGGTTCTTCCAAATTGGAGTTGGACTGCTTGCAAGGTCTATTGCCAACCGCGCGTGTGGAAGCATCGGGGTCCGAGACGGTTGCACCCATTGCAGGCCCAAACCGAATGGCCCACGTCTCGCCATTTGTGTCAGTGCTTGCAGACTCTGCCACGGATGTTGACAGCTTGCCCCATCAAATAGGAGGTCACTGCCAGGTCCTCAGCGACGATGTAGTTCGCGACAGCGAAAAAGCCTTCTCTCATGCTGCCGGCTAATGCCACCTCGCGAGCGAGCGCGATCCCTATTGATCTCTGCATAAATAATGTAAAAATAAAGACGCTCTTGCGAATCGCGTGAACGTCTATGCCCAGACCTACA
>JASHOC010000321.1 GCA_030041305.1 Acidobacteriaceae bacterium
GCCTCATCCGTCCTGCCGATGCCCCGCGCCTCTCACCCATCCGTTCTCTGGCCTACTTCCGACCCGTCATAGACGAACTCGGCGAGCACCCAGCGCCGGAAGGCTATATCGACTACCTCCGCCTCAAGCTCCGCCAAGCGATCACCACGCCGTCGGCAGAAGTCCAAAAAAATACGTCTTCCGATGAGCGTTAACACGACCGGCTGGGGCACGATGTCGTAGTGGTCGACTTCCATGCGATAACTGCCTTTGCCCCTGAGGGTTTCAGTCGATGGAGTCCTCGGGGCGGGGAGGCTCGCCGCCTTCGCGATTCAGGATGCGGAGAAAAGATTCATCGTCGGCGCGCGCTCGACGCTCGGCAAAGAAACGTTCCGTCTCCATGGCGGCAATCTTCTCTGCCGCCGCGATCACCAGGAACTGGTTCATGCTGGTTCCATCGCGCTCGGCAATTTTTTCGAGCGCTGCTTTCATCGAAACGGGCAGCCGCAGCGGAAATGTTGCAACTCTCGTGGTCATGGCTTTAACCTCCTGAGAATTTCACCCGGGCGCAGCACTTCGATGTCGAAGCTGGTTCGCGCCTGGCGGAAATCCTTCTCGTTGAATGTCACGATTGCGGTGGCGCGCCCATTGATGGCCGCCTCCAGCACCAACTCGTCGCCCGGGTCGTGAAGCTGCGGCCGCCAGCGAAAAAACAACTCTACCGGTTCCGCAAACGAAATCAACCGGTCTACAAATGCATGGACCTCCGATTCGCTGAGTCCTGAGGCCAACCGATGCTCGGCCATTAGGCATTGCGACTCGTACTCCAGCGCCAGCGCAACCGTTAGAAGCATCGATGCGCGACCGGTTCGAATTCGCCTCAATAACTCTGCTGAACCACCGCGGGGACTCCGCAAAGCCGCCACGATGACGTCCGTATCGAGTACGAGCCTCACCTAAAGCATGATATCACATCACGGACGATGCTATCGACAAAATGGACTGATATCCGGAAACCTGTATTGGATTTCCGGGCCATAGGGATCAACAATTCGTGCAGTTACTCCTCTTCTTCCTCCACGGGGCGTTTGGCGTTGGCGAGGATTTTTTCGGCAACCGGCTGGGGAACGATGTCGTAGTGATCTACCTCCATGCGGTAGCTGCCTTTGCCTTGGGTCATGCTGGTGAGCTGCGTGCCGTAGGTGAGCATTTCGGCCATGGGGACTTCGGCGCTGATGACCGTGGTGCGGCCCTTGGTCTCCATGCCTTGCACGCGACCGCGGCGGCCGTTGAGGTCGCCCATGAGCGTGCCGGCAAAGTCGTCGGGCGACTCGATTTCGACTTTCATGATGGGCTCGAGGAGGCAGGGCTTGGCCTGCTCCATGCACTTGCGGAAGGCGATGCGGCCCGCCATTTTGAATGAGAGCTCGTTGGAGTCCACTTCGTGATAGCTGCCATCGTAGAGGATGACGCGGAAATCGACCACCGGATAGCCGGCGAGATAACCGCGCGCGGCTGATTCGACGATGCCTTTTTCGACGGCGGGAATGAAGCCCTTGGGGATGGAGCCGCCGAAGATATCGTTGACAAACTCGAAGCCTGCGCCACGCGACATGGGCTCCATCTTGATTTTGCAGTCGCCGAATTGGCCGTGGCCGCCGGTCTGCTTCTTGTGGCGGCCCTGGGCGTCGGCTTTGCCGCGGATGGTTTCGCGATACGGCACCTTTGGCGCTTTGAGCGTGACTTCGGCGTGGTAGCGCTTTTTGAGGCGGCTGACGATGGCTTCGATGTGCGGCTGCCCGGCGCCGGCGATGAGAAACTCGTTGGTCTGCGGGTCGCGGAAGAAGCGGATGAGGAGATCCTCCTCCATGAGCTTGTGAATGGCGGGCGCGAGCTTGTCCTCGTCGGCGCGTGACTTGGGTTCAATGGCGTAGGTCATGGCCGGCTCGGGAATGGAGGGCAGTTCGACCTGAATTTCGGCGCTTTTCTGACCCAGGGTGTCGCCGGTGAGGGTATCGCGCAGCTTGGCCACGGCCCCGATGTCGCCGGCGTGCAGTTCGGGAACCTCGATGGCCTTGCGGCCTTGCATCACGCTCAGGTGGGAAAGCTTTTCCTGGCCCCGGCGGGTGTAATTCTCGAGCGTGGCGTCGTTTTTCACCACGCCGCTCACAACTTTGAAGAAGCTGATGCGGCCCGCGAAGGGATCGGACATGGTTTTGAAAACCACGGCCGCAACCGGCTCTTTGTCGGAAACGGCGCGGACGGACGCGGACGGAGCTTCGCCGGTTTCGGCGGGCACGGTTTGCGCCGAGGGGACGGTGACCGTCATGGGCGCGCGCTCGACCGGCGCCGGCGCATAGACTTTGAGGAAATCGAGCAGGTGGTCGAGGGCCATGTCGGCCAGGCCGCTGGAGAACAGCACCGGGAAGATGCGGTCTTCGCGGATGGCTTCGTGGAGCGCGGCGATGAGGTGATCTTCGGGGATGGTGCCCTTCTCGAAGAATTCCTCCATCAGCTCGTCTTTGCCTTCGGCGACCAGCTCGACCAGCGCTTCATGGCGAGCCTTGGCGTCGGCGGCCAGCGCGGCGGGAATTTCTGCGGAAACCTTGCCGCGGCCGTCGCCGCCGGGCGTATAGGTGTAGGCCTGCATGGTGACGAGATCGACGACGCCGTGAAAGCCCTGGGCATCCACGATGGGCAACTGGACGGGAACACAATTACGGCCCCAGCGTTCGTGAATGTCGTCGATGAGGGCGTTCAGGCCCGCGCCGCCGCCGGCTTTGGGGTGGTCCATCTGGTTCACCAGGACGATGCGCGGCACGGCGGCTTCTTCAGCGTAGCGCCACACGCGCTCGGTGACCGGCTCGACCCCGTTTTGGGCATTGACAACGATGATGGCGGACTCGACGGGCAGCAGGGCGGCGCGGGCTTCGTGGGTGAACATGTGGAAGCCGGGAGTGTCGAGGAGATTGATTTTGACCCCCTGCCACTCGGCAAAGGCTACGGCGTTCTGCATGGTGAGGCCGCGGGCCACTTCCTCTTCATCGTAGGCGGTCACGGCCGAGCCGTCTTCAACGCGGCCCTGGGTGGGAGTCATTTTAGCGGCATGCAGCATAGCGGCAACGAGCGTGGTCTTGCCGCTCTGCGCATGCCCTACTACAGCTACGTTGCGAATCTCACTTCCCTGGTAAGTTTTCATCATTTCTCCTTAACCACCTGCGGTGGGGCGGATGCCTTCGGCCGGCCCGGGCCGGAAAAAAGGCGCGGGAAGGGTTATGTGTGCGGCTGTTTCTGCGGTTTGAACCGGATGGTAATTTGGAGACAACCGCAGCCGGAATTGCAGGGAGAACTCGCGGACGCGCTGTGCGGCGTTCAGGCGGCCGAGTTGCCGGGCCACAGGTCCCGTTCTCCGGTCTTCCTCGTCCATCAAGAGGTCTCGGGGCGGAGGGTTTCACGTCCGGCGCGCGGCGAAAAAGGCGCCAAGCGCTGCGAAGCGCCCTACACTCGAAAGACGGATGCTATCACAGCCGGAGTGTGAACGTCCTGTGACACGACCCACGCTTGGCCGACGCCAGCGGGCGAAGAATGGGGCGGCAAGAATCGAGGGCTCCGGGCCAGGAACCGGTTACGCGTCTTCGCCAATGCGAATACCGCCTCGAGGGACGACGCGCGCCAAACGCCGGTAACTCCAGAACCGCCAACTATAAATGCCCAGGTTGAAGGCGCATACCGACACGCCGGCTAGGGTGATGGCCCATGCGGGCAGATTCGGATAAATGACCCGGTCGAGTAAATGCAATAAAAACCCTCCGCCGGAGGCCGCCACCACTCCAGCTTTCATCTCAAAATGCTCCTCAATCAGCGTGAGCGGACAGGGCCACGGCCCCGCTTCCACCACGATCCCCCACACCAACGCCAGGATATGGGCCGCGGTCCAGAAGGGCCGCCCGCGCGTGAGCAAGGCGCCGAAGATCACCAGCACGATCCACGCGAGATGCGCCAGCAAGACCAGAGTGACGGCGGTGATCATGATGTTCAACCTACTATCATCCTAGCCTGCGGCTTTCATCCGGGCGTGGCCAGAGAGGATCGGGGATTTAACGCTCTGATCTAACCTATGGCGGCGCAGATCGCGTCGAGAGCCGGTTTTCCGTCCCATTTGGATTTGGATGTCAATCTCCCGAGCGGCGCGAGGCCGCGGAACCGGGGTCGTCCCGCATGCGTACCTCACATTGCTGTCCATTTGCGGACGCCGGCAGCGGAGATCGCACAGCCCGAACTCGGGTGGAGGAAATTGAACGAGCGATTTTGCTTATGGATTCAATGCTTTCCGCGTTCCGCCCGTTTGGCGCCCGGCGTGCCCCTTCAAGACTGAACGGCGATGGGCTTGAGCTTGAAGCGCGGGCGTTCCCTTCGCGGAGGAGGTTCGATGACCAGCACAATGAATTATGAAGAAGCTCCGACGGTAGTTGCGGCGGCCGAGTCAGGCGAGGCCGTGGAATTGGTGCGGGGCAACGAGCAGGAGTTGCTGGCGCGGCTGGCTCCGGTGGTGCGCCGGGAAAGCGTGTGCCTCGATCTCGCCTCCGTAAGCCGCATCGACGCGGCCGGCCTGGCCACGCTCATCACCCTCTACAGCGACGCCGCGAAGGCCGGGCACCGTTTTGCCGTCGCGCGCCCCGGCCGCCACGTGCGCGAACTTCTTGCACTGGTAGGTTTGGACCGGATTCTGATAGGGCCTGCTAACACTATTGGGATGGCCGCGACGGAAGCCCATTTTTCCGAGTTCTAGGAGCGAGGAGCGACGCATACCGGGGCCCCGCGGACGCGTCCTTCGTCCGTGGGGTGGAGTACCGGGCGTCGGGTGCCGGGCGTCGGGCGTCGGGTGTCGGGTGCCGGGTGTCGGGTGTCGGGTGCCGGGCGTCGGGTGTCTGCTAGCGACGAGCGATAAAGAAATCGGAAAAATCGACCCCGTCCCTTCGACTTCCACCCAACCCGCAAATGTACGGGATGGGGACCCGGGGTTGCGGCCCTATCCGGGAGGCGGGTTCAAATACGGCGGCTACTCCGAGCGCAGCACCCGCATCGGATCGACCGCGGCGGCGCGGCGCGCCGGCAATAGGCATGCAGCGATGCCGAGCGCCACGAGTATGCCAAGTGCGGCGGCTATTCCGCTCCCAATTGACGAAGTGATTCGCGCTCAGCGGTAGCCTGGGGTAAATGTCGCGAAACTCAGCAACCTGCTCTTCCAACACCACCAGTTGACCGGCGTGCGCATACGGCAGCGGCTTGAGCAGCACGTCCTAGACCAGGGTGAAGATCGCCGTGGTGGCGCCGATGCCGAGCGCGAGCGTTAACAGGGCGGTGACCGTAAAACCAGGCGCCTTACGCAACTGGCGCAAGGCATAGCGCACATCCTGAACCAGCTTTTCCACGACTTCTCCCCGCGCCGGCTGGCGCATGAAGGCGCGACGCCCGGCCCGAGACTCGATGCGAGGACACTTCCAATTTGAAGGAACCTGTCATCTTTCGGTACGAGACTTGCGCCGTTCCAGTTCCAGCGCGGAGCCAGGAATGCAGGTCCGCGGCCCGTCTTTGAAGTTCCCGATCGGATCATGCGCGGCGGCTGCCACAGGCACAATGCGCCGCGGGGCCAACACCGGAGCTCAGTGCACAAGGTTATGTTCCGGCGCCGATGTGACGCTTAGCACAGGCAGCCCTATAATTGAGACGCTATCAGTAGTAATGAGTGCACCCGCTGGCAAAACGCAGTCGGAAAGTCCGGTTGACGCGCGCGCTCGGCAAACACGCCCATTGGAATCCTGAGCCCCCGATCCGTTACCCTGACCTATGGACCACCGTTGCGGAAAGCGGGCTCCCGGCGACCGGGACCCCAGAAAGCGGCACTTGCTTCCTGGGGCGGTAGCGGCAGGCCTCTGCCGCCGGGGCGAAAATCCAAACAAAGGGAGATCTTTCCATGGCGCAAGGCGTTCTTGAGCAGGCGCCTGCTGGAACGGCAGGCACGATGTCCACTCCTTCCCAAAAGGATTCGACGGCAATCAAATATGTCTATTTCTTCGGCGGCGGCAAGGCCGACGGCAACGGCCGCATGAAGGAAGAACTGGGCGGCAAGGGCGCCGGCCTCGCCGAGATGACTAACGCCGGTTTGCCCGTGCCTCCGGGATTCACGATTCAGACCGAGGCTTGCCGCGAATACATGCGCGGCGCACTGAGCCCGCGGATCGACAAGGAGATGAAGGCGGCGCTCGCGGAACTCGAAAAAATGCAAGGCCAGAAACTGGGCGCGGGCGACAATCCGCTGCTAGTTTCAGTCCGCTCAGGCGCCAAGTTCTCCATGCCCGGCATGATGGACACGATTCTCAACCTCGGCCTGAACGACAAGGCCGTGGAAGCGCTGGCCAAACGCAGCAACAACCCTCGCTTTGCTTATGACTCGTATCGCCGCCTTATCCAGATGTTCGGCGACGTGGTGCTCGACATTCCGAAGAAGAAATTCGAGCACATTTTCGACAGCGTCAAGGCCGCCGAGAAAGCCAAATACGATTACGAACTGCAGCCCGAGGCGCTCAAGAAAATTATTGAAGAGTACAAGAAGCTGGTGAAAAAAGAAACCGGCAAAGACTTTCCGCAGGAGCCGATGGAGCAGCTCGTGGCGGCCCGCGACGCGGTTTTTCGGAGTTGGCAGAACGAGAGAGCCAAAACCTATCGTCGCATCAATCGTATCGATGACTGGTTGGGCACCGCGGTCAATGTGCAGGCCATGGTGTTCGGCAACCTGGGTGAGAACTCCGGCACCGGCGTGGGTTTTACGCGCAATCCCGCTACCGGCGAGCATGCCTTTTTTGGCGAATACCTGATGAACGCGCAGGGCGAGGATGTGGTTTCAGGCGTGCGCACGCCGCAGCCCATCAGCGAACTTGAGCGCGCCATGCCCAAGGTCTACGAACAGTTGCGCGACATTACGCGGCGCATGGAAACGCACTACCGCGACATGCAGGACTTTGAGTTCACCATCCAGGACGGCAAGCTCTACATGCTGCAGACGCGCAACGGCAAGCGCACGGGCCTGGCTGCGGTGCGCGTGGCCATCGACATGGTGCAGGAAGGGCTCATCACCCAGGAAGAAGCCGTGTTCCGTGTTGAGCCCAACCAGCTTTATGACTTCCTGGTGCCGCGGCTAGTGGAAAAAGGCGAAAAAATCGAGGTGTTGGCGACCGGCTTACCGGCCTCGCCGGGGGCGGCCGTGGGGCAGATCGTCTTTACCGCCGAAGATGCGGTGAAACACCACGCCAAGGGCGACTACAAACCCATCATCCTGGTTCGCGGCGAGACCACCCCGGAGGATATCGCCGGCATGGAAGTGGCCGACGGCATCCTGACTTCGCGCGGCGGCATGACCTCGCACGCCGCCGTGGTCACCCGCGGCATGGGCAAGTGTTGCGTGGCGGGCGCCGGTGATTGCGTTGTGGACGAAGCCAAAAAAGAGCTGCGCGTCAAGGGCCATACGTACAAACAGGGCGATTGGATCTCGCTCGACGGCACGACCGGCCGGGTGATTGCGGGTCAGCTCAAGACGCTCGACGCGCAGCCCGACGATCCCGACCTGGTCAAGTTCATGAGCTGGGTCGATCCGGTGCGCAAACTGCGCATTCGCGCCAACGCTGACATTCCCCGCGACGCCAAGCAGGCGCGCCTCTTCGGCGCCGAAGGCATCGGCCTCTGCCGCACCGAGCACATGTTCTTTGCTGAAGACCGCATCGGGCATATGCGGGCCATGATCCTGGCCGATAACGAGAAGGACCGCCGTGCGGCGCTGAAGAAACTCCTGCCCATGCAGCGGGCGGACTTTATGGGGCTGTTCAAGGCGATGGAGTGGCTGCCCGTCACCATCCGCACCCTCGACCCGCCGCTGCACGAGTTCCTGCCCAAGCGCGAGGATCTGCTGGTGCAGATTCAACACCTCGAGGACACCAAGCCGCGTTCGCCCAAGCTCAAGGAATTGCGCACGCTGCTGGCCCGGGTGGAGGAGTTGCACGAGATGAATCCCATGCTCGGGCTGCGCGGCTGCCGGCTGGGCATCGCCTTCCCCGAGATCACCGAAATGCAGGCGCGGGCCATCATCGAGGCTGCGGTTGCGGTCAAGGCCAAGGGCGGCGATCCGCATCCCGAGATCATGATCCCGCTGGTCGGCTCCGTTGAGGAAATGCGTAACCAGGCGGCGATCGTGCGCCGCGTGGCGGAAGAAGTGTTCAAGGAGAAAGGCGCGATGGTCGATTACATGGTGGGCACCATGATCGAGCTGCCGCGCGCGGCGCTGACCGCCGACCAGATCGCCGAGGAGGCCGAGTTCTTCAGCTTCGGGAC
>JASHOC010000322.1 GCA_030041305.1 Acidobacteriaceae bacterium
GACCAGTCCGCAACTGAACCGCAACACCCTTGGTCGTCACTACATCGGCTTTCTTCCTCTCCTGCACGTGGCCCTGCTCCTTGCCCCGCGACCTCCCGCTGAAAACAAACGAGCCGCTGCAATATCTCAGCGGCCCGCTCACCTCATTCCTGAACCAAGAAAGTTACATCATTCCGCCAACTGCGGAAGTTCGGCTAATTCTGCTAAATATGCCTTGACATGTATATGCCTTACAGTGTATATAAGGAGGATGGAATCGGTGTTCGAAATCATCGCGGAACCGAACCGCCGCGCGATCTTGAGCCTCCTGACGGTAAGTGAACAGTCGGTGGGAGAGATCGAGCGTCAACTTCGCATGTCGCAGCCAACGGTGTCAAAGCACCTGCGCGTGCTGCGCGAGTCTGGTTTTGTGGAGGCCACGGTGGACGCGCAACGCCGTGTCTACCGGTTGAATCCACGTCCACTTCAGGAGTTGGATGCCTGGCTGGCTCCCTTCCGGGAGTTCTGGTCCGCGCACGTGGATGCTCTCGAGAGCTACCTCGATCGCGTGGGGGATCGCATGGAAGATCGTATGGGGCAATCTCCGGCGCAACTAATACCCAGGATTAGCAAGACGGGGAGTAGAAAGACGCAGCGCAAACGGCGAACCTGACAAAGGAGAAACAGAATGAAAATCGAATTGACCAGCGTGTATGTGGACGATCAGGAGAAGGCCCTGCGCTTCTATACCGAGATCCTGGGCTTCGTGAAGAAGGCCGACTTCAGTCAGGGGCCGTTTCGCTGGCTTACGGTGGTCTCGGCAGAGGACCCGGACGGCACGGAGCTGCAATTGGCCTTGAACAACAATCCCGCGGCCAGAGCCTACCAGCAGGCCTTATTCGAGCAAGGACAGCCCGCAGCTATGTTCTTTACCGGCGACCTGCAGGCCGACTATGAGCGGATGAAAGCGCGCGGCGCCGAATTTATCATGGCGCCAACAGACGTGACGGCCTCCAAGATCGCCAAGGTCAACGACACCTGCGGCAATCTGATTCAGGTTACGCAGTTGAAGCGGTGGTGAGGCGGATTTTTAGCGGGTTCGCCGCCGCACTCGAATCAGCAGGTTGGGTGCATGGCGATATTCGGCCCGTTGGCAGGAGAAGATCGATGGGCGATCGCGAGCTGTACACACCGGGCCCGACCATGGGGGCGCAGGTGATCAAGGACGGAGAGAAGTGGACGCTCATTCTCGTGAGAGAATTGCGGCACCCGCCGGAAAAGGTTTGGCAGGCGCTGACCGATCCCGCGCATTTGCGCGAATGGGCGCCTTTCGAGGCCGATGGCCGGCTGGACGCAGTCGGAACGGTGAAACTCACTTGGGGGGGAGCGGCTACGCCCATTGAAACGAGCGTGACGCGAGCAAATGCTCCCGTGGTGCTTGAGTACAACGAAACTCGGTGGGAACTCGAAGCCTCGGGCGGCGGCACGCGCCTCACGCTATGGCACAGCATCGATCGCCGCTTCATTTCGTGGGGCGCGGCGGGCTGGCACATTGCTTTCGATGTTCTGGATCGGCTTCTCGCCGGTCGGCCGATTGGCCGCATCGCCGGCGCCGAGGTCATGCAGTTCGAAGGCTGGCGGCAGCTGAACGCGGAATACGCTAAGCAGTTCAATATGGAAACGCCCCACTCTCCTCCCTATCGATGAAGACCTGTCGCCGGGGGCCTCGGTTGGCCGCATCAAGCGGCGCAAAAATCGTGAGGAGGTCGCGATGCACTGGAACAAATGGATTCGACAAACCCACCGCTGGGTATCCATCGTCTTTTTGTTAACCGTCATCGTAAACGGTGTCGCGGTGGTGCTGGGGAAATATTCTACCCGGACGGGACTCCTGGCGGTGTTCCCGCTCGCCTTGCTCCTGCTCTCCGGTCTCTATTTGTTTGCGCTGCCGTACGCCGCCAATTGGCGCAGGGCGCGACGCGCTCGGTAAATCCGAATGACTATCGAACGGAAACCGGCTCTCGTGCGCGGACGTTGCACGTCGCGCTTTGCTGGGGGAAAATATAAGCGTGAATTGGCGCTGTCCATGAACAGACCCGTCCCGGCGGAATCTGCTTCTCGAATCATCGACGCGAAAGGCAAGGAACTTGGGGACTGGCGAGGGGAAATACTCGCGCGAGTGCGCGCCATCGTACATCAGGCGGATCCGGAGATACAAGAAGAATGGAAGTGGGCCCAACCAACTTCGCCGGGTACGCCCGTCTGGTCCCACGGCGGAATCGTCTGCACGGGAGAAACATACAAGAACGTGGTGAAGATGACCTTCGCCAAAGGCGCATCGTTGCCAGACCGGTCAAGTCTGTTCAACTCCAGTCTCGAAGGAAATGTCAGGCGCGCAATCGACTTCCACGAAGGCGACAAACTCAATGAGACAGCCTTGAAGGAGCTTATTCGCGCAGCCGTGGCGCTGAATCTGAAAGGCGAGCGCAAGTCGAAGCCCCAACGGTCGCGCGGCAAGCGGGTCGGCTAGGACGACGCTGGCTGACCGGCGCAGCTTTGATGCGTCCACGCTCGAATGCGCCAGCCATTTTGGGATTCGCTGTTGTTTGCGCTCTGCCTGGAACTTTGGATGACTGTGGCGCACCTGCTTCAGCGGTTCCGCCGCAACGTTCAATACCTCTGCTTAATCGGTTCAGTTTGACGCCATCCTTTGGCGGCGCGTAACATGGCAATGTTTGCTCAGGAAGCCCGACGATGCCGTCTTTTTCTCGAACTTGCCTGCTCTCTTTCGCAGGCGCCGTCGTTACCGTTCTTGCGCTTTCGGTCTCCGCCCAATCTGCGGCTCCGCCGCAAACTCCTGCGCAAAACTGGCCCTGGATGAACAAGGCTCTTTCGCCAGACCAGCGCGCCCAGCTCGTCATCCAGCAAATGACCCTCGACGAAAAACTCAACTTCGTTCACGGTACCGGCTGGAATGGACTACGCGAGCACGCGGAAATCCCCAAGGGATCGCTCGGCGGCGCAGGATATGTGGAGGGCGTGCCGCGTCTTGGCATTCCTGGCATCAACATGGCTGATTCGGCAGTCGGCGTTCGTCTCTCCGGGGCGGGCAGCCACTACGCCACCCTGCTGCCCTCCGTGCTCGGCGCGGCCAGCAGTTGGGATCCCAAAGCGCTCTTCCTCTTCGGGGATGTGATCGGCCGCGAGCTGCGTGAGACCGGCTATAACATGTCAATCGGCGGCGGCGTGGATTTGGCCCGCGATCCCCGCAACGGTCGCAATTTTGAGTACGCCGGCGAAGATCCGCTGCTGGCCGGAACCATGGTGGGCAACATCGCCAAAGGCGTGCAGTCGAATCAGGTGATGGGCGACATTAAGCATTACGCCTTCAATGACGAAGAAACCGGCCGGAACATCTTCAACGCCGAAATCACCCAGCGCGCCGCGCGCGAAAGCGACCTGCTGGTATTCCAGATCGCCATTGAAATGGCCCGCCCCGCCGGGGTTATGTGCTCTTATAACGAGGACACCATCACCCCGCCCGACACCAGCCCCGACTGGTCCTGCCAGAACGATTATCTCCTCAACCAGGTGCTTAAAAAGGACTGGCGCTTTCAGGGGTTCGTCCTCTCCGACTGGGACGGAACCCATTCCGCCGTGCACGCATTCATGTCCGGCCTCGACCAGGAGCAGCCTGGGTCGATCTATTTCGGCGAGCCACTCAGGAAGGCGATTGAAGACGGCCAAGTCCCCATGTCGCGCCTCAATGACGCCGTTCATCGGGTCTTACGCAGTATGTTCGCCAATGGCGTCGTCGACAATCCTCCGCAAACCGAGGAGGTCGATCCCTTCCTCGGTCGCCGCGACGCCGAGCACATTGCCGATGAGAGCATCGTGCTGCTGCGGAACGCGGACCACATCCTGCCGCTTTCCGCTGGAAGCGTCCACTCCATCGCGCTCATCGGAGGCCACGCCGACGTCGGTGTTCTCTCCGGCGGGGGTTCCGCGCAGGTGGACGCCCCGGGCGGCGGCGCCGTCAATTCCCATTCCGGATCTGCACACTGGCTCGAACATGTCTGGTTCCCGACCTCACCGGAGCGCAACATCCGTCTGCACGATCCCGCCGCGGACATTCAGTTCAACGAAGGAGCCGACGTTCAGTCCGCGGCTGCGCTGGCCGCGAAATCGCAGATCGCGATTGTCTTTGTGACGCAGTGGATGAGCGAAGGGATGGACCGGCCCACGATCGCGCTGCCTGATAACGAGGACGCGCTCGTGGAAGCCGTAGCCAAAGCCAACCCCCACACGATTGTTGTGATCGAGAGCGGAGGCCCCGTCGGCATGCCTTGGGTGAATCAGGTCGAGGGCATCTTAGCAGCCTGGTTTCCCGGCATCGGTGGCGCGCAGTCGCTAGCCGACATTCTGTTCGGCAACGTCAATCCTTCCGGTCGCCTCGCCATCACGTTCCCCAAAGACGACGCGCAACTTCCTCGCCCGCAGATTCCGGGTCTGATGGCCGAAACCGAACCCGGCGGCTTGCCCGAAGCTGCTCACCAGCACAAGCCGGTCCCCTTCAATGTGGACTACAACATCGAGGGCGCCCGCGTGGGCTACAAGTGGTTTGAGTCGCAACATGAAAACCCGCTCTTCGCATTCGGTTATGGACTCTCCTACACCACCTTTGCCTTCTCCGATCTAAATGTGGATGTTACGCAGCGCACGGCCACTTTCACGGTGAGCAATATCGGCTCGCGCGCCGGCGGCGAGGTGGCGCAGGTGTACGCGATCCTGCCTGCCTCGACCGGCGAAAACACCTATAAGCGCCTGGTCGGCTGGGATCGCGTGACGCTCGATCCCGGCGAATCGAAGACCCTCACCGTCCCCATGAACCAGCTCACCCTGTCTATCTTCGATGTGGCGAAGAATGCCTTTGTGATGGCGCCTGGCGATTACACCATCCTCGCCGGTTCTTCCTCGGCCGACACCCCACTCCACGCAACCGTACACGTGGAATAATGAATCACGCTAGACGGAGGCCTTGCTCCAAGCGTCTGGGTCGGAGCCAAACCGCGAAATCTTGGAGGCCAGTCCCAAAAGCTAAGGCTGTGTGGCCGCCGGCTTACCTGTCTGAATGCTCTTCGCCCCATCCAGGTGCTTCTGCAGCACCGGCAACGCGGTCTCGGCGTAGCTTTTGATCGAGGGATTCTGGGCGTCGGCTGCTTCTTTCTTATAAATTGCAATTGCCTTCGTGTGCCCGGCGATCATGTCCTGAATGTACCTGTGATCGAAGGCCTTGCCTTTCAACTTGTGCATGGGGCCGATCATCGTCTTGTTTTGCTGCTCATCGATTGCCGTCGGCACGGTTAGGTTCGCCTGCTGCGCCGCATTTTTCAGTTGTTCAAAGTCCGCGGTATGGTCGGTCACCAGCATATTTCCGTAATCCTTCACCGGCTGCGCAGAGGCCGCGTCCTGCGCCAGTTGCCCCAGGTTGGCCTCCACCATGTCGGTTTGTGCCGCAAGATCCACGAATTGCTGATCGGTCATGGCCGCATTTGCGTTGGCGTGGCCCGCCCCGTGGTGTGCTTGAGCGAGCACCGGAATCGTTGTTATTGAAATGCAGCAAACGGCGGTGAGAATACGCTTCATCGGATTTCCTCCAGGTTGAATGTCTGCTCAAAAGAAAAACCGCCCGGAGTTGCACACACCCCGGGAAGGCGCCGCTGAAACTGGGAGATGGAATAGGCCCGAATTGGCCCGAATACAGTGCCTGCCGGCTTTACAGCCCCACGCACACGCCCACCCCGGTTATGATGCGCATTTCCGCATCGAGGTGTCCGACTTTGCAAATAAGTTTCAGGGAGGCCGGGCAGGAGTGCGCTCCTTCGCTGTGCTTCTGTCGCCTTGTGCGTCTCCCCAAATGGCCTAGCCGCACTTTGGCCAAGCTGGTTTGCTCTTGCCTCGCTTGCCCTGGTTCGGTGCTGGTTCGGGCATTCGCCGTTGCCGCCGCGCGCACGCCGACCGCCACCGTGCGATCCTCGAAGAATTCCGAAGGGCCGGGCTGCCGCTCGAGTTTCGATACACGAACGGGGGCCTGAATCTGCGATGTAAAATCGGCGTGCAGCAATGGCAGACTGCGGCACATAACCGATAGAAAATCGTCTTCGGAGGTTCATCCGCGCATGATTCCGCTGCTCAAAGGCATTCATGTTCTCGAAGTGAGTACAGTGGTAATGGGGCCGCTCGCCGGCCAGATTCTCGCCGATCTTGGCGCTGAAGTCCTGAAGGTTGAGCCGTTGGAGGGTGACATCGCGCGCGCTTCTCATCCACAGGGCGCGGGGGCCGGTGCTCTCTTCATCAATAACAACCGCAACAAGAAAACCATTGCGCTCGATTTGAAAAAGCCAGACGCCCGTCCGGTCATCGAGCGAATGATCGCCCGCGCCGATATTCTGCTCCACAACCTGCGGCCGGATTCAGCCGGGCGCCTGGGTATCGGTTTTGACGCCGCAGCCCAAATCAATTCCAGGCTGATCTACTGCTCTGCGGTTGGCTTTGGCCAGCGTGGCCGCTACCGCGATCGCCCGGCCTACGATGACATCATTCAGGCTGTCAGCGGAGTTGCCGGGATCTCTGCCAGAGAAGAACCTCGTTTCGTCCCCACCATTCTGGCCGACAAAATCTGCGCTCTCCACGCCGTGTATGGCATTCTCGCTGCGCTGGTGGCGCGGGCAAATGGGCGCCAAAACGCCATTCATGTGCAGGTACCGATGTTCGAGGCGATGGTCTCTTTCCTGCTTAATGAGCATCTCGCTGGCGCAACCTTCAGCGAAGAGGGCAACGTGGGGTACCCGCGCATCCTCTCTGCACATCGACGGCCACATCGGACGCGCGACGGATGGATCGCGGTCCTTCCCTATACCGCCGAACAGTGGCGGCGCTTTCTCAAGGAGATCGGCCGACCCGAGATCTGCTCCGAACCTTGGTTCGCCAATGCGTCTACCCGCCAAGCACGCTTCGACGACCTTTACGCCATTGCCTCTGCGGCCCTCGCTCGATGCACTACCGCCGAATGGATTGAGATACTTTCTCGCCTCGACATTCCCTGTTCGGAGGTCAATCGTCTCCAAGATCTGCTGCATGATCCGCACCTCGCCGACGTTGATTTCTTCGCGGCCGATCCCACTTATCCGCCCGAAATCGTGCGCTCCCTTCCTCAGCCGGTCATCTTCCACGGGGTTAACGCGCTGCCGGACCGTGCCGCGCCTTCACTGGGTGCGCACACGCGGGACGTTCTCCGTTCGTTATCCTTCAACGATGAAGAAATCGATCGGCTGGCAGAGGTGGGTGTGGTGCGCGAATGGAACAACTCGAAACCATATTCGGATGATTCAGAGCGGCGGTGAATCGCGCGCCAAGTTCGCCCGGCAAACTCAGCCTGAGGGCAAAGCATCTATGGGTGAGACAGCACGAGCAGTGCGAGCGGCAGGAAAGCTCATTCAAAAACGAAACGGAGGGATGCTGTGGCCAACAATTTTCGCATGAGTGAAACGGAACAGAAGATCCGCAATGGATTCGGTTCGGCGGCAGCCGCGGCGGCGATCTTTGCTCCGGTGAGTTATAAGTGGAAGGCTATTCTAACCGCGGCGGCAGCGGAGGTGATTCTGGCCGCTGTGTATGGGTTCTCCCCACTGAAGCGCTTCCTTGCCTCCTAGAAACATTTCCCCTTCCCATGTCGCCCTTGCAAGTTCGATCCAAGGCGGCGATTCCTTGAGGGAATCGCCACTTGAATTTCCGGCTTCGGTAAACAGCAGAAGGGGAAGTGGTATAGGGCCGCAGTATTGACGAGCGTTCATCGAAACCATCGGCAGGCCCCGCGCGCTGCGCACGTTTGGTACGCGCGCGGGGGGCGCGCCCCCGTCGAACAGGCATGCGCGCGGCTGCTCTTCATTGTTTTTCCCAATGCTTAATGGCGTTTTGGTCGCGATCGTGGCGCACGGCCTGGTGGGCGTGTCTCTGGTGGGGGGCAAGGTCCTGCTGAAGCGCCGCGGCATGAAAAGCGTAGCTTCTTATGTCTTCTGGCTGGGAGCCATCAGCATCTTCGGTCTGCTGTTGGTTCCTTTCGGATTCCGGATGCCGCCGGCAAGGGTATGCGCCCTCGCGTTGACCGCGGGATTCTCCGATCTGTTGTCCTCCTGGTTCTATTACGTGGCGCTCAAGGCCGGCGAAGCGTCGGAAGAAGTCGTGGCTACGGGCGGGTTCACGCCGCTGGCCACAGTGCTGCTTTCCATTCCGCTGCTCGGCGTGCACCGTACGGGGATGACCGGCTTCGTGGTGATGACCGCAGGCGGGTTCATCATGTTTTTGGCGGAGAAAATGCCGCTCCGGGAAATGCTGCCCTGCGTGTTGGCCGCTGCCGTCCTGTTCGGACTGACGGACGTGCTCCAGAAGCTGGCGTTTAACGGCGTAAACTTTGTCAGCGGCTACGTATTCTTCACAATGGGAATGTTCGCCGGGGCAGTGGCCCTGTTGTTGCGCCCGGCATGGAGACGACAAATCTACGAGCGCACCGAACAGGCGCCGCCGCGCAGCAAAGCCAGCTACATGCTGAACCGTTTCGTGGCCGGCGTGGGTTCTTTTCTCGTGGTGTACGCGATGAGTCGCACTTCGCCCTCAATGGTGGAAGCGATTTCCGGCCTCCGTTATGTGGTTGTGTTTGTCGGCGCTTACGCAGTCACGCGATGGAGGCCGCTATGGTTTCACGAGGATTTCACACGGCGCGCTCTCCTGGTGAAAGTTTTGGGAACGGCCATGAACGTGAGCGGATTGGTGCTCGCAGGCTTGCACGGCAGCGCGGTCGGTTCTGGAAGGCCGAGCTAGGCCTGCGATCGGGTTTCCGGCGGTTCCCGCATGGAGGATCATCGCGGGCCGGACAACGGGAACCGGTGCGGCCGGCTGTTGGACGGCGAGGACTACGCCGGCGCTCACCGAGAGCACGCCAATCCAGCGCTTCCAGGGAATGCGTTCGTGAAGAACAAAAAAAGCTCCTAGCGTATCGATGACAAAGCTCAGCGCCGTAGCGGGAACCGCGACGGTGAGCTCTGCGACTGAGAATAAGCCCATCAGAGAAAAGAACGACACCGCATAGCAAAGCCAACCCAGAATCACCAGCCGTCGGGTGACAATGTAGCGCAAAGTATGGCCAATCCCTTTCGGCCCGAATTCTTCGAGCTCGGCTCCTTCCGACATGCCCTTGGCGCAGAGTACGTCGCCGCAGGAGCTGGAGAAAACAGTGAACACGATCCAGGCCCAGGTGGTCATCGGGATTGAGCCTCCGCTGCGTGGATCTTGGTAGCCACGGGGGTGGTGGCCACCAGGTAGACGCCGAAGCAGATGAGAGCCACGCCCGGCCAGCGGACCAGCCGAACCGGCTCGCCGAGCACGAATTCGCCGAGCAGCGTGCTGAGGACATACGAGGAGGCAATGCAAGGGATGACGTAGCTCAAGTCGGCCCAACTGAAAAGCGAAACCTGCGCCAACGTGTAGACGGCGGTAAGGGCCGCCCCCGCGAGCAATGCGGCATTCTCCACCAGGCCCAACAAATAGCGGGGCAAGGCCACTGCGGCGAAATCGGGCATGTGGTTCATTCCCAGCGCGAGTAGTAGATTCCCGAAGCTGTTGCCGGCGACCGCGATGGCGAGAAAGAGGAGAGTTTTGGCGGTGTGTTGCGGCAGGGAAGGTCGTTTCATCTTACTGGAATTAGAAACCATCCCGATGGGCCTAGTTGCTGCGCCGGCTCGGAACTGCGTGGATAGGGCGTGGCCGGATGGGAAAAGCCCATTTCCCGGGCTCGCGAAAAAACGAGACTTGTGCTTTCCCGTTCGGGGACTTGTGCTGAGAATCAAGCCGCGCCGCAGCCTGGCGCAGCAAGAAAACTGACCGTCCTGCTGCTCCGGCGGCCGCGGCGGCCGCGAGCGGAATCTTGTTGAGAGTTGAGAGTAACGGACAGGCTTCCCTGCCACCAACCTGGAGAATGGAAGAGGTCCCGACTGCGCGACTGAGTCGATAGTCTTACACGCAGCCGTTCGCGAGCGGTTTTGAAGGTTGACCGCCCTGCTACGCCGTTGGTCGCTTGATCTCAGTGTGCGACGGACCTTCGACAAAGGTGGCGATAGCCGAGTGGTCAAAATCGCCCTTGCCATCGGCGATCAATGAGGAAAGCATTTGCTGAACCATGGCCGTCAGCGGCAGGCACACATGCGTGGCTTCCGCCGTTTGCAGCGCATTGCGCAGGTCTTTTTGGTGAAGATTGATTTTGAATCCGGGCTTGAAATTGCGCGCGATGAGCATGGGCCCTTTCGCGTTGAGCACGGCGCTGCCGGCAAGGCCGTTTTTGATCGCATTGAAGACGACTTCGGGATCGAGTCCACAGCGAGTAGCCAGCGCGAGCGCCTCACCCATGGCGGCGATATTGCAAGCGACCATGATCTGGTTGGCGAGCTTGGTGGTGTTGCCGGCGCCCACCGCGCCGGTGAGGGTGACGCTTGAGCCCATGCACTTGAGCAATGGCTCGGCGCGGTGAAAGGCCTCTTCGCTGCCCCCGACCATAATGGCGAGCGTTCCGTCGACAGCTTTGGGTTCGCCACCACTGACTGGCGCGTCGAGGAAGTCCACGCCCTTAGCCGCGCAGGCCGCGGCAATCCGTTGCGAGACCAAAGGATTGATGGAACTCATATCAACGATGAGCGAGCCGGCCTTGGCGCCGGCAAGGACGCCATTTCCGCCGAGCACCACCTCTTCCACTTCCGGTCCGTCGGGAAGCATGGTGAAGATGACGTCGGCGCGCGCGCCCACATCACTGTTGGAAGCGCCGCGCTGTGCGCCATCGGCCACGCAGGCGTCCAGCTTAGATGAGGTGCGACCGTAGGCGACCACCGTGTGTCCCGCCTTCAAGAGATTCTTCATCATGGGCCGGCCCATGATGCCCAGGCCGACAAAGCCTAAGTTCGCCAAAGTAGTTCTCCTTGTATGAGATTGTATGGTTGCGATCGAAGTGAGTTAATGCTTCAGGAATCGCGCGGCCAAGGCTTCCACGCCCCGCGCCAGAATACCAATATCAATGCCAACGGCGATAAAGTTAAATCCCATGTCGATGAGGGGCTCGATATCGTCGGCATTGCCTGAGAGGGTGCCGGCCGATTTGCCCGTAGCGCGAATGCGTTGCGCAGCATCCTGAATGGCAGCCTGCACATCGGGGTGCTTGGTATTGCCGAGATGGCCCATGTCCGCGGCAAGGTCACTGGGGCCGATGAACAGGCCGTCGACGCCATCCACGGCCGCAATGGCCTCAATCTCCTTGAGTGCGGCGCGAGTTTCCAACTGCACGAGCACGCAAGTGTCGAAGTGCGCGTTGCGGTGATAGCCCTGGGTGCGGCCGTATTCGGTGGCGCGCATGGCCACGGCGGTTCCGCGAATACCGAGAGGAGGATAGCGCGTGGCTGCGACGGCCCGACGCGCTTCCTCGACGTTCTGAACGAAGGGGACGACCAAGGTGCGGGCGCCCACGTCGAGTGCGCGCTTGATGATCACCATTTCGTTCCAGGGGACGCGGAAGGCGGGCTCCGTCGCGCTGCCGCGCATGGCTTGCAACTGCGCCAGCAGGGAAGGAATGTCGTTGGGCGCATGCTCACCATCGACGACCACCCAGTCGAAGCCCACCCCGGCCAGAATTTCGGCGACGATCGGGCTGGCGAGCCCGGACCAGAGGCCGATTTGGCGCTCGCATTTAGCCAGCGCTTGCTTGAACGCGTTGCGACCGAAGAATCCCGGCCATTCAGACATGAGGTCAACTCCTGTAGGAAAAAACGGAATCGAATCGTATGGCGCCGGATGGAAAGTTCAGGCGCCCTTCCATGGTAATTCCTGTTTCAGCCCGCGGTGACGCTTTGCGGCGCGGCTAGCTCCAGCCGCTTGATTTCGCCCACGATGGGACCATAACTGATGATGGCGCAAAAGGCGACCAGTCCAACAAAAATCAGCGCGCCGTTGTAGGATTGGGTCCTTTGGACGATGGTTCCGATGATGAGTGGCGTAGTGACGCCGGCTATGTTGCCGCAGAGGTTGAAGAGCGCCCCGTTCATGCCCACCATACCTTTGGGCGAGGTGTCGGCGATGACGGTCCATCCCAGCGCGCCAACGCCCTTGCCGAAGAACGAAAGCGACATAAAGAACAGCATCAAGGTCTGGGAATGAGCATAATTGCAGGCGATGATGGTCATGGCGAGCACCATGCCCGCCATGATGGGCAACTTGCGCGCGAAGCTGAGCGAATGGCCGCGATCGAGGAGTTTGTCGCTGATGACGCCACCCAGTATGCCGCCAAAGCCGCCGCACAGCCCCGGCACCGCCGCGGCCAGCCCAACCTTGACCACCGACATATGGCGCGCCTGGGCTAGGTACAACGGGAACCAAGTGAGAAAGAACCAAGTAAGCGTGGTGATGCAGTACTGGCCGAAATACACGCCCACCAACATGCGACGGCCCAACAGCATCTTGACTGTGCCCCAGGTGAGAGTGTTCTTTTTCGCGGCGGTCTTTGTATCGGTGTTCACAAGCCCGCCGCCGCGCTCGATGAGATCGATCTCGGACGTGGAGATGCGCGGGTGCTCTTTGACGCCGAAAATGTTGGTGTACCAGAGGAGGGTGAACACCGCGCCCAGCGCGCCCATGAACCAGAAGCAGCTTTTCCAACCGGAAAGATGAAGCAGCCATCCGAAGATGGGTGCGAAGACGGGCAGCGCAAAATATTGCGACGCGTTGAAAATGGCCGAAGCGCGCCCGCGTTCGTCAGCCGGGAACCAGGCGGTCACAATGCGGCCGTTGCCGGGAAACACCGGCGCCTGGGCCAAGCCGGAAAAGATGCGGAGCAGAAAGATGGCTGTGAAGATCTCGCTGGCCCTGAGGAATCCCGCGCAGCCGGTGAGAAACGCGGAAACAGACCAGAGGATGATGCTGATGCCGTAGACCCGCTTGGATCCGAAACGATCGAGTAGCCCGCCCGCCGGCAACTGGCCGAGCGCATAGGCCCAGCCGAAGCCAAAGAGCAAATAGCCCATGCGCTCGGCGTTCAAGTTCAAATCCCTGGGCATGGTGGCGGCGGCCTGCGACAGCGCCGAGCGGTCGGCGTAGCTGAAACAACTCACCGCGAAGAGAATGCCGATGATGAGATACCGGACGTGAGTGGGTTTTTCGGCTTGAGGCAAGGTGTGGCATCCATTCCGCCCAGCCTGTCTCGCTCTGAGCTTCTACTTCTAGTGATTTACGAACCCCGCTTAGGCCTCACTCACCGACTGGATGAGAGCGCGTATATATCCATAACAGTAGGCGAACGACTGCAGCGAGCCCGGATCGGCATTGTCGGCCGCCAGCGGGACATGATCCGGCATCAGCAGGTAGGGATAGCCCACCTCTTTGTAAACCTTGATAGCCTTGACGAAATCGATATCGCCTTCGTCGGGATACACCTCGATAAAGTCGTTGCGATGGCCGCGAATGTTGCGGAAATGCACGTTGAAGATTTTCTTGCGGGCGCCGAAGTAGCGGATAACGTCGAAGATCTCCACGCCGGGATTCTGGAGCATCTCAGAAACTGTGCCTTGGCAGAAGTTGAGCCCGTGATAAGGGCTTTCCCGGATGGTGATGAATTTTTTGAGGCCATCGACGGTTCCCAGCACGCGGTTGACGCCCTGATAGCCGGAGGGCGGCACGCCGGGGTCCTGGGGATGGCACGCCATGCGGATCTTGTACTCGTTGGCCACGGGGATGACGTGGTCAAGGAAATAGGTGATGCGCTCCCAAAAGGCGTCGGCGTCGACCACGCCGGCGCGGGTGAGCGGCGTGGCGGGATGGGCGTCGGCGAGTTTCCAGGTGCTGTCGAGCGCGTCGCCCCGCCCGGGCGTGCGGCCCGTGCGCAGAACGCCGAGGATGCTCATGTTGTATTTGATCGAGGGAATGCCCGCCTGGGCGCAGTTGCGAATGAGGGTTTGCAGTTGCTCGATATCGCGGTCGCGCTCGGGGCTTTCGGCGAGCATAATGGCGGGGTGCTTCTCGCGGTCGATGTAGCTTGAAGCGAGAAACGGCGGCGCGATGCAGTCAATGCTGACGCCATATTTTGCGGCCAGATCCGTCATTTGCTTGAGCTCGTCGACCGTGGCGTAGAGGCGGTCGCCCTCGATGTGCGGATAGCCGCAGATGTGGCGCACGCTGTAACGGGCAAGGTACTTGAGATGGGTTTCATTGGTGGGGGCGGTTTGGTCGCCCAGCTTCATCCGCACTGGCTCCGACGTCTCGTGCGCGCGCGCCGGGACCGGCGCCACGCTCTGCGTCGCGGCGAGACTTGCCGCGCCGCTCACAACCAAAAACTGCCTGCGGTTCATCTTTCTCCTTGGAGGGGCTGCCATGGACAGATCGTGGTCCGTGGGGTGGTTGGCCCTATATCGACCATTTGTATGCGAGCGAACGCAATGCTGTAAAGGGGAATCCCCAGGCCCCGGGGTTCTCATAGTTGGTTTTCCGGCTCTGGAGCAGTTATAATCGCGCAGAGTTTGCTTCCTACTTCCCCCGGAGATTGCGAATGATGTCATTTGAAAATTGGCCGGCCGTCAGATTGGCGACGGCCGCCGTCCTTACCACGGCTTTTGCCGTTCCCCAAAACCTGATCGCGCAGGCCCCCGAACATCTGATCACTTCCGGTGATTTGCAGAAGGCAGCCGAAGGCGCTTCTCACCTCCGGCAACAGAACCTGGACACGCTACGCGGGTTTCTTTCCTCGCCGGAGGCGCGGAAGGCAATTGAATCCGCGCACATGAACCCGGAAGAAGTACAAAACGCGATCGCCGGGCTAAACGATCAGGAACTTGCGCAATTGGCGACGCGCGCCAACAAAGCGCAGTCCGATTTCGTCGCCGGCAGCTTGAGCGACCGCGATCTGATCATTCTCCTGGTGGTCATTGCGGCCCTCATCTTAATCATCGTCGCCGTGAAGTGAAAGCAGCCCCATGCAGCGCGCCGTCAGGAAACGGATGATGACCGGCGCCGCCGGCGCGGCGTTGTTTTCGTGCGCAGCCGCGTTCGCCGCCGCCGGCGCGGCGGACATCTGGCTGGACGTGCCCTTTGTGAAACAGCAGAAGGACGGATGCGGCGCTGCCGCTATTGCCATGGTGATGCAATACTGGCTGCGCCACGAGGGACATCGCGCGCGCGCGGGCGCCGAATCAGCGCAGATTCAAACCATGCTGGGCTCAGCGGCAGCGCACGGAATCTACGCTGCGGACATGGTGCGCTACTTCGAGCAAAATGGCTTTCGCGCGTTTGTCTTTGCGGGCAAGTGGGACGATTTCGAAGAGCAGCTCGCGAAGGGACGTCCGCTGATTGCCGCTTTGCAGCCGGAAGGAAGTGGTTCGCTGCATTACGTGGTGGTGGCGGGCGTAGACGACAGTCAACAGGTTGTGCTCGTGAACGACCCCGCGCAACGGAAATTGCTGAAACAAGACAGAACGCGCTTCGAGCGGGAGTGGCGAGCTACGGGAGACTGGATGCTGCTGGCGGTTCCCACGCCGGGATGGCGCTGAAGGGCCGCAGCGCACTGGCGATTGCCGGCGCCGTCTGCAAAAACAGGACACCGAAGCCGCTGCGGCGCGCTGCAGTGCTCCCCAAGGCTGATGGTCCATTTGCCCTCGGCGTGGCCGGACATGTGCATTGGCAAAGAGGATTGGGCTGGGCGCTTGTGGCTGTCTTTTTTTACGCTTGCCTGGGGGTTTGCGGGCAGGCGCCGCAAACGCAGGTCCCTACGGCGCCGCAGTTGGAGCAGCTCGCAGCCGGGCATCAGTGGGCCGAGATTGTGCGCCTCGCCGGCGCGATGAGAGATCGTCCGGCGGAGGTGGATTTCTACTACGGCTTGGCTCTCGGGCAGCTGGGGCGCTGGGATGAGGCGAAGGAGGCGCTCGAAGAAGGGCGTCGGCTGGCGCCGAGCGATTCGCGATTTCCGGTGGAGCTGGCGGGAATCGCATTCAAACAGAAAAACTATGCGCAGGCGGCGCGGCGGTTACGGACGGCGATCCGGCTCGAGCCCGAAGACCCGTACGCCAACAATTTCCTGGCCACGGTGTATTTTCTCGAGGGTAATCTGGAAGCGGCGCTGAAGTACTGGAACCGCGTCGGCAAGCCCGCGATTGCCAATGTGCGCGAGGAGCCGGAGCCGCGCATCGATCCTGCGCTGCTCGATTCGGCCTTCTCCTTTTCGCCCGCGGCGACGCTGCGGTTGACGCAGTTTCTTGACACCAACGCGCGCATGCGCGAGTTGGGAATTTTTCCGCAATACCAGTTCGACCTGGACGCGCGCGACGACGGGAAATTCGATGTGGTGTTCCGCGCGCGCGAATTGAACGGGATGGGTGACGGCGCGTGGGACAAGCTGTTTTTGTTTTTCCGTGAGATTCCGTTCCAGGGCGTCGAGCCGGCGTTCTACAACTGGCGGGGACAAGCCGTCAATTTCGAATCGCTGGTGCGTTGGGATGCGCAGAAACGAAGAATCGCGGCGCAGCTCTCCGGTCCATGGGAACCTGGCGCGAAATATCGTTGGGCGCTCGGAACCGATTTGCGCAATGAGAACTGGGCGATCCGCAACGGCTTTGCCGCCCCGGCGCCGGTGCTGGCCAGCTTCAACATGCGGACGGAAAGAGCGGGCATCGATTGGGCCTATGCCAGCGGACGGGTGAGCTGGACAGCAGGCGCGGTAGTCTCGCACCGCGATTTTCGCAGCGTAGAGCCGGGAACCGTTCTCACGCAGTCGATGCTCGATCCTGGCTACGAGCTCACCCAGGAGGCGCGGGTTACCGATGTGCTTTGGCGCGTGCCCGAGCGGCGTTTCCTGGTGACGGCGAGCGTGGGGTCGGCGGCGGCGCGGTTGTGGTCGTCCCATGCAGAGGCCTTCGAGAAGTTCACCGGCGAAGTGGGCTGGAACTGGCTTCCGCAATCCCAGGGCGACGACTATGCAATGCGGCAGAGCCTGCGCGCGGGCAGGGTCTTTGGTCAAGCGCCCTTCGATGAGCTCTTCATCCTGGGACTCGAACGGGACAATGAGCTGCCCCTGCGCGCGCACATCGGAACTCGCGATGGGCGCAAGGGCAGCGCGCCGCTGGGACGCGACTATTTCCTCGAGAACTGGGAGATGGACAAAAACATCTACAGCAACGGGCTGGCGAAGCTGCAGATCGGCCCGTTTTTCGATATCGGCAAAATTACCGATCCGGGGACGGCGCTGGGCTCGCACAAATGGCTCTTCGACACCGGAGCGGCGGTCAAGCTGCGCGTCTTCGGCAGCGGACTGGTGTTTTCCTACGGCAAGGATTTGCGCAGCGGGAACAATGCTTTCTACGTGATGTTGCTGGAGTAGAAGATGAATGCCCAGGAGACCGATCCATCCCGATCGCTGGGGCGGCCGCGGCGCCGATCTTCCATCGCGCAGCGATATGATGGTGCGCGACGCTTGAAATCGGTCTCCCGATGAAAACGCAAAAGATTGCCGGCGCCTCGCCGCGTGTGGCCGCAATGCGGGTCGTCCCCTTGGCCGGGCGCGACAGCATGCTTCTTAACCTGAGTGGGGCCCACGGGCCGTATTTCACGCGTAATTTGGTTTTGCTGACCGACGAGGCCGGCAACACCGGCGTGGGCGAAATTCCAGGCGGCGAAAAGATTCGCCAGGTTCTCGAAGAAGCAAAACCGCTGGTGGTGGGCTGCGCGATTGCGAACTATCACGCGGTTCTGCATGCGGTGCGCCTTCAATTCGCGGACCGCGACGCCGCGGGCCGAGGCCAGCAGACTTTCGATCAGCGCGTCACCATCCACGCCGTTACCGCGATCGAGTCCGCGCTGCTCGATCTACTGGGACAGTCCCTCGGCCTGCCTGTGGCGGCGCTCCTGGGCGAGGGCTTGCAGCGAACCTGTGTGCCGGTGCTCGGGTATCTGTTCTTTATCGGCGACAGCCAAAAGACGGGGTTGAACTATCGGCGCGCCGGCGATGCGGCGAGCGGATGGTTTCGCCTGCGCGACGAGGAGGCGCTAACGCCGGAAGCCATTGTGCGTTTGGCGGAGGCGGCGCAGGCGCAATACGGCTTTCGCGATTTCAAGCTGAAAGGCGGAGTGCTCACGGGAAGCGAAGAAATGAAGGCGATCGAGGCGCTGGCTGCACGCTTTCCCGATGCGCGCATGACCATCGACCCCAACGGCGCCTGGTCGCTGAAGGAAGCCATTGCCCTCTGCAACGGCAAGCAGCACGTTCTTGCTTACGCCGAAGATCCCTGTGGCGCGGAGCAGGGCTTTTCAGGCCGCGAAATCCTGGCGGAGTTCCGGCAGGCCACGCGCTTGCCCACCGCTACTAACATGATTGCGACCAACTGGCGCGAGCTGCGGCACGCTATCGCTCTGCACGCTGTGGATATTCCGCTTGCCGATCCGCACTTCTGGACGATGCAGGGATCGGTGCGCGTGGCCCAGACCTGCCGCGATCACGGGCTCACATGGGGATCGCACTCGAATAATCATTTCGATATCTCACTGGCCATGATGACTCATGTGGCCGCGGCTGCGCAGGGCGCGATCACCGCGATAGACACGCACTGGATATGGCAGGACGGCGAACATCTGACGCGGAATCCATTTGCAATCCGGAACGGTGAGATTGCCGTGCCGGAACGCGCCGGCCTCGGCGTCGATCTCGATATGGACGCGATCGAGCGGGCGCATGAGCTTTACATGCGCGAGGGTCTGGGCGCGCGTGACGACGGCATCGCCATGCAGGCGCTGATTCCGGGATGGAAATTCGATCCCAAGCGGCCGTGTCTGGTCCGATGAGCGGCGCGGCTCATACAATGCAGGCATGCATTCGCCGAGCGAGCCCCGAGTGATTCGCGTGCATGAGCAGGACAACGTCGCGGTAGTGGTGACCCGGGGCGGGCTGCCCGCAGGCAGCCGTTTGGAAGGCGGCCTCATGCTCGCGGAGCCGATTCCGGAGGCGCATAAAGTGGCGCTGACCGATTTGGTCGCGGGCGACGCCATCGTGCGCTACGGAGTCCCGATCGGCTACGCGAACCGCCGTATTCCGCCCGGCAGTTGGGTGCACGAGGGGCTGATGACTGCGCCCGCGGCGCCGCCGCTCTCCGATTGTCCTTTGGCCACCGCGCCGCCCGATGCATTGCCGCCGCTCGAGGGATTCACGTTCAACGGCTATCGCAATCCTGACGGATCGGCGGGCACGAAGAACATTCTCGGCATCAGCACTACGGTGCAATGCGTGGCGGCAACGGTGGATTATGCGGCGCGCCGGATCAAGGCGGACATGTTGCCGCGCTATCCCAACGTCGACGATGTTGTGGCCATCACCCACCCCTACGGCTGCGGCGTGGCCATCGACGCACCCGGTGCGGCGGTTCCTATCCGCACGCTGCGCAATCTGAGCCTGCACCCGAATTTCGGCGGAGAGTTGCTGCTGGTAAGCCTGGGCTGCGAAAAGCTGCAGCCGGCGCGGATGATTCCCGCAGACGCGCTGACGGTGCTCGACGAGGAACCTGCGCTGGCGGTTATGCAGGAGGCTCGTCAGGGATTTGGGGAGATCGTGGACACGATCACCGGGCTGGCGGAGAGAAAGCTTGAAAAGCTGAACCGGCGGCAGCGTGTGCCGTGTCCCGCTTCGGATCTTGTGGTGGGCCTGCAGTGCGGCGGGTCCGATGCGCTCTCCGGCGTGACGGCGAACCCCGCAGTCGGCTTCGCGGCCGATCTGCTGGTGCGCGCCGGAGCGACGGTGATCTTTTCAGAAGTGACGGAGGTGCGCGATGCGGCGCACTTGCTCACCTCACGCGCGGCCACGCCGGAAGTGGCGCGGGATTTTGTCCGCGAAGTGGCCTGGTACGACGAGTACTTGCGCGCCGGTGGCGCGGACCGCGCGGCGAATCCCACGCCCGGAAACAAGCAGGGCGGCTTAGCCAACGTGGTCGAAAAGGCGATGGGCTCGATCGCCAAGGCCGGGAGCACGGCGCTGATGGCCGTAACCGGCCCCGGTGAACGCGTGAGGCAAAAGGGGTTGGTGTTTGCGGCCACGCCGGCGAGCGACTTCATTTGCGGAACCCTGCAATTGGCGGCGGGGATGAATATGCACATCTTCACCACTGGCCGCGGCACGCCCTACGGGCTGGCGATGGCTCCGGTGATCAAAGTCGCGTCGAATAGCGGGCTCGCCGCACGCTGGCCCGACCTCATCGACGTGGACGCAGGACGAATCGCGACTGGCGCGGCCACAGTCGAAGAGGTGGGTTGGGAGATCTTCGGGACTGTTCTCGAAGCCGCCAGCGGATGCAAAAAGACGTGGGCCGACCACTGGGGCTTGCACAATGATCTCGTGCTCTTCAATCCCGGACCCGTAACTTGACCCGTAGCTTGACCTTTGACACGGCTTGTCCGGCGGGCCAGCCGGATCATGCGCTGGGGCTTGACTCCGGCGGGGCTGCCTGGCCCCAGCAGGCGCGGAAGCTTTGACGCAGTCTTTGCCGCTCTTCGGGCGTCATCTGCTCCCAGCGCTCTCTCATGCGATGGCGCGCAAAGCCAGCCCGGCCGCGCGGACCGCCGAATCTGCCGAACAGCAGCCGGCACAAGACGATCAACCCGATGGCCTGCCAGTAGCCGATGATTTTCCATCCGAAAATCGCGGGGATCAGCCAGTTCCACAGGCTCATGACCACAACGCCAAGCAGGGCGAGGATGGCGAGAGCGAGCAGCGCGAAGAGTGCGATTTTGACACCGCGAGGAAGATAGCGTTTCATTTTTTCTTTTCTCCTGTTCCCAACATTTCGTCGTAAATGGAGCGCAGGCGTCGCCGCAGATGCAGCACGGCGTAGTGCTTGCGCGAGAGGAGGGTGTTGATGCCGATGCCGGTGCGGGCGGCGATCTCTTTGAAGCTCTCGCCGTCGATTTCGTGAGCGATGAAGACTTCGCGCTGCTCTTCCGGGAGTTCGTCGAGCGCGTCTTCCAGTTCTTCGAGGAGCAGGTTGCGCACGTAGGCTTCTTCCGGGCCGGCATCCGGCGAAGGCAGAAGTTCTTCGAGCAGCAGCGGTTCTTCCATGCCTGATGTGGCCGGCGAATCGCTGCCGAAGTTTTCCGGCCGCTTCTTGCGGAAGAAATCGACGATGCGGTTGCGGGCCACCTGGAACATCCAGGCGCCCCATTGTTCAATGGGTTCAGTGAAGCGGAAGGCGGCGATGAGCTCGAAGAAGACCTCCTGGAGCAGATCCTCCGCATCAGCTTCGTTCGGCACTCGTTTCCGGATGAAATTGCGCAGGCGGGTCCGTTCGGCCGAGAGGATCTCGGAGATGCGGCGGTTTTGCTCGCTGATCAAAGTCAGGCTCCGATTCACGCTCGGGCTCATGCTTGCCGTCTCAGTCATCGTTTGTGAGGACGGTTGAGAGGGTGGAAATATTGTAAGGAAGCCACGCGGGCGCGCCGAATTCGCAGCCTGCAGGCGGGCCGGGATGCTATAACGACAAATGTGCGGGGCGAAGCGCTCGACAAAACGGAGATGCACTCGCCGGGATTGCGCCGCCGCTGGTGCTACTTGCTGCCCTCGGTCTTTATCACCTACAGCTTGGCCTACCTGGACCGGACAAATTACGGTTTCGGCGCGGCGGCGGGCATGGCGAAGACCCTCCACATCACCAACGCGCAGACGGCGTTTTTGAGCGCGCTGTTCTTTCTCGGCTACTTTCTGTTTCAGATTCCGGGCGCGGCCTATGCAGAACGTAAAAGCGCCACCCGGCTGGTGTTTTGGGCGCTCGTGGCTTGGGGCGTGCTGGCGTCGTGCACCGGTCTGATCCGGCAGTTCTGGCTGCTGGCGCTCGATCGGAGCTTGCTGGGGGTGGCGGAAAGCTTCATCTTTCCGGCCATGCTGATCCTGCTCGCCGATTGGTTCACGCGCCCGGAGCGGTCGCGGGCCAATGCGATCCTGATCCTCGGCAACCCCGTGACGGTCATGTGGATGTCAGCGGTGACGGGATTCCTGATCAAAGGCGTGGGCTGGCAGATGACCTTCGTGATCGAAGGTATTCCCTCGATTCTATGGGCATTTGTATGGATAGCGCTGGTGCGCGACCACCCCCACCAGGCGCGGTGGCTCGATAGGGAATCGTGTAAGCGGCTGATCGGCGAGCTCGACCAAGAACAGAAATCGCTGCCGCGGCTCAAGAATCTGGCGGCAACACTGAAGCTCCCCGCGGTGGTTTTGCTGTGCGTCCAGTATTTTAGCTGGAGCGTGGGCATTTACGGCCTGGTGCTGTGGCTGCCCACCATGATCCGGGCGGGAACAGCGCGGGGAATGGGGGCGGTGGGACTGCTTAACGCCGCTCCCTTTTTGCTGGCGGTGATCCTGATGCTGGTGGTGGCGTACTTTTCCGATCGCTCGCTGCACCGGCAGCGCTTCGTGGGGCCGTTTCTGATCCTTTCCGGGCTGACGCTGTTCGGGTCGTTTATGGCGGCGGACCACAGCTATTGGCTGGCGTACGGATTTTTGATCGTCGCCGGCGGGGCCATGTACGCGCCCTACGGGCCATTCTTCTCGATCATTCCCGAGATGC
>JASHOC010000323.1 GCA_030041305.1 Acidobacteriaceae bacterium
GCCCTATTCGCCCGATCTGAATCCCATCGAAAAGCTCTTCTCCAAACTCAAGGCCCTGCTTCGCAAAGCCGCCACACGCAGCGTCGACAGCCTCTGGCAGGAAATCGGAAATCTGCTTAACTCCATCTCTTCACAAGAGTGCTCGAACTACTTCCTCTCCCGCGGTTATGTCAACACTTAAATTGAAACTGCTCTAGCGGCAACAACAACAGCGACAACAACCGCGCGATGCCAGCGGGATGACGACTCGACGGGAGCGCGGTTTGTGGGTCAAGCTGTTCATTCTTTTTTTGGCAGGTGTCGTTGCGGCAATAGAAAAGCCGCGTCAGCTATGGCTGATACGCGGCCCTTTCGTGCACTGAGTTCAAAAAGTTCAGATCAGGCACAATAGCCGCAGCGCGCGCAACAACACGCACACACTGCCGCCCGATTAAGCCCGACCTTTATGGGTTCGACAATACCCAAACTCTCCAATTCGGTCAAACTGCCCCATACTTAATTGAGCCGAAGTTCCGCAAGTCGGCTGACATTTCCCAGAAGCGACGCTGGACGCCGGGCGCATCAACCCTGACATGGCTGGTTCGCGTTTGAGGTCCCCGAGAACACGAGCTGGCCCTCAGTGCGCGCGATTACGGCGCTGACTAAGCAATTTCCGAGTACATTGACGGCGGTTCTTCCCATATCCATGACGGTGTCTACGCCCAAAATCATCAGAATGGGCGTCGTCGGAATGTGGATGGCGCTCGCAGTGGCCAACAGGATTACAAAAACCGCTCGCGGCACGCCGGCCATTCCCTTGCTTGCCAACACAAGCACAGCAAGCATCTCCACATGTTCCCCGAACGTCAGGTGGAGCGCGGCGGCCTGGGCGGCAAAGACCGCGGCCAGCGACAGGTAGACGCTCGAACCGCACATGTTGAAGCTGTAGCCGAGCGGGATCACGAAGGTGACGATCCATCCTGGAACCCCCAATTCCTCCATCCGCTCCATCGCAAGCGGCAGTGCGGCTTCCGAGGTCGAGGTCGCAAAACCGATGGCGACCGGCTCGCCAACAGCCGCGGCAAATCTTTTCAAGGGAATGCGAAACAGGATGAGAGCCGGCAGCAGGACAAGAAGACAGAAGGCAATCAGGGCGACATAGCAGGTGATGACGAGCTTGACCAGCGGAAGCAGCGCAGAAGGTCCCATTCTCCCCACCGTGTAGGCCATCGCGGAGCCGGCCGCGAGCGGCGCCAGGTACATGAGAATGCGCACCAATTGAAAAATGGCGTCGGCGAGAGCCTGTAATAAATTGACCAGCGGAGCCCGCTTGTTTTGAGGCAGCAAAGCCAGAGCGATTCCAAAGAGAACGGCGAATACCACGACCTGCAGTATGTGATTCCCGGCAACCGCCTGGGCGATGTTTTCAGGGAAGAGATTCAGAAATGTCTGTTGCCAGCCGGGAGACGGCTGCGGGGCGGTCAGAGTTTGGGATGCTGACGGAGCCGGTAGCGCGAGCCCCCATCCTGCGCCGGAAATTGATTCGGAGACCGATCCGATCACGAGACCAACCGTGGTGACGACCTCAAACAAGACGATCGCCTTCAGAGCCACGCGGCCCACCGACCGCAAATGGCCGTGCGCCGCGATGCCCGGTGGGATGCTGGCAAGGATAAGAGGCGCCACGACCATGCGAACCAATCTGAGGAACAGGTTTCCGAGAAGTAGCGACTGCGCGGCAATGCGCGGAAAGTCCAGCCCCAGTTCAACGCCGGCAAGCATACAGAGAAAGGTCCACTTCAGCAGCGTGGGCCTGCGCAAAAGAGGAATCGCTACGAGCGGCAGCGACAAAACGCGCAGAACCAGCCCCCAGGAGGCGTGTCCCGCACCCATCATCGCCGCGCCCGCCAACCAGCAGGCTAGCCCTGATGCCGCAAGGACGGCAATGAGCCTCCCGCCTGCTGTTCGCGCTTGCACGATGGTTGGAGATTGCGCCGGTTCAGAGCCAATCATTGATGGTCCACCTCTCATTGGCTCTTCGTCGGCTTTCGGTCCGCGAGTTGCTCATGGCTCGCCATCGATGCTCACGGGTCAGACAGGCTGAACATCGTGCGTGGGCCGCTCCAAGCCCATGGCTGCGGCAGTCACGTCCGTGTATTTGAGTCCGGAGCCGGTGTTAAAGAGCACCACCTGATCTGTCTTCTTCAGGAACCCGCTGGCCAGCAAGTGATCGTAAGCAGCGGTCACGCTAGCCCCCTCCGGCGAAAGGAAAACTCCTTCGTTGCGCGCCCAGTCCCGGATCGAGGTCAGAATCTCCTTGTCGGTGACGGCGAGCGAAACCCCGCCCGATGCGTGGAGAATTTCGAGGAGGATGTAGTCTCCGTAGGGCTTCGGAACGCGCAATCCGGCCGCGAAGGTCGCCGCATTCTGCCACATCTGGCTGGAAGAGTCTCCCGCCTCGAATGCGCGTGTAACAGGAGCGCAGCCGGCGGCTTGCACCGCGATCATTCTCGGCCGCTTGCCCGGCTTGACCCACCCGAGTTGCTCCATCTCATCAAATGCTTTCCACATTCCGATCAAGCCAACGCCGCCACCGGTGGGATAGAACACCGCGTCCGGATACTGCCATCCCAACTGCTCGACGAGTTCGTAGCCCATGGTCTTTTTGCCCTCCACGCGAAAAGGTTCTTTGAGCGTAGAAACATCGAACCATCCTTCCGCCTGCTTGTGTTCGCTCACCATGCGCGCGCAGTCCGAAATGAGCCCGTCGACGAGGGTTACATTGGCGCCGTAGGCTACTGCCTCCACATAGTTGGCGAAGGGCACGTCACGCGGCATAAAGATGTGGGCCTCGATTCCAGCCGCGGCCGCGTAGGCCGCGAGCGCCCCGGCTGCATTGCCTGCTGAGGGAATGGCCAGTTTGGCCAATCCGTAATGCCGCGCCATGGTGACCGCAAGCGCCAGTCCGCGGGCTTTGAAGGTTCCTGTCGGATTGGCGCCCTCCTCTTTGAGATAAACTCCTGGGTAGCGCTTGCTGACGACCATCGGCGTCCATCCCTCGCCGAGCGTGACCGGCTTCGCCTCCGGCAGCACGGTATGGTAGCGCCACATACCCGCCCAGGGCGAGACGGCGCCGTTTTGTATGGCTGTTCTCGCGGCCAGACCGCGCAGCGCCGAGAGGTCGTAGCGAACGTAGAGCGCGCCGGCCGGCTTATCCTGACATTGCGTGCAAACGGTCTGCGGAACAGCGGAGGAAAGACGCGCGTGGCATCTGGAGCATTCGAAGTAAGCGATAGCAGGCATGAATCCTCGAAAAAGTCTGATATCTGAGATGTTACATGCTCAATCTGGTTGAAATGGCGTAAGGCGGTACGGATCCCATGAAAAAGCTGGCTGCCCCGCAGAACCTCACTTCGCTCGCATACGCCAGCATCAAGAACTACATCCTTCGGGAAGACCTCGACGAGCGAACCCGCCTTACAGAGGACGGCCTTTCCCGTCAACTCGGCATCAGTAAGTCTCCGGTTCGTGAAGCACTGAACAGCCTACACACCGAAGGCTTGGTCCGCATTGAAGCCCGGCGGGGCGCCTATGTGCGAAGTTTCTCCTTGCAGGAAGTGATGGACCTCTACGGACTCCGTGAAGCTCTCGAGGTGTACGCAGTCGGTATTGTCGCGATCACACCCAAACTGATCAAGGGACTGCGTCAGAGCATTGCGCGCACTCGAACGCTGCTTGAGGACGGCGACAGGCTCGGTCACATTGAGGAAGACATGAACTTCCACGGGTTGATCGCTTCCGCATCCGGAAATGCCGAGTTGTGCCGCGCGCTGGCGAACATACAAAACCAACTCTGGCTTTGCCGTCGGAAAACCTACGATCTTTCTGCGTCGACCGCGCCCAGTGCGCACAAGGCAATTCTGGACGCGCTGCAGCGAGGGAACCGGAAGGCTGCTCAAAAAGCCATGCGCAATCATATTTCTCTGGTCCGCCAGCGCCTCGTCGACTTTATGCAGCCGCAATAGAAGCTAGGGTGATGCCGGCGCGTAACCCTCCAGCCACAGGTGCAAGGCCAATCGCTGTGTTGCCCGATCTCAACGGCGAACCTCCCCCAGAAGAGATCCGGGTGCTTCGCCGTTGCGAGGGTGAGAAATTAGAAATTGGCCCGAATGCCCCCCTGGATCTGACGCGGGGTGTTGCCCTGGGTCTTCGTGACTCCCCAGGAGCTGGGAGACTGCAGGTTGAGGCTGGGGTTGGAGAAGTCCAGATGGTTCATCACGTTTTCGAAGACGCCGCTGATCTCCAGGCTGTATTTCTCGTGGACCACGAGCCTCTTCTTGGCGCTGAGGTCGAGGTTGAGGTAGGGAAGACCGCTGATCGTTCCGGCGCCACCGGATCGGGAATCGAGACCGAGGATCAGAGGACGGACGTTGTCGTAGACAGCAACGGGGTTGGCGAACATGTTGACAGCGGCCGACAAACCGCCAGGGTGAACGGCCGTGCCAACGGCTATGCCGTTCGGATCGGCGCCACCGAGAATACCGCGATGCGTGTGGTAACCGCCAGTGTACTTGCTGAGAAAGACGCAGTTTTCGGTGTCTGTCAGGTTAACTCCATCGTTGCTTCCGAAGCTTTGGCCGGTGTTGTTGGTCGCACAGTTCAGTGGTTGGCCTGAGCCGGCGGTCAGGACCGGAGAGAACGTCCAGCCTCCTGCGATGCGGCCGACAATTCCGCGCTGCTGCCGGCGCCAGGGAGTTTCATAGACGATGAAGGTATTGAAGATGTACTTCTGGTCCCACGCCTGACGACCATATTGCTCGCTCGGATTGTAGTTATCCACGTCGGTCGCGCCGCTGGCGGACTGGTTGCCGGGCTGCAGGCCCAGAGCTTTGCTGTAGGTGAAGTTCTCCTGCATCGTTAGGCCGCGCCAGCCGCTGGTCTTGAACGAGACGTATCCCCCGTTATAGTTGCTGTAGCCGTCTGGCATATCCTGATTCATGCCGCTCACAACCTGGCCGGCGGAACCGAACGTGGTGTTCGACGTGGGGGTGCCCATCAGGCTACGGGCAAAGTAAAACTGCGGGTTCGTCGCTGAAGCGGCGGCGCCGAATGTATTGTTGTCCAGACCCTGCCACAGGCTGAAGACCTTCTGCTGGCGGAAGTCGGAGGCATAGGTTGCATTGGCCACGAGCGCCGCCGTGCAACTCGCATGGCCCACGCAGAAAGACGAGTTGGGACCTCCCAGGGCCGTCTCAAAAAACGGCTGGGCGGTGATGCTGGTGGGAGGCGCGCTAGTGGCGCAGAGGCTGGCCGAGGTGGTGCAGCCGAAAGCAGCTTCGATGGCCAGATAAGCAGCCTCGAACGATTGACCACCCAGGGTGAGCATATAAGGTGCCGAGTTGGGGTTCAACTGGTTGAACTCATGATGGTCGAGCCGCCCGATGTAGCCTACCTCCACCAGCATCTTGCGGTTGATCTCTCGCTGCACCGAGACGTTGAAGGTATCGACGTCGTTGGGACGCATGGACACATCAACCCCCGAGGAACTCGCGATTACAGGGCCATCGAAACCCGGGTGATAGGGCTGAGGAAGTGTGCTCGGCACGGGTGCGCTGGCCAGAACGGGTGAGAGCCCGTCTTCACCCTGGCTTGTGTTGCCAAATCGATAAGCCGTCTCATCGGTGTAGTTGGTTTCTGTGCAGGCGCCTGTGCCCGTTGTGGGCGATTGCGCATATTTGCACTGTGCTCCAATGATAAGACCCGGAGCAGCCAGTAGCGGAAGGATCTGAGCATCGCTGTTCACACGGCCATAGATGCGGCTGTATCCCACGCGGATAGCAGTGGCGCCATCGCCGAAGAGCCTGTTCAGGCCCTCGGTTTTAAATTTGGGCGTCCAGGCGGCCGACACGCGAGGACTGACCCCGCCATAGAAGGGATTGTAGGGATACTTGCGATTGCCCAGTACATTGTGGATCTCGGCCCAGCCGATCTCAGGATTGTAGATCTGCCCGGCCAGGGAGGCGGCCTTGCGTTCCTGCAAAAATTGCACGGTGTTGAGCGGATTGCCGGCAGCGTCGGTCAGGAGGGACTCGTTGCCATTGCGGTCAGTGGGCGGCATTTCAATGGCGTAGCTTAAACCGAAATTCAAAGTCAGCGTCGACAATATGCGCCACGTATCGGAGACGTAGATGTTGTAGTAGGGCGTGCTGGCGTGGCCGGCAACCGGGGTGAGCGGCGGGTTCAGCGTCAAACCGCTCGAGGTGTTGTTGTAAGTGTTAGCTGCCTGAGTGTCGGTCACAAGGCCGTAGTAGGTATCGAGGATGCGGGCATAGTTTGAGGTCCCTGCTCCTACGCTGAGGAGTCCCGTGTACGTGATATTGCCGCCGCCGCCGGTATCGCCAATCTGATAAGTCGGCGTGAAGTTTACACTGTTGCCGTTGTCGGTGCGGGAGAAGAAGCTGAAGTTATGCTGGAACTGGCCGCCAACCTGGACGAGGTGCTTCCCTTTCAATTTCGTAACATTGTCGCTGAAGAAGTTATCCTTCCCGTCCCAGGTGCGCGTACGAATGCTTTGCGCGTTAACGTTATAGGGAGAGAGTACGGTGGTTGTATTCTCACCCATGGGTTCGATGGCTCCGCTCGCACCGGAGATCTGCGCGGGGGCGTTGTCGTCGTTCCAGCTCCAGTAATTGCGCAGGAAGCTATAGTGAAAGTCGTTGGTGAGTGTCGGGCTAATGTTGGTGGTCACGCCTGCCACGAGGTACCAGGGCTCCTGTGGGCGGGGGGCGACCGCCGCCGGCACGCCGATCTTATCGCTGGGCAGCACACCCCCGATATCGACCTGATTACTCGTGATACTGGTGAAGTTGTAGTAACGATAGCTCGCCATCACGTGCCACTTGGGGCCAAAGTCATGGTCCACCCGCGTGACGAAAAAGTTGGTGTTCTCCGGAGTGAGGACGGCGGCTTTATAACCGATGATGTTCTTGCCATCGCAATAGGATGTCGACAGGGAACCGCAACTCGTGTCGAAGACGCCGGCGTATTGCGTTCCGTTGTTTCCGACCGATCCGGCGTTAGTGGGCGGAGCCACCGGCAACTCCGTATTGTAGTAGTCTACAAGCGTCGGATTCATTCCGATTCCGCGCGGATCGGCAGCAGTTAATTGGGCCGAGGAGTATGTGTTGGACCCGAAGGTAAGCTGGCCCTGCTGCAGATATTGGTAAGACGGCACGGTGCGCTCATAGATGGAGGCCTGGGGATAACGGAAGCCTTCAAACATGGCGAAGAGATAGGTTTTACCGCCGAAATATTTCGGCAGGATGGGGCCGCCCGCCGCTGCGCCAAAGCGGCTGTAATGGTAGCTGGGCTTGGGGACGTAGTTGGTGGTTCCCGCCAGGCCGACACCGGGTGTGGACGCGGTATATTTCTCGTTCGGGAAGTTGTCCTGCCAGTAATTGCTGTCGAAGTTGTTGTCAAGGTAGTACTCGTAGGCAGTGCCGTTCCAGTGCTCGTGTCCGCGCTTCGTGACGGCCTGGGTCTCCGCGCCGGAGGAGTTGTTGAAGTCGGCTGTCTGGCCGGTGGTGTTGACCTTGAACTCTTCGATGCTGTCCTGCGGCATGGGCATGGCGCCCTGCTGGGCAGCGCCAATGAATCCGCCGGTGGTGGAGGCGGCGAAGGAAGTGGTGTAGGCCGACCCCGTGCCATCCATATCGAAGGTGTTGTTGCCGCCATCCAGAATGAAGGTGGCCTGATCGGTGGTGCCGCCGGCGTCATTGCCGCCGGGGGTGACTCCGGGCTGCAGCGTGGTGAACGTGGCCGCCTCGCGGGCGATGGTTGGCAACGAATCGGTGAGGGCGGGATCGACGGTCGCTCCAGTGGCCGCATTCATGGTCTGAATGTCCGCGTTGGAGGCCGTGACCTCAACGGTGGTGCTCTGGGCGCCAACGGTCAGCCGGAAGTTTGCCGTGGTTTGCGAACCGACACTTACCGTCAGCGCAGTAATCTCGTCAGTCAAAAACCCAGCCTTTCTCGCCCTGACATCGTAGATGCCGGGTGGAACATCGGGAACTATGTACTGCCCCTGACGATTGGACACAGTCGTGCGCCTGCTGTGGGTAGTCAAGTCTGTGACCGTGATGGCCGCGGCGACGATCAAAGCACCGCTTGCGTCGGTCACCGCGCCGACAATCGTGCCGCTGCTGGTGGCCTGGCCGTATGCCATGCAAGGGACAACCGCAAGCGCCGCTGCCAGGGCGATGATCGAAACAATGCTCGGCGAAGATTTGGCGATTTTCATGGGATGTTTTGCAACCTCCTGCGTTTCTGACTGGCGAATGATAGAAATAAAGTGATGGATCATTGGCTTTTGCGTTCTCCGAAAATCACGCCGTTTCCTTTGCTCCAAACGACGGCAGTTCCGTAAGGCGCTGATAGTTTGGCGATTTGGCTAACGATCTCTTTCGCTTGTTCTGGATCCGCCAGCCGCGGTCTTCCTCGCTGGCTTCGCGGCTCCTTGTAACCCAGGCTGATGGGGATCAGTGTGATCGAGTCGAGCGTGTGATCGGAACGAAAGCTTACTTCGGCAATCACGCTCTCCCAAACGTTTTTATTCACCGGAAAGCCACGGGTGTCGTTGGCCGATCGCGCATCGTAGAAATCGGCGGCTGTAGCGGTGCCGGAAAGCCCGAGTTGGTCGTAGCTCTCAGCGGGTTGAAAGAGCATGGTTTCGTTTTCGAAGATGAAATTGCCGAGGCTATAAAAGATAGGCTTGCCTTTATAGATTTCAATGCCGCGGAGAATATGCGGACCGTGCGCCACAAAAATATCCGCACCAGCATCAATGGCCGCATGCGCCGCCTCGATGAGAAAATCCGGAGGATCTCGCTGGTTTTGTCCGCTCTCGTGGGTGTGACTGGAGACAATGACCCAGTCGCTTTGGCGGCGTGCATTGCTCACCGACGCCACCAATGCGTCTAAGTCGCTCTTATTGACTTGTGTATGCACGCCTTGTGTATCACCTAGCCGGAACTCAAGACCGCCAATTCGCACTGAAGTCCGCGGCCCGTTTGCGTGAGGCCGTGCATCCTCGCTTTCCATTGCCCCGCTGCCGCCTCGGCCAGTGATCGCTGAAACTCTCAGAAGCGACTGAAAGAGATCCTGATCGACGGTATAGGTGGTCGTGAACCGCAGAGGGTTGATACCGGGGCGGCCGATCAAATCGGGACGCTGTGCGCCGGCCAGGCTTCCGGGCGTGAATGTTGACGCCACGGCTACGAGCGAGACGCGGCCCTTTCCTGTGTCGAGGTACGCGGGCGCCCGCGCCAGAGCAAGGTTTGCTCCCGATCCCGCGTGGGTCAGGCCCGCGTTGTCAAGTGCACGAAGTGTGCTGAGAAGCCCTTGTTCTCCGAAGTCGTATGCGTGGTTGTTTGCCGTCGAAACCAGGTTGAACCCGGCCCACTTCAGTTCGCCGGGAATCCACGGTGGCGACGACATGTATGCTCCGCCGCTCACGGACGCAGCGGGATATGCGTAGTTGTGCACCAGCGTTTCGAAGTTCGTGAATGCGGCATCGGCGTGTTGGATCGTCTTGAAAAGATCGAAGCTCGACGGATCGGTGTAAACCGAGAGCCTCCGGTTGACGATCGAGTCGCCGGTCAGCACGATGTGGATGTCATCGTCATGACCGGCGGACCGCGCCTGTGCAGCGGCGAGAATGATAAACCCCGCCAGCAGCAAAAGCGCGGTACTGCGCACCAGAAACGGAGGAGACAATCGCATCAGTTGGCCCCCGTGGCGGCTGTCTGTCCGATCGTTTCGCAGGTAGAGCTTGAATACAGCAACGCGTTGAAGAAGAACTTATAAGTCACCTCCGATTGCGCGCGGTATTGAGGGCGGAAGCCAAACAGAACGAGGCGGCCCTTGCCCTCCGGTTCTACAGCTATCGCCGAGTCGCCTTTCAGCAATTCACCGCCCTCAATCCACCCGCTAAGCAGCGGCTTGTCTGCCGTAAATGAAGCCACCGATTGTGCATCCCCGCTCACATGGAAGACCGGTCCATCTTCATAAAAGATCGGTACTATCGGCGTCGAACCGAAGGCAATCGGGTTCGATGTGTCCACAGACACCTGGAGAATCGAACCGGGAATGTAGAACGCCTTGCGATCGAAGGAAGCCTCCGCATCGCTGACCGGCTCGGAGTCCTTATGGGCATACACTTGCGAGGCCCTATTCAGCGTCACAATCGTGCCACCGCTCTCAGTGAACGCCTTCAGACTGGCGACGCCGTCCTCGCCCAACCCTCCTGTAAACTCCGGTGGAATGTGCGGACCGTGATATTCCCCCCGGTCCCCATCGCCCTGCGGAGGACGTCCGGCGCGACCCGAACCGCCGGCGCCGAGCTGCGGTGGGCCGGGCTCGGCGCCCGGCCCTTCACCGAATCCTCCGCGTCCGGTGGTGATGGCGCGCGGCGAATTATCAGGCAGCACAATCACGTCAAAGCGATCGTTCAAATTGCCTTTGCGAATATCGGCATCCACAAGACGTGTATAGGGAATGCCGTTCTGGTCAAAAATGAAGCGTGTCCAGCCTTCATCCATCGAAGGCACCCAGCTCTGATAGAGACCGATGCGCGGCAGCCTCACCTTCAACGCGCTGCCGCTTGGCGCTGATGTCGCGGCGTGAATCTCCACGGGGTACTTCTTCGCCAGCGCTTCCAGCTTGTCGTCGATCCCCGCCTGCGCGGGAATGTAGATCGTCCCGGGCTCAGCGCCGGTGCCGGTGAGCCGATACACATCCACGCCCTGCTTCATCAGATCGAACAGCGCGTACAAACTGCTGTTGGTGCGGTCACTGATGAGATAGCCGCTGCCGTTCGTACTCTTCTCAAAACTTCCCGGCGTCGGCTTCACGCGGTCCACTTCGCTCGTTTGCACGTTGAACGGCGCCTTGACGGCCACTGCCGCGACGCCAAACAAGAGCGGCAGCGTCTGCGCCGTCACGTCGTACGGCCGTTGCAGCGGTCCACCCGGATACTGGGCAATGTTGGGGTAATGCTGGATCTCAAGCAGCGTCTTCGCGAACGACCCGTAGGGTTGCGCAAGTCGGATAATATAGCTGCCTTTGGCGTAGTGGTTCCCATCGGCGTCGAAATCGGCAGTCGCTTCCTCCACGTCTACGGCGCCGATACGCAGCGTATTGATGAGCCTCGCCGTTGTCGCTGGATGGCCCTGGTCGGCTGGAACCACGTAGGCATACGGCCAGTCCGCATGATGCAACGAGTCTACGCCAAACTGGTAAAAGTTGCGCAGATAGCGTTCTTGAAAGACGGCGGCGTTATTGGCGATCGAGAAAAACGCCGCGTTCTGATAAGCGACAATGTCGCTGAGGCGCCACTCGCCGCCTTTCCAGGGGTCGGGAAAGTTCCAGGTTGCAACTTTGGCGTCGTAGCCAATGCCGCGGCCAAGCCTCTCGAAGGGGACGTTGACCGGCGAAGCGATGTCTGCGCTCGCCGATTCAGTCAGAACGCGTAGACCATTGTGGTAAGCGATGTAATCTCTCAGAGGAGACCAGAAGTCGTAGACGCCGTAAGACAGTACGCCCGTCTTGCCCGTCCCTTCGATGTCGAGCGCGGTATTCATGCCTAGAGCGTTGATCGACGAAATCAGAAGCGGATCGATGTTTGGGTCGAACGGGTCTACAAACGGCGGCAGGTAGATGCGAGCAGCGTCTTCGCCCTGCTGGTGAAGATCGTAGAGAATCTGCGGATGCCATTCATTGATCAGCTTTACCGCCAGTCGCGTCTCCACCTGCGTGAACGTCGCCCAGTCGCGATTGTCGTCATGGCCCACGTAGTGAGCCCATAGGACCACGGGATTGCTTCCTTCATACGGCGTGCCCAGATACTTCTTGTACCAATCGACGACGAGTTGCTCGCCGTCTGGATTCAGCGACGGCACCAGCACTACGATCACGTTGTTAAGGATTTTGCGGATCTCTGGCGTATCGCCGGCCGCTAATTTGTAAGCAAAGTCTGTCGCGCTCTGCGAACTGGCAATCTCTGTCGAGTGAATGTTGCACGTAACAATGAGGACGGTTTTGTCCTCCGCCTCGAACTGCTTCGCCTGTTCCGGCGTTGTAGTCCGCGGATCGGCCAGTCTTCTCTGGAGTTCCTTATAGCGATCAAGGTGAGCAATCGTGTCAGGCGACGAAATCGTCACCGCGACAAAAGGACGCCCTTCGGTCGTCTTGCCGACCTCCTCGAAGCGAACACGATCGGATTCTTTGCCCAGTTTCTGAAAATAACTCACCAACTGTGTCCAGTCGGCCAGTTTGCGGTCAGCGCCAGGCTCAAACCCAAACGCCTCTGTCGGCGAAGTAATAAGGTGGGTCGATGCGGCCAAGACCGTGCTCGTTGTCAAAACGGCAATTACAAACAAAACCAATTTCTTCATGGTCATCCTCAATCGGGTTGAAGCAAGCTGTTTGCGTACAGTGAGATCGGTTTGGGGCTTTTGTCCCCGCCGCGGCAACACGAAGCCTTCTGCCCGCACACCAGCGCGTCAGCCTGCAAGCAGAAAGCCGCGGGACAGAAGGGGGTGAGCTTGAAAGAGAAACAACGAAGGCGGTGTCTGAGTAGAGTCGTGCTGAAACTGCACTGCGTGCATTTCGATGTACACCCCACGCCAAGGTGTACATCGGGAGGAGATACAGTAACCCCGCCCTGCGCAAACAGGCTCAGTTCAGTTTTTAGAAAAGGAAAATCGACTCAACCCAAAAATCCACGGTGCCGTGGGAACAGGGAGTCAAAGGCGACATCGAATTGCCGCAGGCTCGTGCGTTTTGATCAGTGCGGCGCGATCGAAAACGAGACTCATAATGGCCCCAATATATCAGATATCACGCGGACGTCAAGCCCGAATCGGGATTTTTTCTTTCTGCCGTCCTAGGAGCCACTAGAGAAACGAGCCTCGACGGAGTCCTCAACGACAGCGAGTTTCCGCCGTACGAGGGCCAATACAAGGCACAAGCGCGGAGGCTCGTAACGAATCCCGTCCGCCAGCGCGCAAAAGCCGAAGGGCGGAATGCCGAAAGAGCGCTGGGAGATGATGAGCAGCCTTTCGGCCAGGATGCGCAACTTCATCTGTTGCCCGAGGAAGGTGACGGCGAAGTAGGCCGCGGCTGTGACCGAGGGTGTTTTGATTTCTGTGTAAACGTCAGTTCCTCGATACTGGAGAGGAACCGATGGGAATCGATAAAGAGCTAATCGACAAGTTGTTGGCCGGCTACAAGGGTCCGGAGGACCTGATCGGCGAGCAAGGGCTGCTTAAACAACTAACCAAGGCACTGGTGGAGCGGGCGATGGATGCCGAGCTGACCCACCAC